>NZ_JBSFVC010000063.1:0-27319 GCF_053592095.1 Streptomyces sp. NPDC002787 | reverse complement strand
CAATCCACGGCCGCGACTGACGTTTCCCCACGACCAGACCAACGACCACCCAAGTCGAAAGTCACTTGATCAACAACTTCTGTTAGGACCTCTTAACAGCAGTTGTCGAAGTTGTCGATCACGTGGCTGTCGACCTGGCTGCTCGTTGGTCTGGTCGTGGGAAAGAGACAGTCGCGGCCGTGGACCATGTCGGATGAGCTGTGGTCGCTTGTCGAGCCGTTGCTGCCCGAGCCGGGACGGAAGTTGGTGGTGGTGGGGGGTGGGGGGCGGCCGAGGCGCCGGCCCGCAGGCGTGTCATGCCTGAGCCGAAGCCCAGTTCCTGGGGCAGGTGCTCCCGCTGGAGCCAGGGGGCCTTGGGTCAAGCCCCGGTGTCCCGCCGTGGTTGCGGTTGTGCGGTTCCTGAATATCCTGTACGGCGTTTTCCATCGGCGTTGCGCTGACTTGTCGGCACTATGCCGTTTTCCACCGGCGTTGTGCTGGCCTGATCGGCGTGTGTTTTCGGTCCTGTATCCCGGCGCCGGCCCGACCTGTGATTCCGCGGGAACCCTCCGGATGCAACGCATGTAGGGAGGCCGGCCTGAGGCGGCTACGGAAGGAGAACACCGAGCTGCGCCGCACTCCCGCCGTGTACGAGGAGGCCATCCGCCAGCTGGCCCTCGAAAACGACGCCCTGCGCAGCGGCGGCACCGTTCTTCCACTGCCCAATCGCAGCACGCCCGCGCCACCCGCGCCGTCCTGAATCCGACACCGACCCCCGGAGGCGTCTGGCGTGCGAATGGACGCTGGGCGTGGCGCGCAGCCAACTACCGATGATCAACGGGAGTTCGTCAAGCCGTGCGTGCCGACGAGGTGCCCGTTCCCGACCGGGTCGCGTCCGCGCCCCAGCTGGCCAGCAGTCGTAGTGCCTCGGCCGACGGGGAGCCCGGTTCGGCGTGGTAGGTCACCAGCATCTGCTCGTGGGCGTCGGCCTGGTGGAACGACTCGAGGCGGAGATCGAGTTCGCCGACGAGCGGGTGGTGCAGGCGCTGGATGCCGTGGCACTTCTCCTTGACGTCGTGGGTGGCCCACAGCCGCCGGAACTCTTCGCTCTTCACGGAGAGTTCGCCCACCAGTGCGGACAGCTGGGGGTCGTCCGGATGACGGCCGGCGTCCAGGCGCAGCTGAGAGACGACGTCGCTCGCTTTGTGCTCCCAGTCCACGAACAGATCGCGGTACTCGGGCCGCAGAAAGACCAGCCGCGCCCAGTTCCGCTCCTGCGCCGGCAGCTCGGCCCAGTCGCCGAAGACCGCCGCGGCCATCCGGTTCCAGACGAGGATGTCCGAGCGCCGCCCCACGAGGATCGCCGGAACACCGTCCATGGTGTCCAGCAGCGTCCGCAGGGGACCCCGCACCTGCGGGGCGCGGCCGGCCGGCTTCCTCTTCTGCTTCGGTTTCGCCAGGTGCGTGAGGTGGGCGTGCTCGGCGTCGCTCAGCCTGAGCGCGCGGGCGATGGCGTCCAGGACCTCCGCGGACACGGTCCGCCCGTTGCCCTGCTCCAGGCGCGTGTAGTACGCCACCGACACCCCGGCCAGCTGCGCCAACTCCTCGCGGCGCAGCCCCGGCACCCGCCGGTACCGTCCGAAGTCCGGCAGGCCCACGTCCTGGGGCCTCAGCCGGGCCCGCCGGGTGCGCAGGAACTCACTGAGCTCGGCACGCGGGTCCAGAGCGCCGGCGGCGGCCTCGTGCACCGGTTCGGGGTATTCGTCCATGCCTCGAGTATCCACGGTCGCACACACAACAGCCTGACCCAACCAGTGGTAGGCACAGCGCACGTACGCAAAGCCGTGACCTGGGTGGATACCGGATCGCCCAGCACGCTGGAGACCGTGCCCGGCTGGAAGGAAGCCGGGGCGTGGCTTGCATCAAGAACGGAGCACACCCCATGACCGCAACACAGGGGACCGAGTCGAGGACGCGCCAGAGCGAAACGGCGGCGGAGGTGGTGGGCCGTCTTCGTGCGACGTTCACCACCGGCGTCACCCGCCCACTGGACTGGCGCGTCAACCAGCTGCAGCGGCTGCGGGCCCTGCTGGTCGAAAACGAGCAGGAGCTGATCGAAGCGCTCTGGAAGGATCTGAGGAAGAACGCCGCCGAGGCCAAGACGCAGGAGATCGACTTCACCATTGCCGACATCGACGAGGCCCTGGCGAATCTCGAGAGCTGGCTTCAGCCCCGCCCGGTGGAAGTTCCCGCCCACTTCGGCCCCACGACCACGGCCTACACCACCTACGACCCGCTCGGCGTCGTCCTGGTGATCGCCCCGTGGAACTTCCCGCTGCACCTCCTCATCGACCCCATCATCGGCGCGCTGGCCGCCGGGAACACCGTGGTGGCCAAGCCGAGCGAGATGTCGGTGCACACCTCGGCGGTCGCTTCACGCCTGCTGCGCCAGTACTTCGACGCCGACGTCCTCACCGTCGTCGAGGGCGGTGCCGAGGAGACCACGGCCCTGCTGGCCCAGCGCTTCGACCACATCTTCTACACCGGCAACGGCACCGTCGGCCGGATCGTCATGGCCGCAGCGGCCAAGCGCCTCACCCCGGTCACGCTGGAGCTCGGGGGTAAGTCCCCGGTCTTCGTGGCGCCCGACGCCGACGTGGACGAGACCGCGAAGCGGCTGGTCGGCGCCAAGTTCGGCAACGCCGGACAGCAGTGCATCGCCCCCGACTACGTCCTGGCCGACCCGGCGACCGCCGCCAAACTGGGCCCCGCCCTGCGCGCCGCGGTCGAAGCCCAGTTCGGCACCGACCCGCAGACCTCGGCCGGCTTCGGCCGGATCATCAACGAGCGGCACTTCGACCGCCTCACCGCCCTGCTGGACTCCGGCAAGGCAGCGGTGGGAGGCCGGCACGACCGCGACGACCTGTACATCGCACCGACCGTGCTCACCGACGTCGACCCCGCATCGCCCGTCATGCAGGAGGAGATCTTCGGTCCGATCCTCGCCATCGTCGAAGTCGAAGACCTCGACGCCGCCATCGCCTTCATCAACGAACGCGACAAGCCCCTCGCGCTCTACGCCTTCACCACCTCCGAGGCCACCAAGTCGCGCCTGGTGAACGAGACGTCCTCCGGCGGCATCGCCTGGGGCCAGCCGGTGATACAGCTGATCATGCCCGGCCTGCCTTTCGGCGGCGTCGGCGAAAGCGGCATGGGCCGCTACCACGGCCGGTACACCCTCGAGACGTTCAGCCACCTCAAGGCCGTCGCGGACGTGCCGCTCAACTAGCCGCGCGCTTTCGTCAAGCGGGCTCTCCGATGGGCGATCGGCCGGCGGAAGTGCCTCAGGCCGGTGAGAATGAGGATCACTGAGATCGCTGTCCCCGCCACCGCCCCAAGCGCGTTCCAGGTGAAGCCGTGTATCGCTCCTCTTCGCGGGGGCACGACGAGGGAGCCGGCCGCGGCGCGGCCGGCAGACACCGATCCGTACCGGCTCCGGCGGCGGCACCCATGACTTCGTCACCTGGCTGACTGCTGATCGTGCGCAAGGAGCGAACGCCCGTACTCCGGCGGGCAGTTGCGCTTGGCCGGCGTCGGCGTCGGCGCCGACGGCATGCGGCTCTCACCGCGTTCGCCCCCGCGTTCGCCGCCCACACCACCCGCACCCCGATCGCGGTCCTGCAACCGCGTCGCCGTCAGCGGGCCCCGTGCCTGCCCGAGGGCCGCATCCGCGCCTCCGCCGGGACAGCGTGGACCCACTGCGTCGCAGACCTTCATCCCGTTTCCCTCCGTATTGCAGAAAGAAAGAAACCCATGACTGTCAACATTTCAGAAGTTTCGCCCGTTCCATCGCTTTTCTCCCCTGTCTCCCTCGGGAAGATCGAGCTTGCCAACCGCATCGTCATGGCGCCGATAACCCGGGTCCGGGCCGGTTCCTCCGGCATTCCCGGGGACCTGATGGTCGAGTACTACCGGCAGCGGGCGAGCGTCGGAATGATCATCACTGAGGGCACCTACCCCGACCACGTGTCGCAGGGGTGTGTCGGTGAGCCGGGCATCGCCACCGACGAGCAGGCGGCCGGCTGGCAGCGGGTGTTCGAGGCGGTGCACGCCGAGGGCGGCCGCATCGTCCTGCAGATCATGCACGCCGGCCGCGGCACCCACCCCGACATCAACGGCGGCCGCCGCATCCTCGCCCCCAGCGCGATCGCCATCAACAACAAGACGTTCACCGAGAAGGGCGAGCAGCCCTACGGAAGCGATGACCACCGCGGAGATCCGGGCAGCCCTGGAGGACTTCGTCGCCGCGGCCCGCCGGGCCGTCGAGGCGGGAGCGGACGGCGTGGAGATCCACGGCGCCAACGGCTACCTGCTTCAGGAGTTCATCTCCCCGGCGGCCAACCAGCGCACCGATGGATACGGCGGCTCGCCGCAGAACAGGGCGCGCTTCGTCGTCGAGGTGGTCACGGCGGTCGCCGAGGCCGTCGGTGCCGAGCGGGTCGGGCTGCGGATCTCGCCGGAGGTCGACCTCGGGGACGTCTTCGAGACCGACCGGGACGACGTCCTGGCCACCTACGGCACCCTGCTCGACCAACTGCGCCCGCTGGGCCTGCCCTACCTCTCCGTCCTGCACGCCGAGCCGGGCGGCGAGCTGGTACAGGAGCTGCGGCGGCGCTTCGGCGGCAAGCTGATCGTCAACAGCGGCCCCTTCGGGGGGCAGACCACCCGCGAGCAGGCGCTCCAGCAGATCGAGGCCGACCACGCCGACGCCGTGGTCGTGGGCCAGGCCCTCATCGCCAACCCCGACCTGGTCGAGCGCTGGCAGGGTGGCCACCCGGAGAACGAGCCGCGGCCGGAACTGTTCTACGGGCCGGGCGCCGAGGGCTACACCGACTACCCCTTCCTCGAAACGGCTTAAGGCCCGCGTTCACGCCTGTCCATGCGGCAGCCCCACTCACATGGACAGGCGCCCGACCGGCGACACTGTGCCCGCCCCTGTGGCCCGCGGTCACACCGGCGATCACCGGCTCGAGGACCGTCGGGCCCGTCAGGGCGTCGGCGGTCCTCGAGGTTCCTGGTCAACAGCCTGCGTTCGGTGACCCCGGCGAGCACATCGTTCTCGTGCATGGCCCCCGCGGCGGCCTTCGGTCACAGATGACGCCTATGACAGTTTTTTGGCGGCGGCCCATCTGCCGGGTCCGCCTTCCGTAAGGGAGTAAGGGGCTGTCGGTGGGGCGGGATCTGGGTCTGGACGGGGTGGTGGACCACGTCACCCTGTCCGGCGAGGAGGCGGGCTGGCTACGGAACAAAAGCGGCGCCACCTGGTCGGGCTTCGCCGTCCAGCTGAAATTCCGCGGCGGCGACCTCGGAGGGGGTTCACGAGTTACTTGTCAGCTGATTCGCCGCTCGTTAACGGCTCCTCAGCCGACGCCGTCACTGGTCCAGGGCTCTTCACACCGGAGGGCCCTGAGCCATGCCCGCAGTGGACAACGGACAGAACGAAACCCCATCCACAACTTCGGCTCCGCGGCCCGCCCCGCGGGCAGGGCAGGACTGTCCACGGCCACGGTGAGCATCGGCTCGGGCAAGGACCAGGTCATGCGGCTGTGCCTTCCACTTGGCGTGGATGCCGTTTCGAGGTGGGTTCGGCAGTCACCTCGGCCGCTTGTTCGTGATCGGTATCAGTGAGAAGCGATGTCTGAAGTGCGGTAGTTTCATCCCCGTCCGGACGCGGGAGGGACGGCGCGGGTGAGAGGTCCCAGGTCGGCGTAGAGGGCGGCGTGGAGTGCGGCCGCGAGTTCGCGGGCCCGGGCTTCGTTCCGCAGACCGTGCATCATGAAGTAGATCGGTCCGGTGTAGGCGTCCAGTTCGACGTCACGGCTTTGGATCAGTCGGGTGATCGCGGCCCGGACTGCGCCGTTCACGGCGTCGTCGACGGTGTGGCCGGAGCCGGCGGTGAGCGTGTCCGCCTTGACGGTCCAGCGCTGACGTTTTTCGGATTCGATGGCGATGAAGACGGCGTGCTGCGCCATGGCCTGCCGGTAGGCGGCGTGGAAAGCGTCGGTGCCGGTGGCATCCGGGATCAGGTGTGCGGGGCAGGGAACCGGGAGGGGCTGCACGAGTGCAGTGTGCCGGGTCTCCCGGATTGGCGCATTCCGTGCTGGTTGCTCCGGGCCCGGGAAGCTACCGCCGGGGCTGTGGTGACCTCTCACGCCCTCCCGGCCGCGCCCCGGCCCCTGCTTGGGGGGCCGGGGCGCGTCGGTCTGTGCGGGTCAGTGTCCTTGGCAGCAGGAACCGCCCGATGCCCGGCCGGCGCCCTGCGCGCCCATGTGCTGCGCCGCCTCGGCTCGGGCCCGTCCCGTCTGTGACTGCGCGTCGTGGACCACCTGTCCGGAGATCAGGGTGTATTGGACCTTGGTGGCGCGGATCTCCTTCACGGGCACCTTGGTGACGTCCCGGTCGAGGACGATCAGATCCGCCCGCTTGCCCGGACGGACGGTTCCCGAGCCCCCGTCGTGCAGCTGGTGCGCCGCGCCTGCGGTGTGCATGACCAGCGACTGGGTGCGGGTCAGCCCTTCGCGGGCGTTGAGAGGCGGCTGGTTCTCCTCGGGGTTGCTGCGGTCGATCGCGGTGGCGATCTGGGTGAAGGGCAGCAGCGGGTCGACCGGCCAGTCCGAGCCGCCGGCCAGCAGGGCCCCCGCCCTGGCCAGGCTGCGCGCCGGGTACAGGCGTGCGTACCGCTCGGGCCCGATGAAGGGCTTCAGCGCGTCGTTGGTGAACGAGGAGGGCAGCGCCCACTGCAACTGCATGCTGGCCACCACTCCGGCGCGGGCGAAGCGCCGGTAGTCGTCGGGGTGCACCAGTTGGAGGTGGGTGATGGTGTGCCGCCGGCTGCGGCGGCCGGGGCGGGCGACGGCCTCGTAGGCGTTCAGGGCCGCGCGTACGGCGCGGTCGCCGATGGCGTGGGCGTGCATCTGCCAGCCGTCCGCGTCCAGGGCCCGGACGAGGGCCCGGTAGTCCCGGTCGCTGACGTGGAGGGGACCCCGGTTGTCGGTCGGCCTGCCCTGGGCGTCCAGGTAGGGGTCCAGCAGGGCGGCGGTCTGCGCCGGGAACTCCATCACCCCGTCGAGGAACACCTTGACCGTGGTCAGCCGCAGCCTGTCCGGTCCGGCGAACCGCTTGCGCGCGCCGCGCAGGAACTCGGCCGCCTCCTGGGGCTTCTTGGCGAGTTCCGCGTCGACCAGCAGCGCGGGGGTGATGCGCTGCTGCAGCACGCCCTCGGCCATGAGCTCGGCGTAGGTCGTGACGAACTCCTCGCCGCTGGCGGCGTCGAGGAAGGACGTGATGCCCGCGGCCAGGAGCGCGCCGGCCATCTTCTTCTGGGTGGCGAGGATCAGGTCCGGACTGTGCGGAGGGATCACCCTGGTGACGAGCCCTTGGGCGTCGTCCACCAGCAGACCGGTCGGTTCCCCGTCGGCGCCGCGGACGATCTTTCCGCCCGCGGGGTCGGGGGTGGTGCGGCCGACTCCCGCGAGGGCCAGTGCCCTGCTGTTGGCGAGGCTGTTGTGGAAGTCGGAGCCCTGCAGGTAGACCGGGCGTCTGGTGTTCAGCGAGTCGAGCAGCGACTTGTCGGCCACGGTGCCCGCGGGCAGCAGGCCGACGGGGTTCCAGTCGGTCACCTGGAGCCAACCGTCCGGTTCCTGCGCTGCCGTGGCGTCCAGCATCTCCTGGATCTTGGCGCGGAACTGATCAACCGTCATGCTCGCATTGCCCAAGGACGGGTTCAGGGACTGCGCGGCCGCCCCGAGCGGGTGCATGTGCCCGTCCTGGATGCCCGGCATGACCGTACCGCCGCCGGCGTCGAGAACGACGGTACGGGGGCCGATGCGACGGCGTATGTCCGCGTTGCTGCCGACCGCAAGCACCTTTCCATTCGTGCCGACCGCCACCGCCTGCGCTCGCGCGCTGCCGGTGGTTGCGGTGAACACCCGCCCGTTCAGCACCACGGTGGCCACCCGCACCGGGGGCCGGCCGGTCGCGGCCCGGGCGGCCGTACCGGCGCCGGCCACCGCGAGGGCGCCCGCCCCGGCCGCGGCCAGGAACGTCCGCCGCTGCAGCGGGCCGCCCGCGTCCCCTGCGGAGGGGCCGTCGAAGACATCTGACATCTGATCACTCCTCACCCGGCGGCCGCACCGGCCGCCGACGCCCGGTACGGTGTGTGATTAATGTTTTAACTACAAGCCGTCACAAGGCTGTTGGGGTACGGATGACGAGCTCGCGCGTCTGGCGGCGTCCCACGCTCGGCGCAGTTGCCGCACGGGCCGGGGTGTCCACGGCCACGGTGTCGAACGCGCTCAACGGCACCGGACGGCTGTCCGATGCGACCCGGCAGCGCGTGCTCGCCGCGGCACGCGAACTCGGGCACGCCCCGGCCAGCACCGCCCGGGCCCTGGCCCGCGGCGCCACCGGAGTGCTCGGCCTGACCACGACGACGTACGGCGACCGGCCCGTCCCGTACACCGAGATCCCCTACTACGCACAGCTGACGCTGAGCGCCATGGCGGCAGCGCACGAGCGCGGCTACCTGCTCACGGTCATGCCGAACTCCCTGTCACCGTGGATGTGGCTCAACACGCCCATGGACGGCGTCATCCACGTCGAGCCGCGCGCCGAGGACCCGGTGCGTTCCCTCCCGCGGGAGCGGGGCATCCCCATGGTCTGCGACGGCCGGCCGCCCCGGCCGCACTGGGACGACGCGTGGGTCGACACCGACTACGAAGCGGGCCTGCGCCTCCTGCTCGACCACCTCGCGGAGTCCGGCGCCCGGCGGATCGGGCTCTCCCTGCCTGTTCACGACGACGCGTACCCGCACCTGATCGCACGCGCATACCAGTCATGGTGCGACGGACGCCGCCTGCCCGCCCTCGTCGAAGAGTACGACCCGCTGCCCGACTACTTCACGGCCGAACAGGACGCGGTCGGCCGACTCCTCAACGGCGATCCACGACCGGACGCCGTCATCGGTGTCTACTCCGACTCCGGCCGCAACATCCTCGCCGCCGCACGCCACCACGGCCTTCGGGTACCGCGGGATCTGCTGGTGGCGTGCATCAGTGAGGATCCGGAGTACGCGATGACGACCCCGCCCGTCACCACGCTCAGCCTCCGCCCGGACCGGGTGGGCACCGAAGCGGTCGACCTGCTGATCGCTCTCATCAACGCCCGCAGCGGCGTGGACCGGCACCGGCTCGTGCAGGCGGCGCTGTCCCCTCGCCGGTCCACACGGCGCCCGGTACGGCACAGGAACGGCACACCGTGACCGCAGGGCCCCGGAACGCATCGGCGGGGCATGGCCTCGCTGGACAGTTTCGTATGCGTCTGCCGGCCCTGGGACCTGGTGTGCCGCTGGCCGTTCGTGGCTACCAGACGCCCGCCCCTGCGCCTACCGGCACACGGAGCTGACCGCAAAGCCTTTGGCGATCACCGTTGCTCCAGCCCTCCGTCTCATGCGGGCCTGTCCGGAGGCGACGGTTTCTCCAGCGCAAGGAGCGTCGGGGTCTCATCATCGCGAGTGGAGAAGAAGCCACGCGGGTGGGCAGCCCCGCACTGTGCTGCGGCCGCCGGCCTCGAGCTGCCCGAAGGTCGTTGTCCGCCGACCAGCTCAGCTCGAGTACCGCGCCGTCCAGGGGCTGTGGGCGCCATCGCGGAAGCGTCCGCAGACGGTGCAGACCCCTTCGAAGGTGTAACAGCGGTGACAGACGCCGGGTTCGCCGTTCTTCCCCCGCTTGGCGAGCTGCGTCAGCTGGCCGCATTTGCCGCAGAGCTTGGCGGGAGCGGTATAGCAGCGGGAGCAGAGCGGTCCGTCGGGGGAGTTGGCCTGGACCGGGCGTACGGTGTCCGCGGTCACGAGAACCGCCCCGATGGGAGCCCGGGCCTCGGTTGGTCCCCCATTCGGGCCAGACCGCTCAGCGGGACGGCTCGCTCAGTGTCGTCGGAAGGGCCACCCGAAACGCCGCCACCACCTGCCGCCGTCGGTCGGGGCGCACGGCGGCTGGGTGTCGGGCAGCGGCTGCAGGGCTCTCGCGCCGTGGTCCGGAGCCAGCCGGGCCGCCTCCTCTGCCCGGCCGAGGATCGTGTATGCCGAGAGGAGATTGTCGACGACCTCGGCCCGGCGGCCGTGGTCCCCTGCCTCCTCGGCACAGTCGGCAGCCTCGCGCAGAACCTCGACGGCCCGGTCCCGGTGGCCAAGGCTCCACGCTGCGCAGCCGTAGCGGTTCAGCGTTGCGGCCAGCCCCGCCAGGTTCTCGTGCTTGCGGAAGTGCTCGCTCGCCCGGTGGAGAGGGATGAGTGCCATCGCCGGATCGCCGAGGGCAAGCAGGGCCGAGCCCTGGCAGAGGAGTGCCTCCGCCTCAGAGAGTTCGTCCTTCAGCGGCTGCCAGAAGCATCTGGCAGCCTTCGCGCTGAACTTCTCGGCCTCCTCGAACCGCTCCAGCCGCAGTAGAACGTCGCCGAGGTCCTTCAGCGCGTGCGCCCTGCTGGTCATCGCCCCGCCCCTCTCCTCCAGCCGGTCCACGGTGATCCGGAGGATCTTGGCGGCTTCCCTGTACCGGCCCTGGCGGGCGAGCGCCGTGCCGAGGTGGCTTAGCGCGACGTTCTCGCGAAACCCGTCGCGCGCCTTCCGGAAGCACGTCACCGCGCGGCGTGCGGCGACGGCCGCTTCCTCCAGGCGGCCCTCCTCCTGGAGGGCGAGGCCGAGCAGGTCCAGGGCATTGCCGGTGAGCTCCAGCTCGCCGAGGGACTCCCCTGCTGTAACCGCCCCTTCCAAGAGGACAGTCCACTGGGGAAGGACACGGCGCAGTCGCAGGTAGCCGCCCAGCACGAAGGGCAGTCTGACCAAGAGCCGGTCGTGTCCGTCCGCCTGAGCCCGTACGGCCGCGGCCAGCAGGTTGGCGTACTCGTCGTCCAGCCACGCGATGCCGGTGCCTTCGTTTCCCAGGAAACGCGTGAACGGGCCGTCGTTGCTGGTCGCGACGAGGTCGTTGAGGTTGAGCGAGGCGGCCATGGCCGTCTCCAGGTAGTGGACGTTCAGCCGGTGCTCCGCCTCGTCGAGTTCCTCGCCGGCGTCGGCTGCGGCCCGCTCCTCCGCGTAGAGGCGAACCAGGTCGTGGAAGGCCCAGCGGCCCCACCGCGGAGCCTCGATCAGATGCGCCCGGGCGAGCGCCTCAAGCGACCAGTCGACCATCGCGTTCGCCAGTTGTTGGGCTGCCTCGGTGGATACGTCCGGCCCCGGGTTGAGCGCCAACAGCCGAAACAGCCTGGCCTGTTCGGGTCGCAGCCGCTGGTACGAGAGGTCGAAGGCGGCCCGGACGGTGCGCTCGTCCCGGGACAGTGCGTCGAGTCGGCGGTGCGCCTCAGCCAGTTGGGCGGCGAGCTCGGCCAGCGGCTTGACGGGGAAGTCGGCCAGCAGGGCCGCCGAGATCCTCAGTGCGAGCGGCAGGTGGCCGCACAGGTCGGCTATCCGCTCGGCCGCGACGCGGTCGCCGTCCACCCGCTCGTCGTCCGGACCGAGCACCCGCCGGACGAGCTCGACCGCCGCGTCCGTGTCCAGGGGACGCAAGACCGTCCGGGCCTCGCCGAGCACCAGCTTGTGCCGCGAGGTCACCAGCGCGGCATGGTAGTCGTCGGCCGGCAGCAACGAGCCGACCTGCCCCTCGCCAGAGGTGTCGTCCACCACGATGAGCAGACGTCGTTCCTGCTCGGCGTAGGCCGCCAACACCGAGCGGTAGAGTCTGGTCAACTCCTGCTCCTCGTTCGGCATGTGCTCGCGTGGTACCGCCAGCGCGCGCAGCAACTGGGTAAGCGCCTGCTGGGTCGAGACCCGGTTGCGGTCGTTGTAGCTGTGCAACTCGACAAACAGCACTCCACCGGGGAACCGGCCCTCGTCCTTCCACGCTCGCCAGGCGGCCTCCACCGCCAGAGCGGTCTTGCCGACCCCGGGCATGCCGACGATCGTCACCACCGGGAATCGCTCCAGCTCTCCGACGATCCTGGCGAGTTCGTCGCCGCGCCCGGAGAACATCCGGCCACGCCTGGGCAGCCCGCTCAGCGCGGGGGTGATCTCCCGCGGGAGGGTGATCTTTACCCGCTGCCCCATCACGACCGTGCCGAAGAACATCCCGCCACTGATGTGGTTCCCCACTCGAATCCCTCCCGCCTCGCACCCACGCTAGGGAAAATGGGAGGGCGGCGCGCGGCTGTTTCGTCATCAGTCACACCAGAGGAAAGAGCAGATGCTCCTGGGGCTGCCGCCGCCCATTGAGAGCGAGCAGAAAGACCTCGGGCGACGGTAGGTGTACCTGCCCGAGGTCACCGAACACTACGAGCGCTGCGACACCCGCCGGACCCTTGAGCGCATCCATGCGGCCGGAATCACTCCAGCCCGCCCGGATCCCAATGATGAGGAGTACGACCCGGATTCCGAAGACAGGTGGGGAACTCTCTCCTACCGTCGCCCCCGATTCTTCACGGATCAGGACTTGTCCGGCCGAAACCAGATGAGACGCGGGCTGCAGCAAGTCCGTGGCCTGACGTGCGCGGTGCACGCGGTCATCCTGGGAGCCCAATGTCAGTGCGGAGCAATACAGTTGCTCCGCCAGCCGCGCCCGAGCGGTCGGATCATTCTCGAAAGGAGCTCCCAGGGTGCATTTACGAAGACGCGCAGCGGGTGTCGCGCTGGTCCTGGCCGCCGCGTCGTTCAATCTGCTCGGTACCCCAGGCAAGGCAGCGGCACAGTCCCAGGGCGGCATCGTCCTGCCCGTGCGGTCGCACTGGCAGACCCTCGCCGACAGCCGCCATGTGTATGTCAGCGCGCCCGGTGACGACGCGGTGCTGGCCACCGACCACGACGGGCAGGTCGTGAAGAAGGTGGAGGGTCTCGACGGGGCACGGGGCATGGCCCAGTCAGCCGACGAGTCCACCCTGTACGTGGCGCTGCCGGACGCTGACGCGATCTCCGTCATCGACACCGCGACCATGACTGAGACGCGGCGCATCTCAACCGGCGCCGACACCGAACCGGAGAGCCTCGCCCTCGTCGGCGGACGGCTGTTCTTCGGCTACCAGGCCACCGTCTTCGACGCCGGCATCGGGTCGGTCGCCATCGCCGCAGCGACCCCGACCGTCAGCCTGGACGACAACCCCGTCTGGTACGGCAAGCCGCGACTCGCCTCGTCGCCGGGCGCGCCCGACCGGCTCGTCGCCGCGGAGAGCCAGGGCGCGCTGGGCATGCGCGTGTACGACGTGGGTTCCGGCAGGCTTCGGGAGACCGCCTACAGCGACGCCGTCGCCGACGTCGAGGACGTGGCGGTGACGCCGGACGGCAGCAGTGTGATCACCGCGAACGGCTCCAACTACTACCACCAGCGGTGGCGCCTGTCGGACCTGACGGAGGAAGCCCAGTACGACACCGGCCCCTATCCCAACTCCGTCGCTGTCGACTCCCACGGCACCGTCGCCGCGGGGATCGTGGCGGGAGGGGACTGGGACGTCTACCTCTACCGGCCGGGAGAGACCGCCGCGTACCGCACGGTCGCGTTGTCGCCGGGGTATGCGAATCTGCTCGACCGAGGCGTGGCCTGGGCGCCCGACGGCAACAGGCTGTTCACCACCCGCTTCCCCCACTCGGGCGAGGTCGTTCTCGGCATCATCACCGACGTCGCCAAGGCATCCAGCACGATCACCTTGTCCGCCCCGCCGACGAACCCCGTCGGCACACCGGTCACCGTGACGGGGAAACTGACCTCGCTGGTCCCCTTCCCCAAGCACAGAGCGGTCACGGTGACGCGTGACGGCGTGCAGCTGCCGGATGTGAAGGTCGGGCGGGAGGGCACGTTCAGCTTCAGCGACACCCCGCCCGACTGGAGCACCTACCCTCAGTACACGGTCACCTACGCGGGCGACGCCCGGCACGTGCCCGGCACGGCGACCGTCATGGTCGAGTTCGTCGACTGACCAGGCCGGGCAGTTTGCCCGAGCCTGTCACGTGGGGGCCGGTGTTCCGGAGGACACCGGCCCCGCTCGGTGAGCGTCTCGCCGCCCAGCACGGCCAGGTTCGCGAAGTAGCGCCCTTGGCTGTGATGGTCACCGCCGCTCGTGATGCATGAGCAGGCGTCCGTGGGCTCGGCCGCGCCCGCGCGGCACGAAACGGGAGCGATCACCGTGACCGGATCGGTCGTGGTATAGATCCTGAGCAGGCCGACCATTGGCACCCGCGCGACGCCCCCGACCACAACAAGGCGATGAGCTCCCACACTTCTCCTGACGCCACCGGCGATCCGGTCGCCCGGCTCCTCGCCCAGCACGCCGCCCGGCGCGAGCGCACCGTGGACGACCCCATGTTCCGCGGCGCCGAGCAGGCGCCCACGCCGGGTGCCTTCCGCCTGCAGTTGTTCGCCGCCGCCGCCGTCCGGCCCGTCGTGCTTGCCGTCCAGACCATGGACGACGGGCCGAGCCTGATCAACCGGGCGGAGGCCTACGCCAGCGCGGTCTGACGGTGCCACCGGCCCGACGACGTCGAGCCGCCCCTGTGGATCCAGCGGCAGCTCGACGAGCCAGGCGATGACGAGTCCCCCTTCCATCTGGTGACCTTCACTGTCGCCGGCCGTCACCGACTCACCGGGCCCCGCTGGCACCGGCTCACCGCCGCACAGGTCGAGCACCTCCTCGGTCAGCCGGTTGACGGCAGCCGCGGTGACGGCTACCAGCCGCCGCCCGCCGAGCCCGAGGAGATCCCGGTCTACGAGATCACTCCAGTCGCCGACCTGCCCCAGCCGCGCCCCTTCCGCGAGCGCCACTGCATGCCTGGCCCGGACAGTTGGCGCCGTCTGCTGTTCTGGCGCACGCACCCCGCACGGCCGGCCTCCTGCTGCTGGTATCACCAGCAGGACTGGGCGAGGCTGTCCGAGACCGCCATCACCCTGATCGAGGACGCCCACCGCGACGGCGTCACCGGATGCGACATCGCCCCCTACGCTCTGGACAAGGCCCGGGCCGCCGGACCCGTCGCCGACAACCACGCGCTGCACACCCTGCTCGCGCCGAGCCTCGCCATCTGCGCCACCAGCGCCTTCACCAACGGCCAGCACCGCGTTCAGGCCATGCGTGACCAAGGAGTCATCCGCACCATCACCGTCCGCTGGCACACTCCCGGCGCCCCGACCGAGACCGAGCTCGGCTGATCCGCTCCGCCAGACACCCGATCCCGCGGCGGCACCGGCCTACGGACCGGCGCGAGAAGACCATCACCCTGCGGCCCTAAGTGAGCGTTTGGTTCGCCATTGTCCGTTTAATTTTGGCTTAGCTGTCGCGCCAGTTCGGGGTGGCTTCGTGGGTGAGGCGGCGGGTCATGAGGTTGATGGAGGCGAGTTGAATCATGGCGGCTGATCGGTGCGGGTGGGTTTCGTAGTCGCGGGCCAGGCGGCGGTGGTGCATGAGCCAGCCGAGGGTGCGTTCGATGACCCAGCGGCGGGGCTGGACGCGAAACCCGCGGACGGCGGGATCGCGCTGGACGATTTCCAGGTCGATGCCGATCTCGGCGGCGTGTTCGACGGCTTTCGTCTTGTAGCCGTTGTCGGCCCAGGCTTTGGTGATGGTGGGGTGGCGTTCGCGGACTTTGGCCAGGAGTTGGGTGGCGGCGGCGGAGTCGTGGACGCTGGCGGCGGTGACGGCCACGGCCAGCAGGAGGCCAAGCGTGTCGGTGACGATGTGCCGTTTGCGGCCGATGATCTTCTTGGCCGGGTCGATGCCTTGGCTGGTCAGGGGGACGGTGGCGGAGGTTTTGATGCTCTGGCTGTCGATCAGGCAGGCGCTGGGCTCGCTGGTGCGGCCTTCTGTCTGGCGGACTTTGCCGCGTAAGAGGCCGGTGAGTTGGTCGAAGATGCCGTCGGCTTCCCATCGGGCGAAGTAGCCGTAGACGGTCTGGTGAGGTGGGAAGTCGTGGGGCAGGTAGCGCCAGGGGATGCCGGTGCGGTCGACGTAGAGGATGGCGTTGATCAGGGCGCGCAGGTCGTGGGTGGGCTTGCGGATGCCGTTGCGGGCCTGGCGCCAGGCTTCGAGAGTGGGGCGGATGAGTTCCCATCGGGCGTCGGACAGGTCGCTGGGGTAGGGCTGTGAGGGCTGCATGATGCCTGGGTATGTGGTGGCGGCCGGCCTGGGCAGGGCGTGTGCGGAAGCGTGGGGTGCACAGGGGCGTGCGCTCTCAATCTCGCGTGAACCGGGTGGTTTCTAAATGAGACAGGAGCTTTTGTCAGGAACCCGGCGCATGACTGGTCTGCTTATTGGCGCAGAAGCCGTTATTCGGGCGGATCGCCTGGTTCAGTGCTCATGTCTGGCCGCTGAAAATCAGCATTAACCATCAGATAGGCGAACCAAACGCTCACTCAGAGGTCGTTTTCGTCCGATGTTTCATTCCGTAATCGGTTGTTTCGCGGCCTTCGTCGGGTCGCGCCAGGAGATCGTGTTCTCGCCGGTGAGGCGGCGGGCCATGAGGTCGGTCATGGCGATGTGGATCACGGCTTCGGAGCGGCTGGGAAGGGTTTCGTAGTCACGCGCGAGGCGGCGGTGGAGCATGAGCCAGCCGTAGGTCCGCTCGACCGCCCACCGTTTCGGGATCGGGGGGAAACCCCTGGTTCCGGGCTTGCGAGCGGTGATTCGCCGTGACCACGGTGCAGATCCGTGAGGTCGTCGAGCGACTCGTCGACGCCGGCCAGTGGAAACCGGGTGACCCGGAGGTCCTGGTCGTGCTGGACGCCGGATACGACGCCCCGCGGATCGCCCACCTACTGGCAGGGCTGCCTGTCGACATCCTCGGCCGGCTTCGTTCGGACCGCGTGATGCGCAGGCCGACACCGCCGCGGGTCTACGACCCCAAGGGCGGCCGACCGCCCAAGCACGGCGGCGAGTTCGTCTTCGGCGACCCCGGAACCTGGGGCAGCGAGCACGCCGTCATGATTATATGGGCCGGATCCTCGCCACCGGTGAGGCCTACAGCCGTCCAACACACCACAGAAAGGGAACGAAGCCCAGACGCGTCAGTCAGCACTGACCCGTCAATGCAGCAGACGGATCTCGTCCGTCCAGCACATCAACCCACGTGACTACAGACCGAGACGGATCAACACCCAGCAGGAACACCGTCTCCTGTTCACGCTCCAGCACGATGACCCACGGCGACGGCGTCCCTTCTGGAGCGGTCAGCACGTAGTTGCGGCAGATCCCGTGAAAGGGAAGGCTCGAGATCGAGTCCGCGATCGGGTCTCCCGGATGTGAGTCCCGCAGCAGGGCAACTATTTCGCCAACAAGATCAGGGCAGACATCAGCCAGGCGCAACGGGCTCTTCTCGGGGTTCTTGCGGGACTCCATGCCCCGAAGCATGTCAGTCGCCCCAGCCCACCAGCTCGACCGAAGCGGCAGTGCGCACGGTAGGACAAGCTAAGAGTTGTCCCGCAAGTGGTGCTGTGGTCGGTGGGCTTCAGAGGAAGGCCAGCGGGACGTCCTTCTCGATACAGACCCGCAGGATGCCCGCCAGCCGGCGGGCATCCTCGATGTGCTGCTGGAGGAGCTGATCGCCGCCTTCCTGTGCCCACTGGTCGGTGATCGCCTCCAGCCGGACCAGAATCGACGCGCACTCGGTGGCCGAGAGGTCGTCACCGCCGACATCCGGATGATCGAGGAGTGGCTCCAGAGCGGTGGACATCTCGCTCCACGGACGCTCACCGCCGAAGCCCCACATCTCAGAGAGGATGAACCCCTCGGCCTCGGCCAGACGCTGCCGAAACGCGGCAAAGCCGCTGTAGGACCAGGAGACATCTGGACTGCTGTTGTCTCCGTCGCCTGGGAAAAGAATCAGCCCCATGTGCCCACCCCGCTCGCCGAACACACAGGATCGAGGAGATGGGGCAGCCTCGGCAACTGAGATGATTTCGTTGTGACTGGTGTGATCACGGCGTCGGAACTGTCCTGGATAGCCCCGTTCACTGGGCTGGGCCCGAGACAGTTCGGGAAGCTGGTGACCCTTCTGCGGCGCCAGGATGCGGATGCCCTTCGCAAGGGCCGGCCATGGGGCCTTCCGCTGGAGGACCGTGCCCTGCTGGTCGCGGCCTACTGGCGCACGAACCTGACCATGCGGCAGCTCGCACCGCTGTTCGGGGTCTCGAAGTCCGCGGCGGACCGGATCATCGACCACCTCGGGCCGATGCTCGCCCTCCAGCCCCGCAAGCGGTTCGCCAAAGACACCGTGCTCATCGTGGACGGCACCCTGGTCCCCACCCGGGACCACACCGTCGCCGAGCGTTCGAAGACATCTCATGTCGCTGGTAGGTCAAGTTGGTGCTCAGGCGGCCAGGTCCATGGGTGGTGTGAAGGCACGATCGGGGTCGAACAGCGTGCGGCGCTGTAGGCAGTGGTAGAGGCAGCCGAGCAGTTTGTTGAACAGGTTCCTGAGAGCTGCGGTATGGCGCTCTCCACCAGCACGCCGTCGGTCATAGTGGGCGCGTGGAGCCTGCGTACGGAGAGCTGCGAAGGCCCACATGTGCCCGGCTGAGGCCAGTCGCTGGTTCTTGACGGTCCGGGCCACGACAACGTGACTGCGGCCAGAGGCCCGTGTAACAGGGGCCGCTCCGGCGTATGCCTTCATGGCTCGGGCGTCTGCGAAGCGTTCGCGGTCATCTCCGATCTCGGCGAGTATGCGCGCGCCGGAGAGCACGGACAGCCCTGGGAAGCTGGTGATGATGTCAGCATCCGGGTGCGCGAGGAATGCTTCCTCCACCGCCACCGCGAGCTGAGCGACGCTCGTGCAGGCGGCGTCGACCTGCCGGATGAGCGCCACTGCCTGATGTCCCAGAGCCTGTTCGACCTGCGGCAGCTGCCGGAGGCAGTCGGCGCGGAAGATTGTCCGAAGCCGCTCGACCTCGGCTTCGATTCCACAGCGTGGACGCTCGCCACGCTTGAGCAACGCGCGCAGCTGGCTGCGGGTGAGTTTGGCGGCGTCGGCCGGCGTGGGTGCGGCAGTCAAAATCACGCGGGCTCGTGGCGAGTCGAGTCCGGGCTTTCCGGGGCCGTGAAAAGCGGTGAGGGCGGCTGGATAGTACTCGCGCAGGTGTGACCGGAGCCGGTTGATCATCTGCTGCCGGTCCCAGATTGCGTCCTGGTGAGCGCGGGCCAGGACGGCGACGGCCTGCCCGGCTTCGCTGTCGTCGGGCAGTGGTCGGTGGGCGTGCCGGTCGGTCCGCAGGATGTTGGCCAGGACCCGCGCGTCGGCCGCGTCGGACTTGGCTCGGGAGACGCTGGCGCGATCGCGATAGCGGGCCGCGGCCAGTGGGTTGATCGCGTAGATCTGGCGGCCGGTGGCCCGCAAGCAGGCGACAAGGAGCCCGCGCGGGGTCTCGATGGCGACCGGGATCGGATCCTCCGCGGTGTCACCGTGCCGGGTCAGAAGTTCCATCAGTGCGTGGTAGCCGGCGCTGTCGTCGCTGATCCGTAGCTTGGCCACCTGGGCTCCGTCCAGGTCGACCAGGGCTATGTCGTGGTGCCCTTCCGCCCAGTCAATGCCACAGAAGATCGTGCTCAACTCGTGCCTCCGTATCAACCTGCAGGTGGGTCCGTGCGGAGCACGCGGCGCTCTAATAGAAGTGCTCGAGGCACGCCATCTCATGAGCCGTTCGTGTCTCCAGCGACCGGCAGGGACCTCGGTCTGCTAGGGCGTGTATCGAAAGTGGATCTTGACCATGGGATGATCTTCGTTCGTGACGCGTGGAGATCTGACTGATGCACAGTGGGCTCGGCTGGAGCCGCTGTTACCCAAAGGCAAGAAGCCAGGTCGGCCGCTGATATGGACCCGGCGGCAATTGATCGACGGCATACGGTGGCGGACCCGGACCGGGACGCCGTGGCGGGATGTTCCGGAGCGGTATGGGCCCTGGGGCCGGGTGTATGACTTGTTCCGCCGCTGGCAGCGGGACGGCACCTGGAAGCGGGTCTTCACCGAGCTGCAGGCTCAGGCCGACGCGAAGAACCTGATCATCTGGGACATCAACGTCGACTCCACCGTCTGCCGGGCTTACCAGCACGCCGCTGGGGCGAGGAAAAGGGGGATCTACAGAAGGAACCGCCCGGCGGCATCGCCATCGAGCCGGATGACCACGGCCTCGGACGTTCACGAGGCGGCCTGACCACCAAGCTGCACTTGGCCGTCGAGCAGGGGCAGAAGCTGATGTCGATCGTGATCACGGCCGGGCAGCGCGGTGACTCCCCGCAGTTCGAGCCCGTCCTGAAGGCAATCCGTGTGCCTCGCGTCGGACCGGGTAGACCTCGCACCCGGCCCGACCGCGTGCGCGCCGACAAGGCGTACACCTCCCGAAAAAACCGCGCCTACCTTCGCAGACGCGGGATCCGCTGCACCATTCCGGACAAGGCCGATCACGTCCGCAACCGCAAGAAACTCGGCTCCCGAGGCGGCCGTCCGCCGAAGTTCGACAAGACCGACTACCGCGAGCGCCACGCGGTCGAGTGCGGGATCAACCGCCTCAAGAGGCACCGGGCGGTGGCCACCCGCTATGAGAAACTCGCCGTCCGCTACGAAGCCACCGTGCACATCGCCGCCATCAACGAGTGGTTGTGACGGTCCCGACCTGCGCGAATTAGAGATGCGGGTGGGTAAATCCCTTGCTCCACCGACACTGCTGCCCGACGATCAGCCCTGTGATCGACACGTTCATCCTTCTCGACCGTCTGCCCACCCCGTCCGAGCACCGCCGGCTCGCCCAAGCGGTCGGCTGGACCACCGCATTTGACTGGGACACGATGCCCGCGTCCCTGGCCGGATCCCTGGCCGGCGTGGTCGCCCTGGATGGCGACCATGTCGTCGGCATGGGCCGCCTGGTCGGGGACGGTGTCAAGTACTTCTACATCCAGGACCTCGCCGTACTGCCCGCCTACCAGGGAGCCGGAATAGGAACGGCACTGGTGCGTCGGCTGCTCGACCATGTGGCAAGCACCGCACCGGCCACGGCATTCGTCGGACTGTTCGCCACGGATGGAGCTGTCTCGCTCTACCAGCGGAACGGCTTCACCGGCGGCGACATGACTGGCATGTTCCGCCTGGTCAAGCCAGCTGAGGACTGAAAGCTGTCAACGATCCGCTGCTCGCCCAGCACTGACATTCGATACACGCCCTAGAGAGCTCATGGGCTCGCGAACTGCTGAGAGGTCGGCCCCTGTCGGCGGGCTGGGGACATGAAAGCCGGTGGTATCCGAGGTTCTGCCGGGCGGGACCGGTCTTTGACGAGAGATCAGGTCCCGGAACTACCGAAGGTCTCCGCCCGGCAGGACGCGGGCGGGGCAGAGCCGGTCTGACTACGGGAATCCAGTCCCAGAAGGGCGGCAGGCTTCCACCTCGCCTGGCGACCCTTGCACTCACACGCTCGGGCTCACCGATGACCTATTAGAACTACCGGTACTCCACCAACCACCAGGTCGTCATCGACGACGAAGGCGTCGGGGAGCTCGATACATCGTTCCCGGCGGACCACGAGGCATTTGAACTGGTGGAGCAGGGCGATCTGCTCGGCGACCAGCGGAGCTTGCCCAGGCCTTTGATGTTCAGGGAGCACTTGCGGGAGATCAGCGCCTGGATGCAGCGGCGTCGCAGCTCACCGCGCACAACCTTCGAGTCGTACGCCTTGTCGCGGGTCGTCGGCGGTGCGCGCCCCGAAGGTGCGATGTCTTTCGGGGCGCGCGGCAAGGGTTCCGGTTCAGGCGTTGTAGCCACCGTGGGCGTCCAGCACCGCGCCCGTGACGTACGACGCGGCGGGGCTCGCCAGAAAGGCGATCGCCGCGGCGATTTCATCGGGGTGACCCATGC
The DNA here is from genome assembly GCF_053592095.1 of Streptomyces sp. NPDC002787. Taxonomy (NCBI): domain Bacteria; kingdom Bacillati; phylum Actinomycetota; class Actinomycetes; order Kitasatosporales; family Streptomycetaceae; genus Streptomyces; species Streptomyces sp. NPDC002787. Next base: position 5,424 of record NZ_JBSFVC010000063.1, on the reverse strand, counting down.
GTTGCAAAGACAGCGAGCTGACCAGGGCCTTGAGGGTGTCGGGGTCCGGTCCTTCCATGCCGCCCTCCATGAGTCCGGCCTCCACGACGTTGGCCGTGATGTTCCGGGGCCCGAGGTCCCGAGCGACCCCCATGGTGTACCTCTCGATCCCTGACTTGGTCGCCGAGTAGTCGGCAAGGCCCGGGGCACCGACCCGGGAGCCCAATCCGGAACTCACCGTGATGATGCGGCCGCCCGCGCGCAGCACCCGGGAGGCGGCCCGGATGACGGCGATCACGCCGAGGTAGTTGGTGGCGTGCATCCGGTCCAGTGCGGCGGTGTCGGCGTCCGGGTCGTCCACCGTGCGGCCCTGCTCCACCGAGATCGCCGCGTTGTTGACGAGGATGTCCAAGCCGCCGAAGTGCGCGACCACGTCGTCGATCAGCGCCGGCGCCTGACTCATGTCCGCCTGGTCGGACTGGAAGGCGACGGCCTTCGCTCCCTTGCCGTGCACCTCGTCGACGACGGCTCGCGCCTGCTTCTCGGAGCTGACATAGGTGAAGGCGACGTCGGCGCCCTGCTCGGCCAGCAGCCGTACGGTCGCGGCTCCCAGTCCGCGCGACCCCCCGGTGACCAGGGCGACCTTGCCCAGGAGTGGCTTGCTCATTCTTCTCACCTCGCTGATTGATTTTTCCCAACAGTCGTAACGCTAATTGTTACGACAGCCTGTTGCAACCTTCACTGTTACGACTACGCGTAACATGAAGCGTTGTGGCCGAGAGGAAGAGTCCATGAGCGCCAACAGCAGGTTGACCATCGCCGCCCACGCACTGGCCTGGATCGGCCTCTACCAGCGCCAGGGCCATGAGGTCGCCACCTCCGAGCAGATCGCGACCAGCGCGAACACCAACCCCGTGGTGATCAGACGGCTGCTCGGCGAGCTGCGGAGGGCCGGGCTCGTGGAGTCCCGGCGGGGCGTGGGCGCGGGCTGGTCGCTGGCGCGCGAGCTGGAGTCGATGACCCTGCTCGACGTGTACGAGGCAGTGGAGCCCGGCCCGCTGTTCGCGATGCACCGCACCACCCCGGACCAGGGATGCGTGGTGGGTCACGGCATCCAGCCGGCGATGCAGGGCATCTACGAGGGCATCGAGCAGACCCTGAGACACGAGCTGGCCCGCGTCACGCTCGAGAACGTACTCCGGGACGTACTCGCGGCACCTCGCTAAGAGGTCCTAACGAAGGCGTTGGACGTGGCGGTGGGTGATGAGGCAGGTGGCGAGGTCGAGGAAGGCTTCGTGGATGTCGTCTCGTCGTTCCCGGCGGATACGCAGGCGGCGGGAGCCGTGGAGCCAGGAGATGGTGCGTTCGACGACCCAGCGGAAGATGCTCGGGCCGGAATCGTGCGGCTGGCCGCGTTCGGCGATCACTGGACGGATACCTCGCTGCCACAGCAGCCGCCGGTACTTGTCGTGGTCGTAGCCGCGGTCCGCGAAGAGCATGTCCCACCAGTCGCCGTGGCCTGCCGACGACGCCGGCGACTGGTGGGACCTTGTCCAGCAGGGGCAGGAGCTGGGTGACGTCGTTACGGTTTCTGCCGGTCGGCGACACCGCGAGAGGGATGCCCTGCCCGTCGGTGAGGACGTGGTGCTTGCTGCCCGGCCGTGCGCGGTCGACCGGGCTGGGACCGCTTTGGGGCCGCGCCGGGCCGCCCGCACGGGGGAGGAGTCGATCACCGCCCGCGACCAGTCGAGCTGCTTCGCCGGCCTCAGCTTCTTCAGCAGCACCAGGTGCACCTTCTCCCACACGCCGGCCTCGTTCCGGGCGGCCAGACGCCGCCAGCAGGTCATCCCTGAGCCGAAGCCCAGCTCCTGCGGCAGGTACTCCCCCTGGATGCCGGTGTGCAGCACGAACAGGATCCCGCACAGGACCTGCCGGTCCGGCACCCGCGGCCGGCCCGCCACCAGCTTCGGCCCCGGCTCCGGCAACAACGGCTCGATGAGCGACCACAGTTCGTCCGACACGATCCACGGCCGCGACTGACGCTTCCCCACTACCCGACCAACGAGCAGACAAGCGGATGGTTACTTGATCAACAACTTCTGTTAGGGCCTCTTGCACGACAGATGTGAACACCGGGCCCCGCCGACGCCTGACCGCCAGCCATGTGCGAGCTCGTCAGTCCAGCGTGACGACGACCTTGCCCTTGGCGCGGCCCTGGTCGACGTGTGCGATGGCGTCGAGCGTCGCGTCGAACGGGAACACATGGTCCAGGACGGGGTGCAGGTGTCCGGCCTCGATGAGCTTGGTCAGCTCTCGCAGCTGTGGCCCGTCGGCCCGCATGAACAGGAACGAGTACCGAACGCCCGCCCGCTTCGCCTGCCGCCGGATGCGGCGGCTCAGCAGGGTCATGGCGATGCGCAGCAGCAATGAGGCTCCGATCTGCTGGGCGAAGGCGGGATCCGGCGGGCCGCTGAGGCCGATCGCCAGGCCGCCGGGCTTCAGCACCGTCAGCGACTTGGCGAGGTTCTGGCCGCCCAGGGGGTCCAGCACGACGTCGTAGTCGGTGAGGATCGTGGCGAAGTCCTCGTGCTTGTAGTCGATGACGAGGTCGGCGCCGAGACTCTTCACCCAGTCCACGTTCGCGGTGCTCGTGGTCGTCGCGACGGTGGCGCCCAGACGCCTGGCGAGCTGGATCGCCATCGTGCCCACGCCGCCGGAGCCGGCGTGGATGAGGACCTTCTGGCCGGCGGTCACGTTGGCCCTCTCGACGAGTGCCTGCCATGCGGTGAGGGCGACCAGGGGCACCGCGGCGGCTTCCGGCATGGACAGCGAGGCCGGCTTGAGCGCGACGTCGTCCTGGTCGATCGCGATGAGCTCCGCGAAGGTCCCGATGCGGTTGTCGCGGGGCCGGGCGTAGACCTCGTCGCCCGCCTTGAACCTGTGCACCGCGGGTCCGACGCGGCTGACGACGCCTGCGACGTCGTGCCCGAGCGTGAACGGCGGACGGTGGGGCAGGATGAGCTTGAACTCCCCGTTGCGGATCTTCGAGTCTAGCGGGTTGACACCGGCGGCGTGGACCCGGATCAGGACGTCACTGTCGCCCAGCTGGGGTTCCGGTACCTCGGTGGCCCGCAGGCCGTCCTTGCTGAAGCGTTCGACGACGAAGGCTTTCATGTCCGCCTGCTCTCCCGGCTGATCCGGCCCACGGGCCCGGTCGACTATTTGAATTACGAGCATACTTCAATCTTTGCGGAGGTGTGCACGGCAAGCTCTTCCGGTGCGGTTGTCGCGCTACGGGCGAGGCCTCGGCGCCGTGTGCGAGGGAGGGCGGGCTGGGTGCCGCCCCGCATCTTCCCGCGGGTGCGCCGGCCTGGGGTGCTCGCGCTCAACGCCCAGCAGCGCGAGGGTGTCGTGCATGCCCTGCTCGAGGACTTCATCGGCGAGCTGCCGGTCGGCGAGGGCCCGCGAGAGCTGGAGCGTTCCGGCCATCATGGCGTAGGTGCTGAGTGTCCTGGTGCGGACCGAGAGCGGGTCGTCCGGCGCCAGGCGGGCGGCGATGCCGTCGGCGACCACGAGTACGCCGTCGGTGTACGCCTGCTTGGTCGGGTGTGTGCAGCGTCCGATCTCGTCGAGCAGGGCGGCGGAGGGGCAGCCGGCGTCGCGGCTGTCGCGGTGCCAGGGGGACAGGTACCAGCGCACGATCTGTTCGACGCCGGCGCGGCCTGGTTCCGCGTGCGCGACGATACTCGCGTTCTGCGCCTGCAGCTGGTCGGCGATCGTGGTGGCCACGAGGTCGTCCTTGGACGTGAAGTGGGTGTAGAAGGCGCCGTTGGTCAGCCCGGCGTCCTTCATGAGGGCCGCGATGCCCGAGCCGTCGATGCCGTCCTTCTTGAAGCGGCGGCCGGCCGTCTCGATGATCCGCTGCCTGGTCGCCCGCTTGTGCTCTTTCCCGTATCGCACCGCGCCCTCCCCTGTGTGCCGGGAGGGGCACTCGCCCTCCGTCGACTCCTCCAATGTATTGTATTGTGAACGTAATTCAATAACTCCGGGCATCGGTGGCCATGCAGTCGAGGGCGGGCCGCCGTCGCGTGGCCTCGCGTCCGCCGGTCGCGCCCGACGTCATGGGGGCCCGCTCCAGTCGGCGACCCCCTGTCTCGTTCCGTGGCGCGCCGCCAGGCTCCGCTCGTCGCTGGGACCCACTTGTGCGCGAGGGGTTGCCCGTGCTTAGCATTACGAGTGTAATTCAATCGCCTCGTTCGGCGAGCCATCCCTGCTCGTGGCTCGGCGAGGCGGATTCCATGGCGATCGTAGCGAGTCGGAGGCCACCGGGGTGATCCTTGCGCTGGCGTTTCTTCGGCTGGATGTCCTGAGCGACGCGACCTGATCGACAACGCCGGCTCGCCACGTCGGGCGCCGGCCCCCCGTCCCACAGCCCATCTGGTCCTCCGCGTCATGCGTGAGCGGGCCCGAGGGATCTGACGGGCACCCGCCAACAACTGAAGGACGTCATGAGTACATATCTGGCAGACAAGGCCGAGAATCTCACGGCGGAGGGTCCGTCCGCGCGGTTCACCTACCGGCGCATGGGTTCGCAGGGCGGTGTCCCGCTGGTCCTGCTGCAGCGGTTCCGCGCGACCATCGACTGGTGGGACCCGGAGTTCCTGGACTACCTGGCCGCCGACCACGACGTGATCGTCTTCGACAACGTCGGCGTCGGCTACACCACCGGCGAGCCGCGCGACTCCCTCGACGGGTTTCGCCGAGGGCGCCGTCGAGTTCATCGAGGCCCTCGGCCTCACGTAGGTCGACCTGCTCGGCTGGTCCCTGGGCGGCTTCGTGGCCCAGCGCCTGACCGCGCGGCGCCCTGAGCTGGTACGCAAGATCGTCGTGGCGGGCAGCGTCCGACCGGCTGGGTGCCCGGTGCGCCGGAGGCGAGCGAGAAGGTCCTGGGCATCATGGCCAAGCCCGACGCTGACCTGGAGGACATGCTGTACCTGTTCTACCCGGAAACAGACGCGGCCCGCGCCTCCGGGCACGAGCACTTCGCCCACGTCGCGACCCGTCTCGCCGCCGGCGGCCCCGCGGCCTCCGGGGCGGCGGCCCAGGGCATGCTCGCCGCGATCGGCCAGCTCCTGGCCGCCCCCTTCGACCAGGTGCAGGCCGAGCTGGAGGGCATCCAGCAGCCCGTCCTGTACGCCAACGGCCTGCACGACGTGATGGTCCCCGCCCACCTCCTACGTCGCCGTCCAGCACCTGCCCAACGCCACCCTCCTCCTCTACGGCGACGCCGGCCACGCCTTCCTCTTCCAGCACGCCAAGGCCTTCACCAAGCAGGTGGCCGACTTCCTTGCCGTCTGAACACGCCGCCCGCGCCGCCGATCCCGACTCCGGGCGGCGGCCGGCGGCCCGTCGTGCGCGTGCCGCCTCACAGTCGTGAGGCGGCAC
>NZ_JBSFVC010000062.1:0-28704 GCF_053592095.1 Streptomyces sp. NPDC002787 | reverse complement strand
ACACGAGTGATACCGCGGCGCTCCGCGCCGCGAACACGAGGATGCGATTCCTCCCAGGGCTGAAGCCCTGGGGTTCCTCGCAAGATCAGGCTGAAGTCGCACGCGAACAGTCCGTTCGTCCAGTTCCGCACGGCGCGCGGTGATCCGTTCCAGCAATCCGTGAACCGACTGCGGCCGTTGCCCACGCGCTCACCTCACTGAGCGTTCCAACGCAGCCCGGTGATCGGAAACCCACTGGTAGGCCGTCTGAACCTGCCTCACGGCCCCTGCGTCACGGAGGCGGGCCATGGCGACGTCACCCGCATCGGCCTGGGTCTCGATGCCCCGCCGGCACCGGTCCTGCCACCACAGGATCGTGGACACGAGACGTTGCCGGTCGGACAACTCGTAGCCGTCGACGATCAGCCTCATGCGCCGGGCCACCTCCTCGACGTCGGTGATCGAAGAACCCAGATCGAGGTACTGCCAGCAGACATGAGCGATGTCGTGGATGCGCGCGCCCGGCGCGGCAAGGTCCCAGTCGATGAATGCCGCCGGCCGAAGCTCGCCACCGCACAACTGATAGACGGTGTTCTTGGGCGACAGGTCGTTGTGGCACACGACCTCCTGGTCTCCGGCCAGCGGGGTGCCGGCCGTCAGGTCGTGGAACTCACGCACGAGCCGGGCGACCGTCACCAGACTCTCGTCCGATGACACAGCAGCAGGTTGTCGCCGCTCCCATGCCACATGGCCGTCGAGGTAGCTGAGGACTTCACGGCCCTCGTCGTCCACACCCAGATACCGCGGAGCACCACTCCAGCCACTGGCTTCAAGCAACCTCAGCAGATCAGCCACGAACTTCGTGCGAGCCGAGGCTGGACGGCGCACCGTGTCCCCGACACGCATGACCGCATTGACGAAACCTCCGGGCATGGGCGACTCAGGCATCCGTCCACCCTGCCCGATCGTCACCTCCCACGCTTCATGACTTGTCCCGTCGCTTGATCCGCCCCTAGACGACTCCGGGACCTTGAACGGGAAGCTGACAGAGCCAGCGGTGTGTCCTCGCACGCCGTCAGTCGCCCGTCACGCCGTGCGCTCCAGCACCCCCCGGTCCAGCGCGTGCGCCAACTCCTCCCCGGTGGCGAGCCGTTCGGCCTCCTCCGTGACCGCCAGGCCGAGGCGGGCGACCTCGTTGCCCTGGGAGCCGGCCAGGTGTGGGGTGACGAAGGCGTTCTGGAGGTCGAGGAGCGGGGAGTCGGCGGGCAGTGGTTCGGGGTCGGTGACGTCGAGGATCGCGGAGAGGCGCCCGGCGCGCAGTTCGTCGATGAGGGCGTCGTGGTCGACGAGGGCGCCGCGCGCGGTGTTGATGAGGACGGCCCCGTCGGGCATGAGGGCGAGGGCGCGGCGGTCGATCAGCCGGTGGGTCTCGGGGGTGTCCGGGGCGTGGACGGTGACGATGTCCGAGGTGCGCAGCAGGTCGTCGAGCGGCAGCAGGGGTACGCCGAGGGCGGCGGCTCCGGCCTCGTTGACGTAGGGGTCGGTGAGGCTCACCCGCAGGTCGAAGGGGCGCAGGAGTTCGATGACGCGGCGGCCGATGCGGGAGGCGCCGATGACGCCGACGCGGCGGCCGTGGTTGCCGATGCCGGGGACGAACCCCCAGCCCCGCGAGACGCGTTCGGTGCGGAGGCGGTCGCGGCTGCCGAGGATGTCCTTGCCGGCGAGCAGGATCATGGCGAGCGTGTACTCGGCGACGGGCAGGGCGTTGGCGGCGGCCGCCGTGGAGACCGCGATCCCGCGTTCCCAGACGGCCGGGGTGACGAACCCCTTCACCGAGCCCGCCGAGTGCAGCACCGCCCGCAGCTTGGGCGCCGCGTCGAGGACCGCCTCGTCGATGCGGGGGCAGCCCCAGCCGGTGACCAGTATGTCGACGTCCGACAGCGCCTTCCGGACCCGGGGGTCGGTGAAGTCCTCGGCGATCAGACTGGGATCGATCTCCACGGCCTCGCGCAGGCGGGACAGTACATCCGGCGGGAAGACCTGCGGAACGTTCTCGGCCGTCATGGCGAACATAGCGCGGGGACGCTCGGGCAAGGAAGGACCTTCCGACGGGGGAGAACATGCGGCAGCAAGCGTTCTCTACGGTAGGCAGGCGCCGACGAGGGGGTCAATGAATCAAACACCGTTCGGAGAGGATGGCCCTCGACAGCCATGGCTCACGACCCGCGGAGGACCCCAGGTATGACCATCCAGCCCCTGACCAACTGGGCCCGGAACATCATCTACACCGCCAAGGAGCTGCACCGGCCGCACTCCGTCGACGCGCTGCGGGACCTGGTCGCGGGCGGCGAGAGGGTGCGGGTGCTGGGCAGCGGACACTCGTTCAACGAGATCGCGGAGCCCGGCCCCGAGGGCGTTCTCCTCTCCCTGACCGGGCTGCCGCCGGCGATCGACGTGGACACGGCGGCCCGTACGGTACGGGTCGGTGGCGGTGTCCGGTACGCGGAGCTGGCCCGCGCGGTGCACGCCCATGGTCTCGCCCTGCACAACATGGCCTCCCTCCCGCACATCTCCGTGGCGGGCTCGGTCGCCACCGGCACCCATGGGTCGGGCGACGGGAACGGTCCGCTCGCGGCGGCCGTGCGCGAGGTCGAGCTGGTGACGGCGGACGGTACGACGCTGACGCTCGCGCGCGGCGACGACCGCTTCGGTGGGGCGGTCACCTCGCTCGGCGCCCTCGGAGTGGTCACGGCGCTCACCCTCGACCTGGAGCCGGCCTTCGAGGTGAGCCAAGAGGTGTTCGGTCGACTCCCCCTCGTCGGGCTGGACTTCGCCGCCATAGCGGCGTCGGCGTACAGCGTGAGCCTCTTCACCGGCTGGCGGCACTCCGGCTTCGACCAGGTCTGGGTCAAGCGGCGCACGGACCGGCCGCGCCAGGACTTCCCGTGGGCCGCGCCCGCGGCCGAGGCGATGCACCCCGTGCCGGGGATGCCGGCGGTGAACTGCACCGAGCAGTTCGGGGTGCCCGGTCCGTGGCACGAGCGGTTGCCGCACTTCCGGGCCGAGTTCACGCCGAGCAGCGGGGACGAGCTGCAGTCGGAGTATCTGCTGCCGCGCTCGTTCGCGGTGGAGGCACTGCACGCGCTCGACGGGATCCGGCATGTCGTCGCGCCGGTGCTGCAGGTCTGCGAGGTCCGTACGATGGCCGCCGACGAGCAGTGGATCGGTCCCGCCCACGGGCGGGACACGGTCGCGCTGCACTTCACGTGGATCGCGGACGCGGGGCCCGTGCTGCCGGTGGTGCGGCGGGTGGAGGAGGTCCTCGCGCCGCTGGACGCACGGCCGCACTGGGGCAAGGTGTTCACGGTTCCGGCGGCGGAACTCCGGGCGCTGTACCCCCGGCTGGGTGATTTCCGGGCGCTGGCCGAAGGCCTGGACCCGGCGGGCAAGTTCCGCAACACCTTCGTACGGGATGTTCTCGACGCGTGAGGCGGGCCGGCTCGCCCGGCGCCCACCTGGGGACTCGCCGTACGGTCGGTGCCCGGCCATCGGTGCGCGGATCGGTGGGAGACTTCGTAAACCCCCTTTCCTAACCCCTTGTAGAAAGCATCTCCGCCCCATAGCCTGGGCGCCGCGCCGGGGCAGCAGGCCTCGTCATGGCCTGGAGGGATCGAGGGGATCATGTCGTCGGTGAAGCGCACCTCACGCGACATCCGCACCGCGAACCGCTACGAGGTGCTGCGCCAGATCATCGCAAAGTCTCCCACTTCCCGGCAGGAGCTGGCGGCGGCCACCGGGCTCAGCCTGGCCACCGTCGCCACGCTCGTCGGTGAGCTGCTCGACCTCCGCATGATCACCGAGGTCGGGTTCGAGGACTCGGCGGGGGGCCGCCCCCGTGGCCTGGTGGCCGTCAACGCGTCGGGGGGCGCGTTGATCGGCGTCGACATCGCGGAGACGTACGTCCATGTCGAGCTGTTCGACCTCGCGCTGAATGTCCTGGCCCGGGCGGAGGAGGATGTCCGCGCCGGCGAGAGCCTGCCCGAGCAGATGGTCGGCCATGTCGCCGCCGCCGTCGGGTCGGTGGTGGCGCAGGCCGGGATCGAGGGCGCCCGGGTGCTCGGCGTCGGGGTGAGCGTGCCGGGGCAGGTGGACCGCGCGACGGGCATCTCGGAGTACGCGCCCAACTGGGACTGGCACGACGTGCCGCTGCTCGACCTGTTGACCGAGCACATCGCGTATCCGCTGTACCTGGACAACCCGCTGCGGGCGGTCGCGGTGGCCGAGCTGTGGTTCGGGGCCGCGCGCGGGCGCGGGGACGCCGTGATCGTCAACCTCGGGACCGGCGTGGGCGCCGGGCTCGTTCTGGGCGGCGGGCTGCACCGGGGGGTGAGCAACAGCGCCGGGGAGTGGGGCCACACCACGATCGTGCTGGACGGGCGGCTGTGCCACTGCGGCAACCACGGCTGCGTGGAGACGTATGTGGGCGCCCCCGGGATCATGCTGAACCTCCGGGAGCTGAGCCCGCGCAGCACCCTGCTGCACCCCGAGGACCAGACGGCCACCATCGCCGCGCTCGCCCAGGGGGTGGCCCGGCAGGACCCGGTGGCGGTCAAGGTGGTGCGGGACACCGCGCGCTATCTCGGCGCCGGCATCGCCGACCTGGTCAATCTGTTCAATCCGGAGGTGGTCGTGCTCAGCAGCTGGGTCGCCGCCGCCCTCGGGGAACCGCTGGTCGCGGAGGTGCGCGAGGCCGTCGCCCGGCACGCGCTGCCGCGTCCGATGGCCGCCACCGAGATCGTCCTCTCCCTGATCCCCACCGACCCGGCCTGCCTGGGCGCGGCGACGTTCGCGCTCGAAGGGGCGCTGCAGTCGGTCGGGCAGAAGCCGGGCAAACGCGCCGCCCCGGCGCGGAGCAAGCCCGTCGTACGACACCGGGGGCGCCCCGAAGAGCGCGAACGGCTGCCTCAACACCCATGAGCCGAGGGCCGCCGGACCCTGACCCGGCGGCCCTCACCTTCCCCGCCCGACCCCGCGCCGCACACGGACGTTCGGAACACCGAACCGATACAACGCTTCGAACAGACTTCGTCCAACCCCTTGCCGAAGCCTTAGCCGAAGGTTAACGTCCCGCACCGCAAGCCCCTTTGAGCCAACTGGCACTGAGCCGCCGAGCCAACTGGCACAGAGCCGCAGCCGTACTCGAGACAAGGACGTCAGCATGTCGGCATTGAGCAACAGGAACTTCGACCGCCGCACCGCCCTGCGGGCCGCGCTGGGTCTGGCCGCCGCCGGCGGACTGGCCGCGTGCGGCAGCAACACCGGCAGAAGCAGCGGCGGAGGCCCCGGCCTCACGCAGTACTTCCACGCGTACGGCGAGGCCGGCACCGAGCAGGCCATCAAGAAGTACGCGGCCGCCTACAAGGAGACCAAGGTGACCACGCAGTGGATCACCGGCTCCAACTTCGAGAGCAAGCTGTTCGCCTCGCTGCTCACGGACAAGGCCCCCGACTGCTTCGAGTTCCACCCGCAGCTGCAGATGATCGAGAGCGGCCAGGTCGCGGACCTGACCGACCTGATAGACCCGGTCAAGGACGACTTCAACCAGGCCGACATCCAGTCGCACACGGTCGACGGCAAGATCTACGGCATCCGGATGATCGACGACCCGCAGTTCTTCTTCTACCGGCCGTCGCTGTTCGAGAAGGCCGGTGTCGAGGTTCCGCAGACGCTGGAGGAGCTGGTCGAGGCCGCCGCCAAGCTGACCACCGACAAGGTCAAGGGCGCCTACCTCGGCAACACCCTGCACTCGATGGTCAACCCGCTGATCTGGTCGGCCGGTGCGCAGCACCTCGACGACAAGAACCAGATCGCGTACCACACGGACGCGGTCGTCGACGGCCTCAAGCAGCTGCGCAAGCTGTTCACCAGCGGTGACCTGCTGCTCGACGCCCCGACCGACTTCTGGGACCCGTCCGCGCTCAACCAGGGCCTGACCGCGATGCAGTGGTGCGGCATGTGGGCGATGCCGCAGATGCAGGAGGCTCTCGGCGACGACCTCGGCATCTTCCCGTTCCCGAAGGTCGGCGACGCGGGCAAGCAGTCCGTCTACAACGGCGGTTGGTCGATGTTCGTCAACGCCAAGGGCAAGAACGTCGACGCCACCAAGGAATACGTGAAGTGGCTGTGGATCGACCAGAAGGAGTACCAGGAGGACTGGGCGCTCTCCTACGGCTTCCACATCCCGCCGCGCACCTCGATCGCGGAGTCCGCCGAAAAGCTGAAGTCGGGTCTGCCGGCCGAGGGCGTGAAGCTCTTCAACGAGTTCGGCCACTTCGACAACATCGGCTGGACCCAGGCGAGCATCACGGCCCTGGAGGACGTCCTCGCCAACTCCGTGCGCAAGGGCGGCGACCCGGACAAGGAGCTCACCAAGGCCGACGCGAAGGTCAACAAAGAGCTGAAGAAGCTGTTCGGATAGGCCGGCGGACAGGTACTCACGACATGTCGACCATCACCAAGGACGGCGTCTCCAGCCCCGCCCCGGCCAAGGCCTCCCCGGCCAAGCCGCGGCGGGGGCTGCGGGGCTCCCCCACCTTCAACTTCTGGCTCTTCACCGGGCCGTTCCTGATCGGCCTGGCGATCTTCGTCTATCTGCCGATCCTGTGGAGCCTCTACCTGTCGTTCTTCGAGGCCCGCTTCACGGTCACGCCGAGCGAGTTCATCGGCGTCGACAACTACGTGACGATGCTGACGGACGAGGACTTCATCCGGTCCCTCGTCACCTTCACGATCTTCGCCGCCTTCATCGTGCCGCTGACCTGGGGCACCTCGCTGGGTCTGGCGCTGATGGTGAACCGGCTGCGGTTCATGCGGGCGTTCTTCCGCTCGGTGTTCTTCCTGCCGACGGCGGTCAGCTACGTCGCCGCCTCGCTGGTCTGGAAGATGTCGATCTTCAACGGTGTCCGCTTCGGTCTCGCGAACACCTTCCTGGGCCTCTTCGGCATCGACAACACCGCGTGGCTCGCCAGCCCCGACCCGCCGTGGTACTGGCTGGTCATCCTGACCGTACGTCTGTGGCTGCAGGCCGGCTTCTACATGATCCTCTTCATCGCGGCCCTGCAGAACATCCCGCAGGAGATGTACGAGGCCGCCGCGATCGACGGCGCCAAGCCCGGCTGGCAGACCTTCTGGCACATCACCCTGCCGCAGCTGCGGGCGACCTCCACCGCCGTGATCCTGCTGCTGCTCGTGGCGGCGTACCAGGCGTTCGACGAGTTCTTCAACCTGTTGTCGAAGACCACCTGGGGCAGGCCGCCCCTGGTCGAGCTGTACTACAAGGCGCTCGGTGACAGCCAGGACTACGGCGCGGGCAGCGCGGGCGCGCTGATCCTCACCGTACTGATCTGCCTCGTGACCCTGCTCCAGGGCAAGTTCATGGGATTCGGAAGGGGTGAGGAGTCCAAGTGACCACCACCACGACACCCCCGGCGGACCGGGTGGACCGGGTCGACGTATCGGCCAAGCCGCGTCGCGTCCGGACCGGCAGCGTGATCGGCTCGACCGGGCTGTACCTCGCCACCGGCTTCGCCGCGCTCCTCTTCCTCATCCCGTTCTATCTGATCGTCCGCAACGCGCTGATGACGGACCCGGAGATCACCGGCGAGGAATGGAAGTGGTTCCCCACCGACATCCAGTGGGGCAACATCAGCGAGCCGTTCGACGACCCGTCGGTCGACTTCGCGCGCTCGCTGTGGAACTCGGCGGTCGTCGGCGTCCTGCACACCGTCGGCACCCTGCTGGTCTGCTCGCTCGCCGGCTACGGCCTGGCCCGCATCCCGTACAAGCACGCCAACAAGGTCTTCTACGCCGTCCTCGGCACCCTGATGGTCCCCACCGCCGTGACCTTCGTGCCCAGCTTCGTGCTGGTGTCGTCCCTCGGCTGGATCGACACCTACCGGGGTCTCATCATTCCGGGCCTCTTCAGTGGTTTCACCTGCTTCCTGTTCCGGCAGTACTTCCTCGGGTTCCCCAAGGAGCTGGAGGAGGCGGCGCGCGTGGACGGGCTCGGTTACATGGGCGCGTACTGGCGGGTCGTCGTACCCAACTCGCTGAACTTCTTCGCCGCGATGGCGACGATCACGTTCATCAGCGGGTGGAACTCCTTCCTGTGGCCCCTGGTCATCGGCCAGGACCCGAGCGCGTGGACCGTCCAGGTCGCGCTCTCGAACTACATGACCGGCCAGACCGTCAACTTCCATCTGATCTTCATGGCCACGGCCATCTCCATCCTGCCCCTGGTGTTCGTCTTCCTCTTCCTCCAGCGCTGGCTGGTGCAGGGCATCGCGCAGACCGGCATCAAGGGCTAGGAAACCAGCAAGGAGACCGATGTCTTTCCGCACCACCGGCACCACGGGCACCACGGGCACCACCGGCACCACCGCCGCATCCGTCGAGTACGTCGAGGACGTGTCCCCGGGCCGCGGGGCCCTGCCGCCCCGCGCCTGGTACGCGTCCTCCGACGCCCAGTCCCTCTCGCTGAACGGGAGTTGGAGCTTCCGGCTCTCCCCCACCGTCGACGCCGAGGACGACTCGTTCGCCGCCGAGGGGTACGACGCCGGGGGCTGGGCGGAGGTGGCCGTCCCCGGCCACTGGGTGCTGCAGGGCGACGGGGCCTTCGGGGCGCCGATCTACACCAACCACCTGTACCCCTTCCCGGTGGACCCGCCGAGGGTGCCGACGGAGAACCCGACCGGCGACCATCTGCGGTACTTCGACCTGCCGGAGGGGTGGCCCGCTCTCGACGAGGGCGGGGCGGTGCTGCGCTTCGACGGTGTGGAGTCGTGCGCCCGGGTGTGGCTGAACGGCACGGACATCGGTGAGTTCAAGGGCTCCCGGCTGCCGCACGAGTTCGCGGTCGGGCACCTGTTGAAGCCGGCGGGGAACGTCCTCGCCGTACGGGTCCACCAGTGGTCCGCGGGCTCCTATCTGGAGGACCAGGACCAGTGGTGGCTGCCCGGCATCTTCCGGGACGTCACCCTGCTGCACCGCCCGGCGGGCAGCGCCCTCGACTTCTTCGTGCACGCCTCCTACGACCACGTCGGCGGCATCGGGACCCTGCGTGTCGACTCCGACGTCGACGGCCGGGTCCTCGTGCCCGCGCTGGACATCGATGTCGAGACCGGTGAGTCGGTGACCGTGCCGGTGGAGCCGTGGACCGCCGAGACGCCGAAGCTCTACGACGGGGAGCTGGTCACGGAGGGCGAGCGCGTTCCCCTCCGCATCGGTTTCCGTACGGTCGTCCTGGAGGACGGTCTGCTCAAGGTCAACGGCAAGGCGATCCTCTTCAAGGGCGTCAACCGCCACGAGTGGCACCCGGAGAAGGGCCGCGCGCTCGACCTGGAGACCATGCGCGAGGACGTGCTGCTGATGAAGCGGCACAACATCAACGCCGTGCGCACCTCCCACTACCCCCCACACCCGGCCTTCCTCGACCTGTGCGACGAGTACGGCCTCTGGGTGATCGACGAGTGCGACCTGGAGACCCACGGCTTCACCGAGCAGAACTGGCGGGACAACCCCGTCGACGACGACCGCTGGACCCCGGCCCTCCTGGACCGCGCGGCCCGCATGGTCGAGCGCGACAAGAACCACCCCTCGGTGGTCATCTGGTCCCTCGGCAACGAGGCTGGCACCGGCCGCGGCCTGACCGCCATGGCCGAGTGGATCCACGGCCGCGACGGCTCCCGCCTGGTGCACTACGAGGGCGACTGGGACTGCCGCGACACCGACATCTACTCCCGGATGTACGCCGACCACGCCGAGGTCGAGCGCATCGGCCAGGGCCTGGACGGCGGCACCCACAAGCGCCGCGGTCTCCCCTTCATCCAGTGCGAGTACGGCCACGCCATGGGCAACGGCCCCGGCGGTCTCGCCGACTACCAGCGCATTTTCGAGGCCCACGAACGCCTCCAGGGCGGCTTCATCTGGGAGTGGATCGACCACGGCGTCAAGCACCCGGAGCTGGGCTACGCCTACGGCGGCGACTTCGGCGAGGAGCTGCACGACGGCAACTTCGTCTGCGACGGCCTGATCTTCCCGGACCGCACGCCCTCCCCGGGCCTGGTCGAGTTCAAGAAGGTCATCGAGCCGGTCCGCATCGACGGTGACGGCGCGGCCGGCACAGTCCGGGTGCGCAACGCGTTCGACTTCGCGGACCTGTCGGAGCTGGCCTTCGAGTGGTCGTACCAGATCGACGGGAAGACGGTGGAGGCCGGCACCCTCGCGGTCCCGGCGCTCCGACCGGGCGAGTCGACCGAGGTGAAGCTTCCGCAGCCGCCGTCCGGCGGACCGGCGGGCGAGGCGCTGTGGACCGTACGGGCGCTGCTGGCCGGGGACACGGCGTGGGGCAGGAAGGACCACCAGGTTGCGTGGGCCCAACTGCCGGTGGTGGAGCGGCCGTTGCCGACCGTGGTGCCGGGTGACGGTCCCACGGCGAGCTCGAAGCTGATCTCTCTCGGCCCGGCCTCCTTCGACGTCCGCACGGGCGCGCTGAAGACCATCGGCGGCCTCGATGTGACCGAGCTGCGCCTGGATGTGTGGCGGGCGCCGACCGACAACGACGACGGCGCGTCCTGGCAGGACGACACGCGCAATGGCCTGCTGTGGCGCAAGTTCGGATTCCACCGGATGCAGCATCGCCTGGACGGCGTGGAGTTGGGCGAGGACGCGCTGACGGTACGGACCCGGGTGGCACCGGCGGCCTGGGAGATCGGCCTGCGCACGACGTACCGGTGGACCGCCGACCGGGACCGGCTGAAGCTGACCGTGTCGGTGGAGCCGGAGGGCGACTGGACCGTGCCGCTGCCGAGGCTCGGCATCCGCTTCGGACTGTCGTCGGCGAACGACGTGACGTGGTACGGCGGCGGACCCGGCGAGGGCTACCCGGACACCAAGTCGGCGTCCATGGTCAGCCGTTACCACTCCACGGTCGACGAGCTCCAGACCCCGTACGTCCGCCCCCAGGAGAACGGCGCCCGTCCCGACGTCCGTTGGGCGGAGCTGGGTGGCCTGCGGATCGACGGCGACCCGGAGTTCTGGTTCACGGCCCGCCGCTGGACGACGGAACAGCTGGACGCCGCCGAGCACCTGACGGACCTTCAGGCCGGTGACACCGTGTGGGTCAACCTCGACCACGGTCAGATGGGCATCGGCTCCCAGTCCTGCGGCCCGGGCGCCCTGCCGCAGTACCACCTGCTCGCCCAGCCTACGGAGTTCTCGTTCGTGTTCTCCGAGATCGGCTGAGCGCCGGCACCCGATGAGGGCGGCCCGGCTTCGGCCGGGCCGCCCTCACTCGTACGGCAACCCTCGCCGTCGAGCCTCAGTGGTCCGCGCAGCACGGTGTCGGCTCCGGGACCTCGAAGGGGACGAGGGTGCCGCCGACGGCGGGCATGACGGTGAGGACCAGTTCGCCGTCGTGCCAGTACGGCCGTACGTGGTTCTGTGTCATCAGCAAGGTGTGCGGGGAGGGTTGCGTGGGCGTGCCCAACACCGTCACGCGGCTGATCGCGGAGCGGTCGAGCACGTCCGCGATCGTCAGCGTGCCGGTGAGGGACGAGGCGCCCGGGTAGAGCACCGCGCGCCCCGTCGGGTCGGGGACGCCGGGTGTCACCTCGTGGTCGCGGGCCGTCAGCCGCTCCTGGACGGTGCTCAGGAGCGGCTCGGACGGCACCGCGAGGGACAGGGCGACCCGGGGCCGGTTGCCGCGCACCAGGTGCGTGCAGCCGAACGTGTCCTCGGGGAGGGCGAGTTCGGCGGCCAGCGTCTGGAGCAGGTGATCCGCGGCGCGCAGGTCCCTGACCCCCGCGTCCACGGTGAGGGCGTACATCGTCACGGTCACGAGGGCAGGACCCACACCGGGTTGGAGTAGAACCACAGGTCGCGCCACGGGTCGGCGTCACCGACGACGTCGATGGCGGGGCCCGCCGGGTCGACCGCCGCGCCCATCGCACCCACGGCCGAGCGGTTGCCGTCGCTGCCGCGCAGCCGGACGTAGAGCGGGCGGTCGACCTTGCCGAGCTCGTAGGTGAGCCGGACCGTGCCGGTGGACTTGTTCACCTCGTACGACTTCACGACCTTCGCGGTCGGCGCGGTGAAGGTGTCCTTGTCGGCGGCCGGGCCGGTGACGTCGCCCCGGATGACGTCGACGCGGGCCAGCTTCGGGACGAAGCCCGCCCAGTTGGGGCCTCCGGCCAGCGCCACGTCGACGGTCAGCGTGACCTTGGTGCCCTTCCTCACGTGCAGGGCGCCGCCGAGGGTGGCCCAGCGGCTGCCGCCGGAGACGCGGACGTCGAGCCCGCTGAGGAGCTGCCCGTGGTCGACCCAGATGCGGCCGGCGCGGATGCCGTCCATGACGGCGGCGTAGGAGAAGCCGTCGGTGCCGACGTGGGTGCGGCTGTACTGGCCGGGCCAGTAGTCACCCTCGGTGAGATCGATCTTGCCGCTGTAGACGGGGTCGGTGTGCTTGCCGTTGGTGGTGTAGTCGCTGTCGGGGCCGCCGCGCTCGGCGGTGTCCGTGTAGACGTTGTGGGAGTCGGAGTTGGCGGTGATCCACCAGGGCTTGCCCTCGGCGAGGAGGCTGTCCCACAGGCCGCCGACGGTGGCGGTCATCCAGTCGAAGCCGCCCCAGGTGCGGTAGCTCTCCAGGGGGTAACCGGCGAAGGAGTTGGCGCCCGGGCTGCCGTCGTACAGACCGCGGGCGCGGCCCATGCCGACGGACTTCTCGATGCCGGCGGCCTGGTGGCCGGGCGCACCCTCCATGCCGACGGCGATGCGGTGGCGCGCGGACGTGGCGTCGCGCCAGGCGCGGATCTCGTGCGGTGAGTCGATGCCCTTGCGCGCGGGGTGGTTCGCGAGCATCAGGATGTCCTTGACCTTGCGCCGCCGGACCTGCTCCGCGAGGAAGTTGAGGCCCGCGATGGCGAGGGCTTCGTTGGCGGGCGTCGAGTCGGTCGCCTGCTTCACACCACCGTCGTAGTCGGTCTCGAACTGCTTGAGGACCGAGACCTCGTTCCTGCCGGGGTGCACGAAGACCGTGCCGTGCTCGGCGCCCGGGATGTTCCACTCCAGGCCCTGGAAGACGAGCGTGTCCTCGTACGCGGACCGGGCCTCCCTGATGTCCGGGTTGACCTTCTCGACGCCGATCTTGGCGTGGGTGGCGTTGCCGTGGTCGGTGATGACCAGCCAGTCCATGCCGTGCTTGGCGCCCTGGCGGACCTGGTCGACGACGCGGTACTTGCCGTCGTTGCTGTACTGGGTGTGGATGTGGTGGTCGCCGGCCAGCCACAGGAAGCCGCCGCGCTTACGGCCGCTGGGGGCCGCGTGGGCCGGGGCGGTCGCCGCCGCCTGGCCCAGGACGCTCGCGGCGGTCAGCCCGGCGCCCAGCAGGCCGGCACGGCGCAGCAGGGAGCGGCGCGACCGCTGCTCGGGGGTCAGCGCCTCGTCGGGCACGGAGGTGTCGAAGGCGGCGGGGAGCGCGGCGGCCGCCACAGGCCCGTGGTCGTGATCGTGGTCGTGTCCGTGGTGGTGATGGCCGTGCGCGTGCCGGTGTCCCATGAAACGCCTCCTGGATGCCGCTGCCTTCCGCGGCTGCCTTCGCGACGCGACCGCGCCGCCTGTGGAGGATCGAGGCGAAACATGAACGTCGAACGATCAAGGAGTGGCCACCGGGTGCCGTGGATACGGCGGATCGCCACGTCCCTCACTGTTTCCCCAACTGGCCTTGCACGTCACACTGGTTGACATTGAATCTGAGCACTGCTCATCTTCCCCCCGCCCTCCGGAGAGCCCCATGAGTCCCCTGAGCCCCATGCGAAGACTGATCGGCACCCTCGCCGCCGGCGCGCTCGCCGTCACCGGCCTGGCCACCACCGGCGCCACGCCCGCGGCGGCCGCCACCAGCGGCACGTTCAACGTGCTGACGTACAACGTCGCCGGCCTCCCGGAGGGGCTGAGCTCCGGCAGCCCGGCGACGAACACCCCGCTGATCTCGCCGCGCCTCGGGGCGTAC
The DNA here is from genome assembly GCF_053592095.1 of Streptomyces sp. NPDC002787. Lineage (NCBI taxonomy): Bacteria > Bacillati > Actinomycetota > Actinomycetes > Kitasatosporales > Streptomycetaceae > Streptomyces > Streptomyces sp. NPDC002787. The sequence continues at coordinate 14,660 of NZ_JBSFVC010000062.1, read as the reverse complement.
GACATCGTCAATGTGCAGGAGGACTTCAACTACCACGCGGCGCTCTACGCGGGCGACGACCACCCGTACCGCACGGCGACGAGTGGCGGTGTGCCCTTCGGCGACGGTCTCAACACGCTGTCGGACTACGCGTTCGAGGACTTCCAGCGGGTGAAGTGGAACAACTGCACCGGCACCAACTGCCTCACCCCCAAGGGCTTCTCGCTGGCCCGGGTGCGGCTCGACGAGGGTGCCTTCGTCGACCTCTACAACGTGCACACGAACGCCGACTCCGACGACGCCGCCCTCGCCGCGCGCCGCGCCAACGTCACGCAGCTCTCGGAGTTCATCAAGGCGAACTCGGCGGGCAACGCGGTGATCGTCATGGGCGACACCAACACCCGCTACACGCGCAGCGGCGACAACATCCGCAGCCTCGTCTCCGAGAACGGCCTCACGGACCCGTGGGTGCAGCTCGTCAAGGGCGGTGTCGCCCCGGCCCAGGGCGCCGACGCGCTGGTCTGCCCGACGACGGCCCCGACCAACGGCTGCGAGGTCGTCGACAAGGTCTTCTTCCGTGACAGCAACGTGGTGAACCTGTCCGCCACCCGCTACAACAACGACTGGGCCAAGTTCCTCGACTCGGCGGGCGCCAACCTCTCCGACCACTTCCCGCACACGGTCGACTTCTCCTGGACCCTGAACTCCCGGCTCCGCGCCAGCGACTTCGTCGGCGGCCCGCACGGCACCGCGTACAACGACGCGGACAACCTCCCCTCGACGGTCTCGCCCCGCACCCTGACCCTGCGCGGCGCCTCCCGCCTCGACGCGGTCTCGCTCACGCACGACGGCGGTACGACGCTGACCCACGGCGGCACGGGCGGCACGGCGACCTCCCTCACCCTGGCATCGGGCGAGCACCTCACCTCCGTGAAGCTCACGCAGGGCCAGAAGGACGGCCGCACCCGGATCTTCTCCGCCGCCTTCTCCACGAACAAGGGCCGCACGCTGTCCTCCGGCACCGCCACCGCCGACACCAGGACCTTCACCGCCCCCTCCGGCTGGCAGATCGTCGGCTTCACCGGCCGCGCGGGCGACGAGATCGACAAGCTGGGCGTGCTGTACGCACCGATCGGCTGAGGCCAGGGCTCGGCATGGGGGTCCAGGCGTTAGCCTAGAGGTCCTAGGCCCCTAGGATCACGCCCCTCCCCGAGGTACCCCCATGCCCCGAGTCGGCCTCACCCCCGACCGCATCACCGCGGCCGCCGCCGATCTCGCCGACGAGGTCGGCTTCGAGAACGTCTCGCTCTCCGCCCTGGCCCGCCACTTCGGGGTGAAGGACGCGAGTCTGTACTCGCACGTCAGGAACCTCCAGGACCTGCGCGGCCGGATGGCGCTGCTCGCCGGTGCCGAGATGATCGAGCGGATCGCGGCGGCCGTGGCGGGGCGGGCCGGCAAGGACGCGCTCGCCGCCTTCGCCGGGGCGTACCGGGAGTACGCCCTCCAGCACCCCGGGCGGTACGCGGCCACGCAGATCCCCGTCGACCAGGTCCTCGTCGCCGACTCCCCCGCCATGCGCCGCACCGCCGAGATCACCTACGGCATGCTCCGCGCGTACGGCCTCGACGAACCCGACCTCACGGACGCCGTACGGCTGTTGCGCAGCACGTTCCACGGTTACTGCGCCCTGGAGGCCGGCGGCGGCTTCGGTGCGCCCCGGGACGTGCGGAGGTCGTGGGACAAGGCCGTCGAGGCCTTGCACCTGGCTCTCACCCACTGGCCCCGGGAAGGTGAGCGACCGCGCCCTTGAGGTCTCAAATATTTGTGGTCTCGACGGCAACCTTTCGCCCTGCGGGGGCGACCACAGGACATGACACCTGCAACACCCGTCCCCTCCGCCCCGCCCACGCACCGTCGCCGGCATGTCCTCCGCAAGCCCGTCGTCGGCTCGCTCGTGGCGGCGTCCGTGCTGGCGGGTGCCTGGTACGCGACGGCCGGGGCGGCGCCCACGACCACCGCGTCGGCCGGTGACCTGACCGTCACGAACACGACCGTGAGCCTGTCGGCGAAGTTCCCCTACCTCTCGGCCGGTTACAACAACAGCCGGGAGTGGACGCGGACGGCGACGGCCGTCGCGCCGAACGGCACGCTGCGGGTCGCCTGGCCCGCGTCGGACGGCGTCCATGTCACCCCGCTGACGGCGGCCGGGAAGCGCTCGGGCGCCGACACGGTCGTCAAGGGGACGAAGGAGGTCGGGGGGCTCGTCGCGCACAAGGACGGGTTCGCGCTGCTGACCCGGGTCTCCGACAGCAACAAGTGGAAGGAGACGGCCGCCGCGCTGATCCGCTACCAGAACGGCAAACAGACCTGGCGGACCAGGCTCACCGGCACGTCCAGCAACGACACGGCCCCGCTGCTCGACGGTCAGCTCGCGTGGAACGGCAAGAAGTACGGCGCCTACTTCGTCGTGCACGGCGCGGGCGGCTTCGCCGACGGCCACTTCGGCGACAAGCTGGCGTACGTCGGCGCGAAGGGCAAGAAGCTCGGCGGCGGCTGGGGCTGGGGCTGCTCCCACAACGAGGGCATAGCCCTGCGCGCCGAGACGTCCGGCGCCTTCACCTCCCTCTGCTTCGACGACTGGCGCTCGGGCCTGTTCGTGTCCACCGGCATCGCCGCCCCGGACAACGCGCCCGTCGTCCAGCGCGAGCAGTGCTGGGCCGGCTACTGCGGCGGCACCTTCGCGGGCCGCACCGGCGAGATCGTCAAGTCCTCCACCGGCCGCTACGCCACCGGGTTCGCCTCACGCGGCGCCGCCTCCGCCAAGAAGAACCCGGACGACTCCAGCGGCCGCGGCTGGACGGTCAAGCCGAGGACCAGCACCCACCAGGTCGCCATCGCGTTCCTCAAGAACCGCGACACACCCTCGGGCAAGCCGGTCTACCTCACCTCCGCCAAGGGCACCGAACACGTCAACGTCCACGTCGCCCCGTACGGCAGGAACCGGCTCCTCGTCTCCTACGAGACGCTGAAGAACGCCAAGTGCGCGAGCGGCACCTGCACCGGCACCTTCACGGGCACCCACTTTCGCCTCGTCGACTGGAACGGCAAGCTCCAGGGCGCCGACAAGGTCGTCAAGGCCCGGATCTCCGGCGACATCGCCGTACTGAAGGACGGGACGCTGACCTGGGCCTACGCCCCGGTGACCCCCTCCTACACAACCGGCCTCACCGGAGCCTCGCCCACCACGAAGACCCTCAAGATCGCCCGCCTCAAGCCCTGACGGACCCCCGGCGCCGTAGAACCGCCTCATCCGATGGCCGCCGTGCCTGTCGGTGTCAGCTGCTCATGCCGCCGGCGAAGGGCGTCGTCTGCCACTGGTCGACGGCGGGCTTGAGGTACTCCATCAGCAGGGGAAGCTGCGGGACCAGTGTGAGGGTGGCGATGACCCGCAGCATGCCCAGGGCGTTGACGAAGCCCAGGACTTCCTCGTCGAGCGGCCTCGTGCCGTTGCGCCGCGCGCCGCGGTTGTAGGCGGCTTCGTGGTCGGGTCCGAGAGCGGCCAGGTCCCACTCGACGGGCCCGAGCGTGACCAGTTCGAAGTCGGCGTAAAGGTCTCCGTCCACCCCGGAGAAGATGTTCGCGGGCGGGCAGTCGCCGTGGATGGGCTGGAGGCCGACGCCGGGGAACCGGGTCTCGAAGGCCCTGCGTGAGCGTACGAGGGGTTCGAGGACCTGCCACTCGCGGCGGGCGCGGTCCAACTCGGCCGCACCGATCAGGGTGGGGTACTGGCCGAGCCGGGCGAGGCTGTCCGTGATGAACCGTGGATCGGCAGCGGACAGGAACTCCATGCGCCCCGGGTAGGTGCGCAGGGCCGCGTGCAGGTCGGCGACACTCTCGGCGTTCGCCACGTAGTCGGGTTCCTTGTCCCGGTCCTCCTCGACGAACGGCCAGAACGTCATCGAGAACCCGTCGCGCGCCACGGGCTTCCGCGGCACGAGCGGGCTCGGCGCGATCACGGGGATTCCCTGGTCGTCGAGCCACCGTGTCACGTCCAGCTCATCCTGCTGGCGGCGCGCGAGGGCGGCCAGGTCGTCGGACTGGGGCAGGACGGTGGGAATCCGGGCCACGACCGGCGAGGGCGCGAGATGGACGACGACGGAGAAGACGTCGTGGAGCACCGTGGGGTCGGTGACGGTCAGGCCGAGTTCGCGCCCGGCCGCGACGGCCGCCTCGACGGCGGCGGAGGTGCGGCCGGCGAGCTGTTGTGGTGTCAGGAAGGTGGTCATGGCTCCATCGTTTTCCGTGGATACAACGGATGCGGGACAGGCCGGGTGTCAGCGCCGTGCGCGGCGGGGGGGCCGACCGGTCAGCGCCTGCGGCGGCACACGACTCCAGCGGCTCCCCTGCGAAGCGTGCGCGCAAATCGCGGTCGTGCGAGACCTCGGCCACTCCCCCCGGATACGCCGCGAGCGAGTGACGGGTGCCAGGTGCGATCCGGCTCAGGCAACGCCACCCCGTGCTGCCCCCGAGCGGGACACGCCGACCGGTACGAGGTCTGGTGAGGTGACCGCGCCGTCGCTCAGGCGGACCCGCACCTCGGGCCCGTCGGCCCAGCACACCCGGAGTTCGTCGCCTTCCTGGCGTACGGTGACCGTCTCCTCCAGGGGCAGGGGGTCCGGCTCGGCGGTGAGACGGGCGAGGGCGACGAAGAGCGTGGCGCCCTCGGAGGCCGATCCTGTCAGCGCGACCCCGGCCTCGGGGATCGCCCCACTCGGCGCGGCCCCGGACGCCGTTCCCTCGTGCCCGGCGGTGAGGCCGACCGCAGGCCGGAGTTCGGTCCGTACGCCGGCCCGCGCCGCCCAGCCGGTCACGCGCACCGGCGTCCCGGGCGCCGCGCCCGCCACGAGGTGGGCCCGTACCTCCACCGCGCCGCGCGCGAGCACCAGGCTCGTGACCCGGGCTCCCCCGCCGGCCGAGTGACGGGACGCCGCCCACCCCTCGCCCACACCCAGCGGCTCGATGTCCGTCCGGCTGGGGTCGCCACCGACGAGCACGGTGTTGTCGTACGACGCGGCCGGCTCCGCGAGCGGCACGGGCTCGGTCACCGTCGAGTACGCGAGCCGTGTGTAGAAGGGGTCGTAGCGGACGTCCTCGCTGCCGTGGTTGTGGAGGCGGACCAGGCCGTCCGAACGCGTGGACTGCAGCAGCCAGTTGGGCGGCCCGACCGGGCGCACCTCGTCCTGCCGCTCCACCGGCCCCGGCTCCTCCGTCGCAGTCCACACCTCGTGGTCCGGCGGCAGCAGCAGGCCGAGGAAGCCCTTGCTGGCCCAGTACGGGGAGGCCGGGCCCGAATAGCCTTGCAGGACACGGGAGTCGGGGCCGTGCCAGCCGAGCGAGAGCAGGCCCCGGTCGTCCACCGCTCCCCGGTCGAGGAAGTACTTCAGCGCGCCCGACGCCAGCCGCCTCGTCTCGCCCGGTGACAGCGGCGTACGGCCGGTGAGGGCGCCCAGCCAGAGCGGGACGGTCGTCGCGAAGCGGTAGGTGAGGGAGCGGCCCTGGTGCAGGGGGGCGCCGTCGCCGCCGAACAGGCAGGCGTAGTCGTCGAGATGGGCCGACAGCCGGTCGCCGTAGAGGGCGAGGAGGCGTTCGTCGTTCGCGAGCCAGGCGTGCAGCACGGGGTAGAGGTGCATGGCCCAGCCGTTGTAGTAGTCGAACTTGCGGCCGTCGCCGTCGGTGTACCAGCCGTCGCCGAGGTACCACTGTTCGATCCGGTCGAGCCGCTGGTCGACGACCCGGCGGGACAACTCCGGTTCATGGCCGATCTCTTCGAGGAAGCCGCCGACCGTCACCGGGAACAACTCCCAGTTGCAGGGCCAGGGTTCGGCGGTGAGCGCGTCGCCGAGCCAGGCCGCCGCCCGCTGGCGGACACCGTCGTCGAGGCGGTCCCAGAGCAGGTCCCGTGTCACGCGCAGGGCGAAGGCGATCGACGCGGCCTCCACCAGGGGCTGGCTGCGGTCCTCGATGCGCGGCCAGACCCCCGAGACACCGGCCGCGAGGCCGTCCCCGTACCGCGCGAGCGCCTTCTCGTCCCGGCGGAAGGCGGCGAGCAGGAGGGTGCGAGCGTATCCCTCCAGACCGTCGGAGAGCCGCCCCGACCAGCTGGTGCGGTCGCCCGGGAGGTGGTAGAGCGCCCCGTCGGGGGTCGCGTACGGCTCCACGGCGGCCAGGAGCGAGTCGGCTGCCGCCTCCCAGTGGGCGCGGGTGTAGCCGGTGTACGGGCTGAGGGTGCGGTCGTCGTGGGGCTGGGAGGGCATGCGCTGCGCTTTCTGACCGGAGCCGGGAAGGAAGAGGGAGGTTCGGGGTGGCTTGGGGTTGGTTGTCGGGTGCGGGTGGGTGGGGCTTCTCGCGCAGTTCCCCGCGCCCCTAAAAGATCAGGCCCTGCGAGCCTGAAGACAAGAGAACCCCGGGCCGGAAAGACAACGGGTCTGCGGGCCTGAAGGCCAACGAACTGCGGACTGCGGGCCGCGGGCCTGGAGGCCAACGGGCTGCGGGCTGCGGGCTGCGGGCCTGGAGGCCTGGAGGCCAACGGGGCCGCTGGGTGAAAAGCACGGGGCGCAGCCCCTGCTTTTCAGGGGCGCGGGGAACTGCGCGAGAAGCCCCACGCACCCGCCGACGCACCCGCACCCACCACCCGCCCCCGCCGACGCACCCCCACCACCCACCCCCGACCGCGCACAGACCTGGGGCGCCCCGGTTCCGGTCAGGGCGCCCCAGGGGTCTTACCCCACCCTGGTCCTCCCCGCGGGCACCAACCCCTGCGCGACGAGCTCGTCGCGGACGAGGTCGGCGTAGACGGTCGCGCCGTGCACGGAGGTGTGGGTGTTGTCGCGCTTCTCGTTGTAGAGGTAGAGCGCCTTGGAACCTTCCGTGCCCAGCGATTCGACCAGGGCCTTCGTCTTGGCGGTGAGGTCGATCAGCGGCACGCCATCCGCGGCGGCGACCTCGCGGGTGACCGCCGGATGGTCGACACCCAGGCCGTTCACGAGCAGGGCCGTGCCGTTGTTCAGGGTGCCGTCGGCGTTGAACCAGCGGCGGACGATCGGGGTGACCAGGACCGGCTTCCCGCCCTTCTCGCGGACGCCCGCGACCAGGGTTTCGAGGTTCGCCCGGTAGGTGGCCTCGTCGGTCTGCTTGTCGTTGTGGGCCAGCTGGATCAGGACCAGGTCGCCGCGCCGGATCAGCGGCTGGACGGTGGCCCACAGCCGGGAGTCGGCGAGGTAGGACACCGTGCTCTCGCCGGAGTCGGCGTGGTTGGCGACCGAGAGGCCCTTGCGGAGGTACTGCGGGAGCTGCTGGCCCCAGCCGGAGTACGGGTCGCCGGGCTGGTCGCAGACCGTGGAGTCGCCGACGAGGAAGATCTGGCGGGCCCGCTTGGCCGGGGTCACGCGGATGTCGGCCAGCGCGGGCGCCGAGCCGCCGATGACGAGGTCCAGGCCGGGGGTGCCGTCGGCGCCGGTCGGCTCGCCCTCGGGGGTGCGGACGTTCACGGTGAAGCTGCGGGAGACGGGCTCGCCCGCCTCGGTGGCCGTCTCCGGCAGGAGCGTGCGGCGCGTCTCGCCGGTGACCTTCGTGCTCGCCGCGCCGGCTCCGCCGAGGCGGACCGTCACGTCGTACGTGCCGGCCGGGACGTCGAAGTGGCAGGCGTTCGCGGCGCAGTTCTCGAGGCCGAGGGCGGGCCGGCCCTGGTGCGCCTGGGCGGGTACGGCCGACAGGACGGTGCCCAGGGCCGCCGCCGTCAGCGCGGCGACAGTGAAACGTCTCATTGCGGCTCCTCGGGAGGATGACAAGACCCGGCGGCTGGACCGTACCCCGTTTGGCAAGCGCTTTCTAGGTGTCGGCTCATTTTCACAAGATTGCCAACTTCCTCGCAGCGAAAGCCCTTTCGCGAAATCGATTCAACTGTCACCCTTCCGAATCACCCGCACTCCCCCCCACAGCACCCGAGGAGGACCCCCATGTCCGAATCCACCGACAGACCGACGACCGCACCCGGCCTCGGCCGCCGCGGCTTCGTCCTCGGCACCGCGGCCACCGCCGCCGGTGCCGCGCTCGCCTGGCCGCTGGCCGGCACCGCCCGCGCCGCGGCCTTCGGTTACACCGACGACGGCACCAACTACGTCGTCGACACCGGCGCGAACCTCGTGTTCAAGGTCAGGAAGAGCAACGGCGACCTGTCGTCGCTCGTCTACCGGGGCACGGAGTACCAGGGCTACGGCGGCATGAACTCGCACATCGAGTCCGGCCTCGGCAGCTCCACCGTGACGATCCGCCAGTCCGGCTCGACGATCCTCGTCTCGGTCACCTACGGCACGCTCAGGCACTACTACGCGGCCCGCAGCGGCGAGAACAACATCTACGTCTGGACCAACAAGGCCGACACCTCGGTGTCGGCGACCCGCTTCATCCTGCGTACCCGGGCGGGCCTGTTCCTCAACGACGAGCCCGACTCGTACACGTACGCGCCCACCACCATCGAGGCCTCGGACGTGTTCAGGAAGTCCGACGGCCAGACCCGCTCGAAGCACTTCTCCAAGCTCCGGGTCATGGACTACAACTACGTCGGCTGGTCGGCGAACGGCGTCGGCCTGTGGATCGTCCGCAGCAACCACGAGAAGGCCTCCGGCGGCCCCTTCTACCGCTCGCTGCTGCGCCACCAGAGCGCGGACGGCGGCGGTCTGTACGAGATCCTGTACTACGGCCAGAACCAGACCGAGGAGCAGCGGTTCGGCCTCCAGGGCCCGTACGTCATCGCTTTCACGGACGGCGGGGCGCCCTCCTCGTCGCTGTTCCCGGGCACGCTGACCACCTCGTGGGCGGACTCGCTCGGCCTGGCCGGGTACGTCTCCGCGAGCGGCCGTGGCCGGGTGGCGGGCGTCGGCATCACCGGCCGGAACACGTCGTACGCGTACACGGTGGGGCTCGCCAACCCGGCGGCGCAGTACTGGGGTTCGGCACGGTCGTCGGACGGTTACTTCTCCATCCCGGGGGTGCTGCCGGGGACGTACACGCTCACCGTCTTCAAGGGCGAGCTGGCCGTGTACACGACCTCCGTGTCGGTCACGGCGGGCGGCACGACGACCCTCAACTCGATCGCGATCCCGTCCTCGAACGACCCGTCCAACGCGTCCGCGATCTGGCGGATCAACGACTGGAACGGCACACCGAGCGGCTTCAAGAACGCGGATCTGATGACGTACGCGCATCCGTCGGACGTCCGGGCCGCCACGTGGACCGGCAACGTGGTCATCGGCAGCGGCACCGAGACCTCGGCGTTCCCCTGCTACCTCTGGAAGGACGTCAACAGCGGCCTCCTCGTCTACTTCAGGCTGACCGCCGCTCAGGCCGCCGCCGCGCACACCCTGCGCATCGGTGTGACGACGGCCTACGCCAACGGCCGTCCGCAGGTCGTCGTCAACGACACCTGGACGTCGGCGATCCCCTCCCCGCCCACCCAGCCGAACACCCGGTCGCTGACGAACGGGTCCTACCGGGGCAACAACCACACGTTCACCTACAGCGTCCCGGCGTCCGCCTGGCTGTCGGACACGAGTCAGTACAACGTGCTGAGGATCAACGTGGTGAGCGGTTCGGGGACGACCTCCTACCTCAGTGCCGGTACGGCGATCGACGCGATCGACCTACTCGCCTGAGATCAGGTGCCGCGCGTCCACTGCTGGTTCGTACCGCCGTTGCACGTGTACGTGATGATCGCGGCGCCGTCGGCGGTGGACGCGCCGTTCACGTCCAGGCACTCACCGCTCGCGCGGGACTTGATGTTCACGTAGGAGCCGGTGGTGGTGAGCGACCACTGCTGGCTCGTCGCCGAGGAGTTACAGGTCTCCTGGGTGACCGTGTTGGCGTTCTCCTGGACGCACAGGGAGCTGTGACGGGTCATCAGCTGGTAGTAGCCGCTGCCGACGGACTTGAACCAGTACTTCTGGTTGTTGCCGCTGTTGCAGGTGTACTGCTTGATCTGGGCACCCGCCCACTGCGACTGGCTCGTGACGTCGGCGCACTTGGCGGAGTGGCGGGCGATCAGCGTGTTGTACGTGGCGCTGGTGCCGCTGACCGTGCCGGTGGCCGTGTCGATCGTGACCTCCGGGGACCAGGACATGGACATCGTGGTGGAGGTCGGGAAGGTCAGCGGCAGCCAGACGTAGCGCGAGTCGTTGACCGTGCCGCCGATGGAGTTGCCCCAGCGGTCGCCCATGTAGAGGTACGAGGTGGTCGACGTGCCCTGCACGGGCAGGACGTACGCGGTCTGCGAGCCGAAGGTCGTGGAGTCGCCGACGTTCGCCATGGCCGTCCAGGGGCCCGCGATGTTGGTGGCGGTGGCGTACTGCTGCTGGTTGGGGTTCCAGCCGGTCGCGCCCGAAGTGAGCATGAAGTAGACGCCATTGCGCTTGAACAGGGCCGGAGCCTCACGGTGGCCGCCGTGCCAGGGGTCGGCGACGAGGGCGGCGATGCCGGTGTAGTCGGCGGTGAGCCGGTAGATCTGGAGGTCGTAGTTCTCGCGGGCCGCCGAGATCATGTAGCCCGTGCCGTCGGTGTCCACGAAGACGGTGATGTCACGGGACATGTGCTGACCGAGCGGACGGAAGCTGCCCTGCCAGGTGTAGTTCCCGTCGACGGTGTCGGAGACGGCGACGGCGGCGCGGGCCTGGCTGTAGTCGACGCCGTTCTCCTTGTGCATCCACATCACGAACTTGCCGGTGGCCGCGTTGTACATGACCTTCGGCCGCTCGATGTTGGCGGTCTCCAGCTCCGGGTCGGTGGCCTCGGTCAGGACGTGGTTGCGGAACTCCCAGTTCTTCAGGTCCGTGGAGCGGTAGGCGGACACGTACCGGAAGGTGTTGTCGGCGTTCCGGTTCTCCCCGAACCAGTAGTAGTACGAGCCGACCTTGATGACCCCGCCACCGTGGGCGTGCAGGGGGTTGCCGCCGCTGTCGGTGAACTGGGTGCCGTTGGTGATGGTCTGCGGCGCCGCCTGCGCGGGGCCGGCGGTGACGAGGGCGCCGGCCAGCGCCAGACAGAGCGCGAGGAGCATCGCGTACGCACGTCTCATCTCAGCTCTCCTTACCGGGTGCTCGGGGTGGGTGTGTCGGCCACGGGGACTCCGAAGTCGGGGGTGCCGTCGGGCTTCCAGCCGAGGCGCTGGATGCGGGTGTGACGGTTGGGGTCGTTGAGCGGGTCGCCGACGATGTCCTTGTACTGACGGGCGTGGTAGACGAGGACATCGGTGCGGCCGTCCTCGGCGACGGTGAAGCTGTTGTGGCCCGGCCCGTACTGCTTGGTGGTGTCGTTGCTGGTGAAGACCGGCGTCGGGGACTTCGACCAGTTCGCGGGGTTCATCAGGTCGGCGTCCGCGTCGATCGTCAGCAGACCCATGCAGTAGTTGGAGTCGGTCGCGCTCGCCGAGTACGTCATGAACAGCCGGCCGTTGCGCTTGATGACCGACGCGCCCTCGTTGACCTTGAAGCCGATGATCTCCCAGTCCAGCTCCGGGGTGGAGAGACGGACCTGGGGACCGGTCAGGGTCAGCGGGTCGGCCATCTTCGACAGCCAGAGCGCGGTGTTGTTGTCCATCCCGGGCTCGTGCTGCGCCCACGCGAGATAGCGGGAGCCACGGTGGGTGAAGGTGGTGGCGTCCAGGGAGAAGGTCTCCCAGGCCGTCTTCAGCTGGCCGCGCTCGACCCAGGTCCCCTTGAACGGGTTGGGGTGGGAGTTCTCCAGGACCCAGATGCGGATCGCCCAGATGTCCTCGGCGGGCGCGGAGGCGAAGTAGATGTACCACTTGCCGTCGATGTGGTGGATCTCCGGCGCCCAGATGTGCGCGCCCATGACACCGGTGGCGTGCTTGCGCCAGATGACGGCCTCGGACGCCGTCGACAGGCCGCGCAGCGTACGGGATCGGCGCAGGATGATCCGGTCGTACTCGGGCGCGGTCGCCGTGAAGTAGTAGAAGCCGTCGGTGTGCCGGTTGATGTGCGGGTCGGCACGGTTGCGGACCAGCGGATTGACGTACGGCGGCCGGGAGGCGCCCGCTTGGGGCGTGGCCGCCTGGGCGACGGCGGTCGGCATGGCGGTGAAGGCGCCGGCGGCCAGGGCGCCCTTGAGGAGCAGCCTGCGGTTGGGGGGCTCGGGAAGATCGTGCTCGCGGCTCATGCGGTCTGCCTCTCTGCAGATTGCTGCACGTGGAGGGACACAAAAGAAAACAGAATCGTTCGACATTTCGCACAAGATCAGTCATTCCGAACGGCGAAAAGGTAAGGGTGTGTTACGCCGAGGTCAACGGGTCGGGCGAGACGAACACAAGCTCACAGGAACGAACCGACCCGTCGAACCCGGGCGCTGCGAAATTTCTGTTATCGAGGTGAGCCCCGGACCGTCTCCGATGTCGTGCGCAGCCAAACCCACAAGACAGCGGCGGCCGCCGGAGCCCTGGCGGTCACCGCCCTGATGCTCGGTGCCCCGACCGCGACCGCCGCAGGCCCCCGCGATGTGACCGCCGACGTGCTGGCCGGGCGGAACGTCACGCTCACCGGTGACACGGTGGTGACCGTGCCGTCCGGGACGACCACGTACGACGGTGTGTTCAGCGGTACCGGCACGCTCACCGTGCGCGGCACCGGGACGCTGGTCCTCACCAAGGACAGCGACTTCACCCTGCCGAAGGCCCGGCAGCGGCAGAGCGTGAAGACGCTCGGCGGGAACCACCCGTACGTCACCGTCACCAACCCGGACCCGCCGGCCGTGACCGTCGCGAAGGGCGCGACCCTTCAGTACGGCAACAGCGGCTCGACCGGGGCGATCGGCCACTACCCGTACAACACCCCGGCGTTCCGGCTCAACCAGAACAACATCAGGGTCGACGGCACCCTGCGACTGGCGTTGAAGGACGTCCAGTACAACCTCGGCACCATCAGCGGCTCCGGGCTCGTCACCCAGCCGAGGTTCCTCTGGGCCACCTGGGACCTGTCGGGCACCCATCCCTTCACCGGTGTGATCGACAACGGCACCCAGGTGAACGGCGGCGCGCCGGAGTTCGCGACCTCGCTGCCGGGGGTGCGGAAGATCCTCAACCAGGGCACCTGGACCGTGGACACCCCACTGGGGCAGACCGTCACCATGAGCGCGGACTTCTACCAGCGCGAGTACGGCAGCGACATCAACGTCCAGTCGCGGCCCGGCAGCAAGGTGGTCCTCACCGGCCAGTACAGCTGGTCGAACCAGGGCGGTGACACCAACCCCTCGCTCAGCGACCCCGCCCTGAACTGGACGCCCGCGCGCAAGAACGTCAACAAGCGCGGCACCAACATCAAGGGCGCGAACGTCCAGTGGGGCGACGGCACCACCAACAAGATCTTCATGCCGGGCACGGCCGAGACGGTCTACATCAACCTCCTCGCCGCCCGCTCCCGTTCACTGCTCACGTTCGACTACAACGGGCCGGTGACGCTGGGCGCCCCCATCGGCGGCGGCCGGTTCCACGACACGCTGGCCGCGCCCGGCGCCGGGGACATCGTCATCAAGGGCACGAAGGGCAACGACGTCACGTTCGCCGCCGTCCAGTACTACAACGGCTCGACGACCGTCGAGAAGGGCGCGGTGCTGCGGCTGGGCAGCGGCAAGTCCGGTGGCGACGGCGGGCTTTACACCAAGGGCGACCTCTACAAGGTGGTCAACAACGGTTCACTGGTCGTCCGGAACGTCTCGAAGCCCGTGACGCTGTCGCGCGTCGGCGGCAGCGGCTCCCTCACACAGTCGGGTGCGGCCACCACGACGCTGACGGGCGGCGCGGTGACGTACACCGGGGCGACGACCGTCACCAAGGGCACGCTGGCGCTCCGCTCCGGGGCGACGCTCGCCAGGAGCAAGACCATTCGGCTCACCACCACCGGGGCGAAGCTCGACGTGGGCACCGCCGGGCTGAAGGTGACCAGGTCACTGTCCGGCAAGGGCACGGTGAAGGGCTCGGTGACCAACACGGGCGTGGTCGTGGCCGGCCTCACCGTCACCGGCGGCTACACCCAGACCCGGCAGGGCGAACTGGTGCTGCGCGAGAAGCCGTTGAGGGTGAACGGGGCGGTGAAGCTCGCCGGTGAGCTGGACTTCGCCGCGCTGGGCGCCGCCGGCGGGCCCGGCGAGAAGGTCACCGTGATCGACCACAAGGGCAAGGGCAAGAACACCGGTACGTTCACCGGCCTGCGCGAGGGCGCCAAGGTGAAGCTCGCCGACAGCACGTACCGGATCAGCTACAAGGGCGGCGACGGCAACGACGTCGTCCTGACCTCGGCGAAGGCCGGCGCGTCACCGTCGGTCAAGGCCGCGGCCGGCTCGGGCACCGGCTCCGACGCCCAGGACACCCGCACACAGAACGCGAGCGCCTCCGCCGACAGCGGTCTCGGCTGGTGGCCGTACGCCCTCGCCGTCGGCATGCTCGCCGGCCTGCTGATGCCGATGATCCGACGGCACAAGAAGAACGGCCGCCGCCGCGGCGGCGGCCGCCACGCGGCCACGGGCTGAGACCGGCGTACCAGGGGCGGACGGCCCCTGGTACAGATCGGAAGAGCGGGGGGGAGCCACACAGGGGCATGGGTTGAGAGTAGAAAACGGGGGGA
>NZ_JBSFVC010000061.1:0-29549 GCF_053592095.1 Streptomyces sp. NPDC002787 | reverse complement strand
GGGCGGGTGTTATACCTGGGGGGCGGTGGAATCTGCGCCTGACGCCCCGCCGGACCCGCACCCCGCGACGCCCGGGAATCCCCCCACCCCCAGAACGTTGAACCCCATATGACCCCGGCCTTCTCCTCCACCCGCTTCTCCGTCCTCGACCGCTCCCGCACCCGCGAGAACCACACCGCCCCCGAGGCCCTGCGGGACACCGTCCGGCTGGCCCAGGACGCGGAACGGCTCGGATTCCACCGCTTCTGGGTGTCGGAGCACCACGGCGTACCCGGCGTGGCCGGCTCCGCCCCCACGGTCCTGGCCGCAGCCGTCGCCGCCGCCACGCACACCATCCGCGTGGGCACCGGAGGGGTCATGCTCCCCAACCACCGCCCCCTGGTCGTCGCGGAGCAGTTCGGCGTGCTGGAGTCCCTGTTCCCGGGCCGGATCGACATGGGGCTCGGCCGTTCCGTGGGTTTCACGGACGGCGTACGCAAGGCACTGGGCCGGGACAAGGACGACGCCGACGACTTCGCGGGACAGCTCGACGAGCTGCTCGGCTGGTTCCGCGGCACGTCCCCCACGGGGGTGCACGCGCGTCCGACGGAGGGCCTGGCCGTACCCCCCTTCGTGCTCGCCATGGGCGAGGGCGCCGCGGTCGCCGCGCGGGCGGGCCTGCCGATGGTGATCGGCGACCTCCGCGACCGCGAGAAGATGCGGCGCGGCATCGACCGCTACCGCGCCGGGTTCCGCCCGTCCCCGTGGGCGGCGGAGCCGTACGTCGTCGTCTCCGGCACGATCGCCGTCGCCGGCACGCCGGAGGAGGCACAACGGATCCTGCTCCCCGAGGCCTGGGCCATGGCCCACTCCCGCACCCACGGCACGTTCCCGCCGCTCGCCCCGGCGGAGGAGGTCGAGCGGCGGACGATGACGGCCAAGGAGCGGGGCTTCTACGAGTCCGGACTGACCGGACACGTGTACGGCACCGAGGAGCAGGTCGCGCACGAACTCGAGACGGTGGTCAAGGAGACGGGTGCCCAGGAGATCCTGGTCACGACCAGCACGTACGACCGCGAGGCGCTACTGGACTCCCACCGGAGGCTGGCCCGGATCGCGGGCCTCAGCTGATCCCCAGCCGCGGGCCGGGGCCGATCTCCGTCGCGGGCCTCGGTCGAAACCCCGTCACGGAACTCGGCCGCTCTCCCCGGCATCCGCCACGCGCACCCGGCACGTGCTCGACCATGGCCGCCCCGTCGATCACCTCCGTCTGCGCGGCCCCCGCCAGGGCCCGCCGGTCGTGGTGGTCGGCCGGGTCGATGACGGGCCGTACGTCCACCTCGGCGACGACTCCGTGTGCCGACACCACCCGCCACACCGAGGTGAGCAGCGAGTCGTCCCCGACGTAGGCGGGCGCGGTGCTCGCGCCGCCCTCGGTGAACCGGTAGCGGACGCGCACCGGCTGCACGGGCACGCCGGCGTCGAGCGCGGCCTGGAACACGGCTCGCCGGAAGCGGCCCTGGGCGCGGCCGCACCAGGTGCTCCCCTCGGGGAAGGCAACGACGGCCGCACCACCGCGCAGTGCCTCGGCGATCCGGGCGACCGTCTGCGGCAGCGCGCGGATCCGGTCCCGCTCGATGAACAGCACGCCGCTCCGCGCGACGAGAGCGCCCGCCACCGGCCACGTCCGGATGTCCGACTTGGCGAGCATCCGTGCCGGACGCACCGCGCCGAGCAGCGGTATGTCCAGCCAGGAGACGTGGTTGGCGACGAGGAGCAGCCCGCCGGTGGACGGGGCGGCGCCGGTGATCCGTACCCGGACCCCCGAGGCCCGTACGGTCCACCGGCACCAGCGCCGCACCACACCGGCCGGCAGCCGCAGACCGACGAGAGTCACCAGGACCCCGACGAGGACGAGGGTCACGACCGCCACGAACCGGGCGCCGGCCCGGGGCGCGGCGGCGATCGACGCCCTCGCCTCCACGCACGCCTGCGGGCTGCAGGGCGCGCTGGGCAGCCACACGCTCATCGGGTCACGCCGCCGGGACGAGGGAGAGGAAGTGACGCAGGTAGCGGGCGTTGACCCGGCGCATCGACAGCAGCACGTACAGGTCGGCGACGCCGAAGTCCGGGTCGTGCGCGGGCTCGCCGCACACCCAGGCGCCGAGCCGCAGATAGCCGCGCAGCAGCGGCGGCAGCTCCATGCGGGCCGCCGGGGCCTCGCTCTTGGGGATCCAGGGCAGCAGCGGCCGTACTCGGTACTCCTCCGGCGCCAGGTGCTTGTCCCGGACCCGGTCCCAGGTGGCGGAGGCGAGGGTGCCGCCGTCGGCGAGCGGGATGGAGCAGCAGCCGGCCAGCCACTCGTGGCCCCGGTCGAGCATGTAGCGGGCGATGCCCGCCCAGATGAGGCCGATGACGGCGCCGTCCCGGTGGTCGGGGTGGACGCAGGAGCGGCCGACCTCGACGAGGCCGGGCCGGATGGCGTCGATCCGGCCGAGGTCGAACTCGCCCTCGGAGTACAGCCGTCCGGCGACGGCGGCCCGCTCCGGCGGCAGCAGCCGGTAGGTCCCCACCACCTGCCCGGTCAGCGTCTCCCGAACGAGCAGGTGGTCGCAGTACGCGTCGAACGGGTCGATGTCGAGCCCCGGCTGCGGGCCGGCCAGCAGGGCGCCCATCTCTCCGGCGAACACGTCGTGCCGCAGCCGCTGGGCGGCACGTACGTCGTCTTCGTCGCGGGCGAGGGTGACGGTGTAGCGGGTGGGGGCCGCTGACAGGGGAGGGGTGTCCAGAGCGGATACGGCGGTCATGGCTCACTCCAGGTCACGGGCCGGTTCGGCCTGAGCGGAAGGACAGGCCGGTCGGGTACGGCCTGCGCGTACCTGTTCTTCCGACGCCGTCTGGCCTTCGCGTGACCGGTGGCGGTTGCCCGGATGTGCGCTTGCTGAACGGAACGGTCCCGGTGGACGTCACCTGGCCGGGACACAACCCCCGAGCCACGTGCGGGTTTCATCGACGCGGATTCCCCGGAAATCCAGACGGGGCCGGGGATGAGCACCACTCCCGGCCCCGCCCGTCCGCACGATTCGGCGAACGTTCACACGTGGGTTCGGCCCGCCGCGGCGCCCTGAAAGGGGCGCCGGGAACTGCGCGATCAGCCACGAACCACGCGCACCCCGAAGGCGACGGTTCTCCCTACGGCGCTACCGCTTCCCGGCCTTCCGAGCGGCCCGCAGCCACTCCTTGTTCATCCCGGTGATGGACACCAGCGGAATCCCCTTGGGACAAGCCGTGGCACACTCCCCCGTCAGCGTGCACCCCCCGAACCCTTCCTCGTCCATCTGCTCCACCATGTCCAGCACCCGCGTCTCCCGCTCGGGCGCCCCCTGCGGCAGCACGTTCAAATGGTTCACCTTGGCCGACGTGAACAACATCGCCGCCCCGTTGGGACACGCGGCCACACAGGCCCCGCACCCGATGCACTCCGCGTGCTCGAACGCGAAGTCCGCGTCCGGCTTCGGCACAGCCGTGGCGTGCGCCTCCGGCGCGGCCCCCGTCGGCGCGGTGATGTACCCGCCGGCCTGAATGATCCGGTCGAACGCCGACCGGTCCACCACCAGGTCCTTGATCACCGGAAACGCCGAAGCCCGCCACGGCTCCACATCGATCGTGTCGCCGTCCGAGAAGGACCGCATGTGCAGCTGACAGGTCGTCGTCCGCTCCGGCCCGTGCGCGTCGCCGTTGATGACCAGCGAACACGCCCCGCAGATCCCCTCCCGGCAGTCGTGGTCGAAGGCCACCGGGTCCTCACCGCGCAGGATGAGTTCCTCGTTGAGCGTGTCGAGCATCTCCAGGAAGGACATGTCGGGCGAGATGTCGTCCACCTCGTACGTGGACATGGCGCCGTCGGCGTCGGCGGCCCGCTGCCGCCATACGCGCAGGGTGAGCTTCATGCGTAGCTCCGCTGGGTGGGGTGGACGTACTCGAAGACCAGGTCTTCCTTGTGCAGCACGGGGGCCGTACCGGTGCCCGTGAACTCCCAGGCGGCGGCGTACGAGAACTCCTCGTCCCGGCGCTCCGCCTCGCCGTCGGCCGTCTGGGACTCCTCACGGAAGTGACCGCCGCAGGACTCGCTCCGGTGCAGCGCGTCGAGGCACATCAGCTCGGCGAGTTCGAGGTAGTCGACGATCCGGTTGGCCTTCTCCAAAGACTGGTTGAACTCCTCGCCCGTTCCCGGCACCTTGATCCGCCGCCAGAACTCCTCCCGGATCTGCGGAATCCGCTCCAGCGCCTTCCGCAGCCCGCTGTCGGTCCGGGCCATACCGCAGAACTCCCACATCAGCTCACCGACTTCGCGGTGGAAGGAGTCGGGCGTGCGGTCGCCGTCGACGGAGAGCAGCAGGTTCAGCCGGTCCTCGGTCTCGGCCAGCACTTCCTGGACGACGGGGTGTTCGCGGCCGATCCCGCCCTGCTTCGGGTGCCGGGCGAGATAGTCGTTGATCGTGGCCGGCAGGACGAAGTACCCGTCGGCGAGGCCCTGCATCAGCGCGGACGCGCCGAGCCGGTTGGCTCCGTGGTCGGAGAAGTTGGCCTCACCGATCGCGAACAGGCCGGGGACGGTGGTCTGGAGGTCGTAGTCCACCCACAGCCCGCCCATCGTGTAGTGGACGGCCGGGTAGATCCGCATCGGCACCTCGTAGGGATCCTCGTCGGTGATCCGCTGGTACATGTCGAAGAGGTTGCCGTACTTGGCCTCGACGGCCCCCCGCCCCATCCGCTTGATGGCGTCGGCGAAGTCGAGGTAGACACCCTGCCCGCCGGGGCCGACGCCCCTGCCCTCGTCGCACACGTTCTTCGCGGCGCGGGAGGCGATGTCACGCGGGACCAGGTTGCCGAAGGACGGGTAGATCCGCTCCAGGTAGTAGTCGCGCTCGTCCTCGGGGATCTGGTGCGCGGGCCGCTGGTCGCCCTTGGCCTTCGGCACCCAGATCCGCCCGTCGTTGCGCAGCGACTCGCTCATCAGCGTCAGCTTCGACTGGTGGTCGCCGGTGCGCGGGATGCACGTCGGGTGGATCTGGGTGAAGCAGGGGTTCGCGAACAGGGCGCCCCGCCGGTGCGCCCGCCACACCGCCGTGGCGTTGGAGTTCATGGCGTTCGTCGACAGGTAGAAGACGTTCCCGTACCCACCGCTCGCCAGCACCACGGCGTCCGCGAAGTACGTGTCGATCTTCCCGGTGATCAGATCCCGCGCCACGATCCCGCGCGCCCGTCCGTCGATCACGATCAGGTCGAGCATCTCGGTGCGCGGATGCATCTCCACGTTCCCGGCGGCGATCTGCCGGGACAGTGCCTGGTACGCGCCGAGCAGCAGTTGCTGACCCGTCTGGCCACGGGCGTAGAAGGTCCTGGACACCTGTACGCCGCCGAAGGAGCGGGTGTCGAGCAGTCCGCCGTACTCCCGGGCGAAGGGCACGCCCTGCGCCACGCACTGGTCGATGATCTCGACGGAGATCTGCGCCAGCCGGTGGACGTTCGACTCCCTCGCCCGGAAGTCGCCGCCCTTGACGGTGTCGTAGAACAGCCGGTGCACCGAGTCGCCGTCGTTGCGGTAGTTCTTCGCGGCGTTGATGCCGCCCTGCGCGGCGATGGAGTGGGCGCGGCGCGGCGAGTCCTGGTAGCAGAACTGGACGACGTGGTAGCCCTGTTCGGCGAGCGTGGCACCCGCCGAGCCGCCCGCGAGGCCCGTGCCGACGACGATGACGGTGTGCTTGCGGCGGTTGGCGGGGTTGACGAGCTTGGCCTCGAAGCGGCGCTTGTCCCAGCGCTCGGCGATCGGGCCCTCGGGCGCCTTGCCGTCGACGACCGGGTCGCCGGTCACGTAGTCCGCGTACTCGGAGGACGTAGTCATGTTCAGCTCACCACTCCGGTCATGACGGCGACGGGTACGGAGACGAAGCCCACGGTCAGCACCAGGGCGAGGACGTCGGCGGTGGTCTTCAAAGCACGGTCGCGGGTGCGGCTGCCGGCGCCGAGGGTCTGCGCGGCGCTCCAGAAGCCGTGCCGGATGTGCAGGCCGAGCGCGAGCACCGCGACGATGTAGACGACGTTGCCGTACCAGGTGGAGAAGGTGTCGATCACGTTCTGGTACGGGTGGCCGGCCTCGAACCCGTTCGGGTGGACGGTGCCGGTCGTCAGGTCGAGGATGTGCCAGACGATGAACAGGCCGAGGATGATGCCGCCCCAGCGCATGGTGCGGGTCGCGTAGCTCGCCCGGCGCTTCTTGTGGACGTACTTGACCGGCCGGGCCTTGATGTCGCGACGGCTGAGCTGGTAGGCGGCCGTGGCGTGGGCGACGACCGCGGCGACGAGGACCACGCGGACGATCCACAGGGCCCACTCGTAGTGGAGGAAGGGCTCGCCGAGGGTGCGCAGCCAGTGCGCGTAGCCGTTGAACTCGTCCGAACCGAAGAAGATCTTGAGGTTGCCGAGCATGTGGACGACCAGGTACGCCAGCATGATCAGACCGCTGACGGCCATGACCGTCTTCTTGCCGAGGGAGCTGTCCCACACCGTGCGCGCCACGGACGGTTTTCGTTCCGACCGTTCCGCCCGTTCCGTCCGCGTTGCCAGAGCCATGCCCATGACGCTAGGGCCGCGTCACCCCATCGGTCCAAGACATGAAACAGCTCGATTCGATAGTCGAAAACTATCGTCCCGTATCGTGGAGGGATGCAGTTCCAGCAGCTCCAGTACTTCGTGGCGGTCGCCGAGACCCGGCATTTCACCCGGGCCGCCGAGCTGGTCCATGTGGCGCAGCCGTCGCTCTCGCAGCAGATCAAGGCGCTGGAACGGGAGTTGGGGGCGGATCTCTTCCAGCGGGCGCGCGGCAACATCACCCTGACGGATGCCGGTGAGGCGCTGCTGCCGCTGGCCCGTCGCATCCTCGCCGACACGGACACCGCCCGGTACGAGGTGCAGGAGCTGGTGCAGTTGCGCCGGGGCCGGGTCCGGCTCGGTGCGACGCCGAGCCTGTGCACCGGCCTGCTCCCCGACGTGCTGCGCGCGTTCCACGACCGCTATCCCGGCATCCGGCTGCTGATCGAGGAGGGCGGCTCGCACGACCTCGTACGACAGCTGGCGCGCGGCGCCCTCGACCTGGCCCTGGTCGTCCTCCCGCTCCCCGCCGCCTCCCCCGCCCTGACCACGGTGGAGCTGCTGCGCGAGGACCTGGTCGTGGTCTCCTCCCCGGACGCGCCGAGGCCCGGCAACGGCCGCCGTACCGTCCGTGTCCCCGATCTTGAGGGCGAACGCCTGGTGATGTTCCGCCACGGCTACGACCTGCGCGAACTCACCGTCGCCGCGTGCCGCTCCGCGGGGTTCGAGCCGGACTTCGCGGTCGAGGGCGGGGAGATGGACGCGGTCCTGGGTTTCGTCCGGGCGGGCCTCGGGGTGGCCGTCGTCCCGCGTATGGTCGCCACGCGCTCCGGGCGGGGCCTGCGGGTCACCCCGCTGGCCCGGCCCGGGCTCCACCGCACCATCGCCCTGGCGCACCGCAGCGATGTGGCTCCGCCTCGGGCCGCGCGGGAGTTGCAGCGGATGCTGGTGGAGCGGTGAGCGGGTGCGGTCGTGCCCGGTCTCGCCATGGGTGGTGAGCGCCGCTCGGGTCCGCGGGTGCGCTGTGGCTGGTCGCGCAGTTCCCCGCGCCCCTGAAGGCGCTGCGCGCCCCCAAGAAGAACCCGGCGGCTGAAAGGCCCCCTATCCCGTCGCGTCCACCAACGCCAGTTCGTGCAGGCGCTCCGGCGGGCCCGGGCGGGCGTAGTACCAGCCCTGGGCCGTGTCGCAGCCGAGTATCCGCAACTGCTCGGCCTGGGCTCCGGTTTCGACGCCCTCGACGGTGACCGCGAGGTCGAGGCTGTGGGCGAGGGAGACGATCCCCTCGACGATCTTCAGGTCGACGGGGTCGGCCGGGAACTGCTGCATGCTCTGGGTGAAGGACCGGTCCAACTTCAGGACGCGGACCGGCAGTCGGCGCAGATTGGCGAGGTTGGAGTACCCCGTGCCGAAGTCGTCGAGGGCGATGTCGACGCCCATCTCGGAGAGCCTGCGCAGCGGTTTGAGCAGGTCGTCGTCGGCGCCGATCAGGGCGGACTCGGTGACCTCCAGGCAGAGGGCGTCGGGGTCGAGGCCCGCGCGCTCCAGGATGTCGACGGTGTCCTGGACCAGCCCCGGGTGGGTCAACTGGCACGGGGACAGGTTGACGTTGACGCGCAGCGGGCCGGTCGCTCCCGTGCCGCCGTGCCGTTCCTGCCACTCCCGGGCCTGGCGTACCGACTGCTCCAGGACCCAGCGGCCGAGCGGCACGATCAGTCCGGTGCGCTCGGCGAGCGGGATGAACCGGTCGGGCCCGAGGACGCCGTGCTGCGGGTGCAGCCAGCGGACCAGGGCCTCGGCGCCGCGCACGGTGCCGTCGCCGAGGTGGACCAGCGGCTGGTACTCGATGAAGAACTCGCCCCGGTCCAGGGCGGCGGGCAGCGCGGTGGTGAGGCCGTGCCGGGTGATGGCGCGGGCGTCGGCCTCCGCGTCGGCCATCTCGTAGCGGTTGCCGCCGGCCGACTTGGCGCGGTACATCGTGATGTCGGCGCTGCGCAGCACCTCCGCCGGGCCGCGCTCCCCCGCCGGGCCCTCGACGATGCCGATGCTGCCGCGGACCAGCAGCTCCCGGCCGTCGATGCGGACCGGGGTGACCAGCGCGTTCATGATGCGGTCGGCGAGTTCGTCGACCTCGCGTTCGGTGTCGGTGCCGGTGGTCAGCGCGACGAACTCGTCACCGCCGAGCCGGGCGACCATCTCGCCGGGCGCGGTCGCGCAGGACTGCAGCCGGTCGGCGACCTCGACGAGCAGCCGGTCGCCGGCGGCGTGCCCGAGGCTGTCGTTGATGGTCTTGAAGCCGTCGAGGTCGAGGTAGCACAGGCCGAAGCGCTGACCGTCGCCCGCCGCGAGGGCCTTCTCCAGGCGCTCGAAGAACAGGGTGCGGTTGGGCAGTCCGGTGAGCGCGTCGTGGGTGGCCTCGTAGCGGAGGCGGAGGTTGAGCAGACGGCGTTCGGTGGTGTCCTCCATCAGGGCCAGTTGGTACTGGGGCCGCCCGTCCGCGTCCCGGAGGAGAGACACCGTCAGGTTGGTCCACAGGACCGTGCCGTCAGGTCGGGAGAACGCCTTCTCGGTGTGGTAGTGCTCGCGCTCACCGCGTACCAGCTCGTCGTAGAGGCGCCAGACCTGGGGGGCGTCGTCGGGGTGCGTCCACTCGGTGACGCTGCGCCCGCGCATCGTCTGCTCGGTGACGCCGAACATGCGCAGCAGGGCGCCGTTGACCTGGAGGATGTTGCCTTCGAGGTCGGCGATGCCGATACCTATGGCGGCGCCCTCGAACACCGCGCGGAAGCGGGCCTCGGTCGCGTGCAGCGCCCGGGCGACCGCGCCCTGGGCCTCCAGCGCCGCGCGGGCGATCGCCTCCTGCTCGGCCAGCGTCCGCTGCCGCAGCGCCTCGGCGTATCCGGCGGCCATCGCGGACTGCAGCCGCGCGGAGCGGGCCCGCAGATCCTCCTGCGGGCCGTCGCCGCCGCAGTAGAGCACCAGATAGGCATCGACGCAGTCCAGAGTCCGGCCGAGCGTCTCGGGCTCGGTGCAGTGCGCCTCGACGAGGGCGGCGCCGACCGCCTTGCCCTCCTCGGCGTCGTACGTCCTGGCGCGCAGCGCCTCGCTCAGCCTGCGGGCCAGCGGCAGGAGTTGTTCCTCGAACTCGGGCCGGGTCAGCGACGTGGAGGTGGCGGGGAAGACCGCCCGGCTCCAGATCGTCGCGAACCGGCGGAGTCTGTCCTCCGGCCCGTCCGGCTCCGCCCTCACGCTTTGGTCCCCACGCCCGCGAAGCCCGAGAAGGCGTACGGGTCCTCGTCCTCCGGAGCCGTGTCGGGCCGCCACTTCGCCATCGGCACCAGTCCGGGTTCCACCATGTCGTACCCCTCGAAGAACCGCGCGATCTCGTCGCGCGAGCGCATGATCAGCGGATTGCGGATGTCCTTGTACACGTCCACCGCGCCCTCGGCCCGCTCCTGGGGAAGCGGGATCCCTTCGAAGGAGGCGTGCGAGACGACGAGTACGCTGCCGGGCGCGAGCGCGTCACGCAGCTCGGCCACCGCTCCGTACGGGTCGTCCGTGTCCTCCACGAAGTGCAGTATGGCAACCAGGAGCAGGGCCACTGGCCGGTTCAGGTCGATCAGTCGCTCAACACGGGGGCTCGTGAGGATGTCCCGGGGCTTGCGGAGGTCGGCCGCGACCACGTCCGCGTTGTCGTCGCCCTCCAAAACCGCCTGGCTGTGTGCTACGGCGACCGGGTCGTGGTCGACGTAGACGACCCGCGCGCCGGGCCTGGCCTCCTGGGCGACCTCGTGCACGTTTCCGAAGGTGGGAATCCCGGATCCGATGTCCAGGAACTGGGTGATACCCGAGCCGGCCGCGTACCGCACGGCGCGGCGCATGAACGCGCGGTTCGCCTGCATGATCTTGGGCAGGCCCGGCATGAACTCCATGGCCCTGCGGGCCGCTTCCCGGTCGACCTCGAAGTTGTGCGAACCGCCCAGGTAGTAGTCGTACATGCGGGCCACGGACGGCATCGAGATGTCGATGCTCCATGGGGCCCAGGCGGGACGCTCCATCTGTGTCTCCAACGCGTCGGGGGTGGCGTAGGCGATCCGGTGTTCGAGCTGAGGCTACTGATCGTCCGCCGACGGAGCGAGTAAAAACGGAAATTGACCGTCCGTTCAAGGTCGCTGCCGATGGCACATGCCCAACGACCCTCCCGACCATGCCTCTTCGGTGCCCGACCTTGCCCGAGACCCGCCAACGCCACGCCCGGGCACGCCTGTTCGGCCGTGCCCGGGCATGCCAAGCGGTCCGCCCCCTCCGTGCGGTGCGGAGGGGGCGGACCTGGATCGGCCGCGCTGATGCGGTGTGATCCTTACTTCTGCGCGCCGATCGGCTCTCCGTCGCCGTTGATGGCGAACCAGGTGCCGCCCACACCCTGGCCGTTGGTGTCACCCGGGGCCTTGTCGTTGGCGAAGGTGTAGAGCGGGATGCAGTTGATGGTCTGCTGCTTGATGCCGTCGGGACGGTCGAAGACCGTGTAGCCCTTCAGCAGGATGCCCTCGGTGTCGTTCTTGTCGACCGGGGCGACGGCGGGCCACTTGTCGAGGCAGTCGCCGGTGCACTTGGTCGACATCGGCCACTGGGTGTCCTTGAGGAACCGGTAGACCGTCATGCCGTTCTTGTCGACGACGATCTCGCCGAGCTTGGGGTCCTTGCGGGTGGTCAGGCCGGACTGCTCGACCGCCTCGCCGCCGGCGTCGCCCGCGGCACCGGTGCCACCGGTGCCACCGCCCTTGGTGGAGGCCTTCTTGCCCTTGGGGTCCGAGGCGAACCAGGTGCCCTTGAGGCCCTGGCCCTTGATGTCACCGGCCTTGGTGTCCTTGGCGAAGTAGTACATGGGCCAGCCGCCGACCGTCAGCTGCTTGGTGCCGTCGGGGCGGGTGACCTCACCGAGCAGTGCCTTGTCGACACCCTCGGCTGCGGTGGCGCCCGAGGCCGGCACCGGCGGCCAGGTGGTGGCGCACTCGCCCTCACAGGTCGTCTTCGGCGGCTCGAACGAGTCCTTGTCGAAGCGGTACAGGGTGCGACCGGCGCTGTCCGTGAGGACCTTGCCGTACTCGTCGCTGTTCCACACCGTCAGCTGGCCCGCGGAGGCCGCCGTGGTGGACTGGGCCTGGTCCGACGTGCCCGAGCCCGCCGCACCGGCCGTGCCCGCGCCGGCCGTGCCCGTACCGGTGCCGGCGATGGTTCCGGTGCCCAGCGTCGGGGTGGAAGCGGCGCCCACGTTCTGCGAGGACGTGGACCCCTGTTCCTGACCGCACGCCGTCGTCAGCGCCAGCACAGCCGCAGCTGAGGCTACGAGTGAGGCGCTCCGCCAGGAGGTCTTCATTCCAACTCCCCGTGTTCCGGTGGGTGTTCGCAGCGCCCTACTGCGCCGCTTGCTGGTCCTAGGTACGCGTGGGAGTGGCCGATGTGTTCAACGCTGCACGAATTTCTTTCCGAAGTCTGTGACGAGATGCGCGGCGCGGTCCGCCCGCGTGCCGAAAGAGGGGTCAGCGCCGGGCACCCCCGGTCAAACCTTCAGGGCCCGTTTTTCGCTCCTTTGGAGCAATCTGTGAGGGCTCCCGCGTACGCGGGCGCACGAGCACGGATGATCTCCGACGTGCAAGGACCCCAGCGGACCCGATCCGCTCTCGCCCTGCGGCTTTCGGCCCTGCTCGCACTCACCTGGCTCCTCACCGGAAGCCCGAGCGGCACGGCGGTCGCCGACGCCTGCGCGTACGCCTCCGTCGGCCCGGACAGCGGCGGCGCGGTCGCGGTGGCGATCGGGGGCACCGACTCCTGCGAGCCGGTACCGGCGACCACACCGTCGCCGACTCCCCCGCCCCCACCGTCGCCGTCCCCCTCGCCCGCACCGACCCCGTCGTGTCCCCCGGAGCCGACACCCACCCCGACTCCCCCACCGCGGCCGAAGCCGCCGCCACCCACGCCCACGCCCACCCCCGACCCCGCGCCTACGCCCGCTCCGACGCCGAAGCCCACCCCGCCGCCGAGGTCCGCTCCACCGCCTCCGCCCCCGCCGCCGGTCACCGAGGCGCCCCGGCCCGTCCCCGCCCCGCCTCCCCCGCCGAAGCCGAAGCCCGCGCCGAGCCCACGTCCGGAGGCCTCACCGACCCCGGTGAGCTATCCGCCGTACCGGGTCCCGGCCCGCTCGCAGACCAAGCGCTCCGGCCCGTCCCTCGTCTCGCTCGCCCTGCTCGTCACCGTGCCCGCGGTGTTCGCCGCCGCCGCCCTGCGTCCGCGCTGACCCCTGGAGGAACCTCTTGTCGGAATGGCTTGTTCTCACCCTCGCGATGGGGGCGGCCTGTGTCGTCGTCCTGATCGTGGCCGTAGTGCGGCATCACGCCGCGCCGGCGGACGAGGACCCGTCCGAGACCCCGGACGTCATCGAGTACATCACCATGATGATCGGCGTGGTCTACGCCATCGTGCTGGGTCTGGCCATCGCCGGCGTCTGGGAGGCCCGCAGCGCCGCCCAGGACCAGGTCCAGACGGAGGCGCAGGCCCTGCACGAGATCAGTGAGCGGGTGCGGGTGTACCCCGAGGACGTGCGCGACCGTATCCGCGAGGACATCGACGCGTACGTCGGCCACGTCGTGACGACGGAGTGGAAGGTCATGTCGGAGAAGGGCGAGGTGACCGAGCGCGGCACGGAGCTGCTCGACACCGTCCGCGCGGACGTCACCGACTACGAGCCGGCGAGCGACTTCGAGGCGCAGGCCTACCAGCCGCTGCTCGACCAGATGGCCACGGCCGACGCGGCGCGCAACGCCCGCGCCGACTCCACCGGCGAGACGATGCCCGGCGTGGTGTGGTTCGGCCTGATCACCGGCGCCGTGGTGACGGTCGGCATGGTGTTCGCCCTGCAGATCCGGCGTACGCCGCGCGAGCTGATCCTCGCCGGTCTGTTCTCCGCCCTCATCGCGTTCCTGCTGTTCCTCGTCTGGGACTTCGACGCGCCCTACAGCCGGGGTCTCTCGGCCACGGCGGATCCGTTCCTGAGCCTGTTCCCCAACGCGGGCGGGTGAGACAGCCCTCAAGCCCGGTTCACGGCCGGCGGACGAGCACCACGCCACGCCCGTCCCCCGGCCGTACGCGTTCCGGCCCCCGTACGGAGCAACGCTTGACCCGTTCGCGCGACCGCGATCGCGCCACCGGGCGTGTCTTCCTAGCGTTTCCGTCATCGAGGTGCATCTCACGCGCAGGCGGAAACGGTCCGCGGCAGGCTCCTCGGAGACCGGAGGCTCATCCATGCGCGCGATACGCGTCGCTTCGGCCGCCCTGCTGGGCGTGACCGCCTTCTCCCTCAACGCTCCGGCCGCGCACGCGGCACGGGCCGACGAGATCACGACGTTCGGCTTCAGCGTCTCTCTCGCGACGGTCGCCGCCGGCGGGCAGGTGGCCCTGCGCGTCGACGGCTGCTACCACAGGGCGACCGTCTCCTCGGGCGTCTTCGACACCGTCTCCATCCCCCAGGGGCGGTCGTCGGCCACGGCGACCGTCGACCGGGACGCCAAACCCGGTGCGGTGTACGAGGTGACGTTCCAGTGCGGCGACGAGAGCGGCCGGACGGACCTCACCATCGCCACCGGCCATCCGACCAACCCTCCCGCGCGGGGCTCCCACGCCGGGGCCGGCGGCACCGTCGCTGGCTTCGACCTCCGGGAGCTCGGCCTGGGCGCCGTGCTCGTCGCGGGATCGCTGGGCGCGGCATGGCACTGGTCGCGCCGCCGCACCGAGGAGGACGGCGGCGCCTCCTGACCGCCGCTCGTCTGACCGCCGCTCGTCTGACCGCCGCTCGTCGTCGTACCGCCGACAGCCCTTCGCCCCGGACCCTCTCGGGTTCCGGCGAAGGGCTGTGCCGCGTACGGTCTCCGTGCCGCGAGATCCGTGCTCCGACGGGGGGAGCCTCAGATCTTGTTCTCGGAGCGGCGGCGCATCCAGAACACACCACCGCCGACGACCGCCGCCGTCACCAGTCCGCCGCCGATGGCGATGTCGGTCGTCGTGGCCCCGCTGGAGCTGCTGCCGCCGAGCCCGCCGCGCACGCCGCCGAGGACGGTGAAGACACTGTTGAACGTCTTGCGCTTGCCCTCGCAGTGGGTGGTGACGCTGTGCGAGCCGGGGCTCGCGTTGGAGTTGACCCGCACCCTGGCCGTGGCGGTCGTGCCGCCCATGGAGGTCAGGTTGGTGGTGGGGAAGGCGTTGGAGCTGATCGTGCTGCCGGTCATCGTGCACGCGTCACCGCCTCTGACGGTGAGGACGAGCTGCCCGCCACCGGCGAGGACGTTGGGGGTGGCCGTGACCGAGCTCGGTTGTTCCCAGGCGGTGGCCGTCGGCGCGGCGACGCCGACCAGGGCGACCGCGGCGGCCGAGACCGCCAGGGCACGAGTAGTACGCATGTGATCCTCCGCGGAAGACGCCCCGGGTCCCGTCCCCGGTCGATCGGCGAGAAAGCGCCTCCCAGAAAGACCCTCAGTTGCCGCGCTCGGGGCCGCATTTCGGCGATGGTCCGTCCCGGTGAGCGGACACGCCGTGATATCTCCGCATGATCGGATATCGCCGCAGGTCACGGACGGCCGGAAAATTTCCTGTGTACGGCAACTCGGATGGCGCACAACTCCGCTTCCCCGCCACCCGTTCGTACCTGCCCCTGTCGCCGTCGACGTGCGGCGCGCCTACGGTTTCCGTATGCGCGACGGACGCGGCGACGGCCGTGTCGAGAGGGGATGGCGAATGTCTTCGTCCTGGCCGGCCGAGGCCGAATGGGAGGAACGGCGGAAGAAGCGCGCTCCGTGGGGCGTGATAGCGCTTGTTCTGCTGACCGGTCTCGCTCTCATTCGCAATGGTTCGGGAGAATTCGACGAGGGTCCCCCGCAGCCCGCGTCGGCGGCGGCGGCCGACACCCGCAGCACGCCCCGCAGCAGTTTCGCCAGAGTCCCCGACCCCCTGTCGTACGCCATGGTCGACCGGGTGCGGATCCCCTCGATCCGGGTCGACGCGCCGGCCGTGCCCGTCGGGCTGGACCCGGAGGGCTGGGTGGACGCGCCGCCGGCCCAGGACTCGAACCTGGCGGGCTGGTTCACCGGCGCGGTCTCCCCCGGCGAGAAGGGCACGGCCGTCGTCGTCGGCCATGTCGACAACGACCGGGGGCCCGCGGTGTTCTACGGACTCGGGGCGCTGAAGAAGGGCAGCAAGGTCGAGATCCGGCGCGCGGACCGCAGGACCGCCGTGTTCGAGACCTACGGCATCGAGGTCTTCGAGAAGAACAACTTCCCGGGCGACCGTGTCTACGGGAACAGCGGAGTTCCCGAATTGCGGGTCATCACCTGCGGGGGCGGTTTCTCCAAGCAGAACGGCTACGACGGGAACGTCGTCGTGTTCGCCCGCCTGGTCGAGGTTCGCTGAGCGTTTCCCCGGCCGGGCGGGCGAGAGCCCTCCCGAATTCCCGCGCCGTGCGTGAGAATTCCCCCGCTACGCGTATTTCCGCTGGGGCACGGTGATGCGATAGCCGGAGGCCAGCAGAGCGGGCAGATAGTCGCGCAGCGCCGCCACGCTCTGCGAGCGGTCGCCGCCCGCGTCGTGGGAGAGCACGACGACACCGGGGGCCGCGCCCCGCTCCACACGTTCGGCGACGGTGTGGGCGCCGGGCGTCCGCCAGTCGAGGGTGTCCAGGGTCCAGCCCAGCGGCTCCATGCCGAGTTCGGCGCCGAAGTGGAAGGCGGCCCGGTTCCAGGCGCCGTACGGGGCGCGGAACCACAGCGGCGGTTCGCCGTACGCCTTCTCGATGATCTCGCTGGTGCGGGCCATCTCCCGGTGGATCCTGGACCGGGAGAGGGTGGTGAGCAGCGGATGGGACCAGGTGTGGTTGCCGACCACATGGCCGTCGTCGGCCATCTCCCGCAGCAGGTCCTCGTGTTGGACCGCCATCTCGCCGCAGACGAAGAACATCGCCCGGACGTCGTGGGCGCGAAGGGTGCGCAGGATGTCCGGGGTGAAGCGCGGGTCGGGGCCGTCGTCGAAGGTCAGCACCATGCTCCGGCCGCGCCCGTCCACCTTCAGGAACGGCTCGCGCCGGACGGCGGCAGGGACGAGGGTGCGGCGCCGGACGGGTGGGGGGCCGTACCCGGCGATGGGCCGCAGACGGTAGGCCGAGGGCGTGAGCGCCCGGTGGGTCCCCGGACCGGCGGCCGGAGCGACGGCACGGGCAGGAGCCGGGCCGGAGGCTCCGTCGCCGACGAGCAGAGCGGCGCTGCCCGCGGCCCAGGCCGCGCCCAGCAGGGCGGTGCCGCCGGTCAACAGGCGGCGTCGCGTGAGCATCTGATCCTTCGTCATGACTCATCAGTCGACCAAGGCGGGGACGGCGCACCACCGCGACACCGGTGCGGCGGCACGAAAACACCCGATGGGAGTATTTTTCCGCTGCCCGGATGACCGCAGGCGAGCGCAGCCGACCGCCCGGCGCACGCCGGAGACCGGGTGCTCGGATAGCCTCGCGACCGTGACCGATCAGCAAGCACAGCGGTTCGAGCGGGGCACCGACGGGCCCAAGATCATTCTCGTCGGCCTGGACGGCTCGGACACCTCCCTGCGCGCCGTGGCGTACGCGGCCGGCCTCGCCCGGCGCCAGCACGCGCTGCTCGCCATCGTGTACGTGCAGCCGATGCTGGCGGCCAGTGCGGCGCTCGGAGTGCCGGTGGCCGGGACGACCGAGGAGATCGCCGAGCATCTGGTCGCGGAGATCCGGGAGGCCGCCGAGCAGGTGAAGGGCATCTTCGAGGTGCGCTGGGAGTTCCACACCTTCCGCGGCGACCCGTACGGCGGCCTGGTGACGGCGGCGGACCAGCTGAAGGCGGACGCGGTCGTCGTGGGCGCCTCCCAGCAGGCCGGTCACCGCATCGTCGGCTCGGTGGCACTCCGCCTGGTGAAGGCGGGCCGCTGGCCGGTGACGGTGGTGCCCTAGCCCGGGCCCAGCAGCAGGTACCCCCGACGTCGGCCGGCACGTCGTGGCCGACAGCCCGGACGGAGGGAGCGAGCCCGGGGTACCGACAGGCGGCGACCGTTCGTCGCACCGTTCGCCGACAGGTTCGACCGCCCGCCGCACACCCGTGACCGGCCCCTGTCCCCGCGAAGCGCCTCGCGTTCCCATACGGCCATGACGGCCGGAACCACGATCACCAGAGGGACGACCGCCGAACACGAGCTGGCCGAACTCCAGCGCGAACACGGCCGCCCCCTCTTCGCCCTGCTGCTGCGGCTCTCCGACGGGGACCGCCATCGCGCCGAGGATCTGGTGCAGGAGACCTTCGTGCGCGCCTGGCAACACCCCGAGGCGCTGCGCGCCGACGACTTCGACTCCGTACGCCCCTGGCTGCTCACCGTCGGGCGGCGGCTCGCCATAGACGCGCGGCGGGCCCGGCAGGCGCGCCCCGCCGAGGTGGGGGACGCGGTGCTGGAGAACGCGCGTGTGATGGCGGATCACGCCGAACGGTCGGTGGCGACCCTCGATGTGCGGGAAGCTGTGAAGACACTCACTCCCGAGCACCGCGAAGTACTGGTGCAGGTGTATTTCCAGGGGGCGAGTGTGGCGGAAGCCGCCGAAGCCCTCGGAATCCCGCCCGGTACGGTGAAGTCCCGCGCGTACTACGCGCTGCGCGCCCTGCGCCGGGTGCTTCCGGGATACGCGGCCGACCTGCGGTGAAACCCATGGCCGAGTCAAACCTCCGTAAAGCGCCTTGCTGAGGACCATGGTTGAGCAATCAGCTGTCTTCATCCGTGTTCCGGATGAGGGCCCGGGGCCTGGCCCCCAGGCCCCTGGTCGGGCGACGCGCACGCACCGGAGGAAGGCAGGAAGGGATGCTGCACAGAGGTCAAGAGAGCACGGACGGCGCCGGCGGCGGCGAACTGGCCGTCCCGATGGCGTGGTTCTACGCCGAGTACATCGCCGAGGAGTTGCTGCGGACGGGCGACCTGATGCCGCCGACCTCCTTCGAGTTCCGTGCGGGGCGGGATGCCCTGGCGCTGACCATCTTCCTCTCCGACGCGGGCGGTGAGCTCTCCGGCATCCGGGTCGTCACCCAGCTGGAGACCTGGCTGTCGCTGACGGCGTACGACCAGCCGTGGCAGGACTGGGTGTGCGAGCGGATGGCGCATCTGACCGCCGAGGCGCTGGAGTCGGGCGGCCCGTCCCCGGACCTGGAGCTGGCGGCCGCGGCCTGGCGCTGGCTGGAGGAGACCGAGTTGCTCGCACCCGACCTGGACGCGGTGCCGGGCGGGGGCGCGATCCTCGGTGAGGACGACGGCCCAAAGGTTTGGACCGCGGCCTGGCGGCTCGGTCTGCCCCTCGGGCATCTGGCCATCCATCTCTTCTAGCCCCGGCGACCCGGTGTTCAGGCGGCGGCCATCCGCCTGTCCCGGCCTTGGTGAACCATTTTTTTCGGTTCCGGACCAATCCGCGCGGCGGAGGGCTCCGAATCTTTTGGTTGGCATTGGTCGTGGGCTTGAGTGATTCGCCGGTCTGGTCCGTACCGGTGGGGGCAGGAAGCAACCCCCACCGCACACCGGCCCGAGGAATTGCCATGTGGTCCCAGGATCGTCATCACGACGTCGGCGCGTACGCGCTGGGCGTGCTGGACGAGGTGGATTCGTTCCACTTCGAGGACCATGTCCGCGGCTGCCCCCAGTGCGCGGTACAGGTCACCGAGTTCCGCCCAGCGGCCCGGCAGCTGATGCTGTACCGCAACGCGACACCGCGCGCCGTGCACCCCTTCGCGGCGCCCGGCCCCCGGCTGCTGGGCCGGCTCCTCGACGAGGTCGCCGCCCGGCACCGGGCGAAGCGCAGGCGCTGGCTGTTCGCGCTGGCCGCCTCCGTCGTCATCGCCGTGGGCGGCCCCGCCGTGGCCGTTCTCGCAGGTCCGGGCAAGGCCCCGGACACCGTCGCCGCCACCGACGCCAAGACGGGCGTGTGGGCCGAGGTCAAGGCCGAGGACCGGGTCTGGGGCGCCGACATCGAACTGAAGGTCAAGGAGGCGAACGGCGCGCACGCCTGCCGGCTCGTCGTGATCGGCAAGGACGGCTCCGAGGAGACGGCCGCCAACTGGAAGTCCCCCGAGGGCGCCGACAAGGCCTCCGAGATGATGGGCGGCACCGCGATGCAGCGCGAGGACATCGACCACTTCGAGGTGCGCAGCCAGGAGGGCGAGCTGCTGGTGGTCATCGAGGCTCCGGCCTGGCGCTGAGGTCCCGGTCGGCACTCGATCGGCCCGCGCCATTGGTCCGTACCTTCAATGGTTGCGGATCATGGACTTTCCGCCCTCACGGCCTCGGAGCGCTACTTGAGCAACCGTGACAGCCGTCGGTCGGCGAGCGGTTTGCCGCCCGTCTGACAGGTCGGGCAGTACTGCAGCGAGGAGTCGCTGAAGGAGACCTCGCGGACGGTGTCACCGCACACCGGGCAGGGCTCCCCGGTCCGGCCGTGGACCCGCAGGCCGCTCTTCTTCTCCGCCTTCAGCCTCCCGGCCGCCAGCCCCCGGGAGCGCTCGACGGCCTCGGTGAGCGTGGTGCGCAGCGCCTCGTGCAGGTGCCGGACCTCCTCCGGCTTCAGCGACGAGGCGAGCTTGAAGGGCGACATCTTCGCGGCGTGCAGGATCTCGTCGCTGTACGCGTTCCCGATCCCGGCGATCAAGCCTTGATCCCGCAGCGCGCCCTTGATCTGCCGCCGCTCACCCGCGAGCAGCCCGGCGAAGCGGGAGACGTCGAAGTCGTCGGCGAGGGGGTCCGGACCGAGCCGGGCGACGCCTGGGACGTCCGCCGGGTCCCGTACGACGTACACCGCCAGCCGCTTCTGTGTACCGGCCTCGGTGAGGTCGAAGCCCTCGCCGGTCTCCAGGGCGACGCGCAGCGCGAGCGGGCTCTTGCCGCCGGATTTCGGCGGACCGTCCGGCAGCCGGTCCTTCCACTGCAGCCATCCGGCCCGCGCCAGATGGGTCACGAGGTGCAGCTCGCCCCCGTCCGCCTCGACGTCGAGGAACTTCCCGTGCCGCCGTACGCCGGTGACCTCCCGGCCCTCGAAGGCGCTCAGAGGCGGGTCGTACGTCTTCAGCACGCTGATGGCCACGGGCAGCACGCGGGCGACCTCATGACCGACGAGCCTGTCGACCAGGAAGTCCCGGAGAGCCTCCACTTCGGGCAATTCGGGCATACGTCCAGGGTGCCATGAGGTACGTCGCCGGGTGCGGGTGAGTGGGGGCTGCGGGCCTGAAAAGCACGGGGCGCAGCCCCTGCTTTTCAGGGGCGCGGGGAACTGCGCGAGAAGCCAGGCCGGACCCGCAGCCGCCAGCGCACAGGCACCCCCGAGCTATGAGGCGCCCGGCATCACGAACTCGCACCACACGCACTTCCCTCCGCCCCGCGCCTCCACCCCCCACACATCCGTCAGGCGGTCGACGAGCAGCAGCCCCCGCCCCGACACCCCCGACTCCCCCGCCTCCCGCCGGCGGGGCAACGCGCTGGAGGAGTCCTCGACCTCCACCCGCAGCCGCCTGTCGGACCCGGCCAGGGCCCGCAGCGTCACGATCGCGGAGCCCTCCGTGTGCATGAGCGCGTTGGTGATCAGTTCGTCGGCGACCAGCTCGATCTCGTCGGCCCGCTCGCGCGCACCCCAGGTGCGGACCGCCGCGCCGATCATGTGCCGGGCCTCGATGAGCGCCTCCGGATCGCCGGGCCCGACGTGCTGCCGGAGGCGTCCGCCGGGCTGCTGGGCGCTGCGGCTGCGGCGCCGCAGCAGGAGGAGGGCCGCGTCGTCGTCGCCGCCCCTCTCCTCCGCCACGTCGATGAGCCGGTCGGCGAGGTCGTCGACGTCGTCGGGCCCGGTGGCGATCAGGGCCTTCAGGGTGCGCATGCCGTCGTCGAGGTCGGCGCCGGGCTGTTCGATGAGGCCGTCGGTGCAGAGCATCAGCGTCTGTCCGGGGTCCATCTCGATCGCGGTCACCGGGTACTCCAGGCCGCCGAACTCGGCGGACAGCCCGAGCGGCAGGCCTCCTTCCACGGTGACCCGCCGGCATGTGCCGTCGGTGAGCCGGAGCAGGGGGTCGATGTGCCCGGCCCGGACGACCTGGACCACACCGGTGGCCAGGTCGGCCTCCGCGTACAGGCAGGTCGCGAAGCGGTCGGTGTCGAGTTCGTGGAGGAAGGCGGAGGCGCGGGCCATGACGGTGGCGGGGGTGTGGCCCTCGGTGGCGTAGGCCTTCAGGACGATGCGGAGCTGGCCCATGACGGCCGCCGCGTGCGTGTCGTGGCCCTGGACGTCGCCGATGACCGCGCCGACCCGGCCGCCGGGCAGCGGGATGAGGTCGTACCAGTCGCCGCCGATGTCCCGGCCGAGCGAGCCCCCGATCGAGGCGGCCCGGTAGCGGACGGCGATGTCGGCGCCGGGGACGCTGGGGATGGACCGGGGCAGCATCGCCTGCTGGAGGCCCTCGGCGAGGTCCTTCTCCTGCTCGTAGAACATGGCCCGCTGCAGGCTCTGGGCGATGCTGCTGCCGAGCGCGATGAGGACGTCGCGTTCCTCGGAGGTGAAGCCGCGCCGGTCGTTGTAGAGGAGTCCCATGGCGCCGATGGGCCGGGCCTGCACGATCAGCGGCAGATAGGCGGCCGAGGTGATCTTGAGGTCGGTGATGTGCGGCCACAGCAGCGGATAGGACTCGGCGAACTCCTCCGGCGACTCGATGAAGTGCGGGACGAGGTGGCGTACGACCTCGTTCATCGGGTACTTCACGTCGAGGCGGGTGATCCGGGTGCCGGGCACGTAGCTGTCCTCGGGGCCGGCGGCGACCATCCGTACGCGTCCGGCCTCGAGCAGGCCCATGACCAGGCTGGTCGCGCCGAGGTGGGTGAGTCCGTCGGTGTCCTCCAGGACGTCGATGACGTCCTGGACGGTCCGGGCGTGGGCCAGGGCGGCCGTGATGACCTGGACGACGTTGGTCTGCCGGCGGCGGGCCTCGTCGTGCTCGGCCCGCTCGGTGCGGGAGCGGATCTCGTTCAGTTCGCGGGTGGCGTCGCGGACGATGCCGATGACGCGGTACGGGCGGCCCGACTCGTCGCGGCGGATGTAGCCCTGGGTGTGGGTCCAGCGGAGGGTTCCGTCGCGCAGCCGGATGCGGAAGTAGGCGCCGTAGTTCTCGCTGCCGTCCTTCAGGGCCTGCGAGACGAGGGTGTCGAGTCTGCGGCCCTCCATCGGGGGGACCCGCATCGACAGCGTCTCCGGTCTGCCGTCGTACTCGTCCGGGCGCACGTCGAAGATCTCGTGTGCGGTGGCGTCCATGTGGAACATGCCGGCGTCGAGGTCCCAGTCGAAGGTGCCCATGAGGTTGAGCGCCAGCACCGGGTCCGGGTGGGCGAGCCAGTCGTCCGGGACGTCCGAGTCGCTCGCTCCCCGATCAACCATGGGGCCACTTTGCCAGCAATTGCCTGATTATTCGAGTGGAGTGAACCTCATCGATCCGCTCACTATGGTCAGTACTGTGGAGTGGTTCACCGCGTCCGACTACTGGCTGAGCCGGCTGCTCTTCCAGCGGGCTCTGGCCGTCGTCTACCTGGTCGCGTTTCTGGGGGCGGCCCTGCAGTTCCGCGCGCTGATCGGTGAGCGCGGCATGCTCCCGGTGCCCCGGTTCGTGGAGCGGGTGCCGTTCCGGCACGCGCCCAGTGTGTTCCACCGCCACTACTCGGACCGTTTCTTCGCGGCATGGGCCTGGACGGGCTGCGCGGTGTCGGTGGCGCTGATCGCGGGTCTGGACTCACTGGTGCCGCTCTGGGCCGGCATGCTGATGTGGCTCGTGCCGTGGGCGATGTACCTGTCGATCGTGAACGTCGGCCAGACCTGGTACTCCTTCGGCTGGGAGTCGCTGCTGCTGGAGGTCGGTTTCCTGGCCGTCTTCCTCGGCAACGACGAGGTGGCGCCGCCGATCGTCGTGCTGTTCCTGCTGCGCTGGGTGCTGTTCCGGGTCGAGTTCGGCGCCGGGCTGATCAAGCTGCGCGGCGACGCGTGCTGGCGGAAACTGACCTGCCTCGACTTCCACCACGAGACCCAGCCGATGCCGGGCCCGCTCAGCTGGTTCTTCCACCATCTCCCGAAGCCGTTCCACCGGGTCGAGGTGGCCGCCAACCACGTCACCCAGCTCGTGGTCCCGTTCCTGCTCTTCGCCCCGCAGCCGATCGCGACGGCCGCCGCCTCGCTGATGATCCTGACCCAGCTGTGGCTGGTCCTGTCGGGCAACTTCTCCTGGCTGAACTGGATCACGATCGTGCTGGCCCTGTCCGCGGTCGACTTCGGCACGACCGCACCCGACACCACCGACGCGCCTCTCTGGTACACGGTCGTCGTGCTCGCCTTCGCCGCGCTGGTCCTCGGGCTCAGCTACCACCCGATCCGCAACATGATCTCCCGCCGCCAGGTCATGAACCGCTCCTTCGACCCGCTCCACCTGGTCAACACCTACGGGGCGTTCGGCAGCGTCAGCCGGGTGCGGTACGAGGTGGTGGTCGAGGGGACGGCGGACGACGCGCCACGCGAGGACTCCGCGTGGCGGGAGTACGAGTTCAAGGGCAAGCCGGGCGACCCGAGGCGCTGGCCGCGCCAGTTCGCCCCGTACCATCTGCGGCTCGACTGGCTGATGTGGTTCGCCGCGCTCTCCCCCGCGTACGCCGGTTCCTGGTTCGGGGCCATGTTGGAGCGCCTCCTGGAGAACGACCGCGACACCCTCCGGCTGCTGCGCCGCTCCCCCTTCCCCGCCGACGCCCCGCCCCGGTTCGTCCGCGCCCGTCTCTTCCGCTACCGCTACACGACCTGGCGCGAGCTGCGGGAGACGGGGGCGTGCTGGGAGCGGACGTACGTGCGGGAGTTCATGCCGCCGACGCGGTTGGCCACGTCGCCCGCGCAGAAGTCGTAGCGCGCCCACGCGCCCCCGCGGACTTCTTCACGGCGGACTCTCGACGCGGGGCCGTCCCACAGGGCACAGTGCTCCCGTACTCGATCACTACTCACGGGTACGCCCCTCTGTCGCGTACGACACCGACGCGCACGACACCGCCAGGGAGCGCCCGTGACCAGCTGGGCCGGCCGGACCGCCACCGAGATCGCCGCCGCCGTGCGGGAGAAGCGGGTCACGCCGCGTGAGGTGGTGGCGGAGCATCTGGCGCGGATCGAGGCGCTGGACGGGCGGGTCGGGGCGTTCCGCACGGTCCGGGCGGAAGCGGCTCTGGCGGAGGCCGACGAGGTGGCCGACCGGGCCGACCTGACCGAACTCCCCCTGGCGGGCGTGCCGGTGGCGGTCAAGGACAACCTCGCCGTACGGGGCGAGTCCAACCGGAACGGGTCCGCCGCGACACCGGACACGGCCGCCGAGGCCGACCATGTGACCGTGGCCCGGCTGCGGGCGGCGGGCGCGGTGGTCGTGGGGCTCACGAACGTGCCCGAGCTGTGCGTCTTCGGCACCACGGACGGGGTGCACGGCACCGCCCGCAACCCGTGGGACACCTCGCGCACCACCGGCGGCTCGTCGGGCGGCAGCGCCGCCGCGGTCGCCGCCGGGCTCGTGCCGCTGGCCCTCGGCAACGACGGCATGGGCTCGCTGCGGATACCGGCCGCCAACTGCGGGGTGCTCGGCCTCAAGCCGGGCTTCGGTGTCGTCCCGGCGGACATCGGGCACGGCGACTGGTTCGGCATGTCCGAGAACGGCCCGCTCGCGACGACCGTCGAGGACGCCCGGCTGATGTTCCGCATACTGGCCGGAACGCCCACCGGGCGGCCGTCCGGGACCGCCCCGCGCTCGCCGCGCATCGCCCTGTCCGTGCGCAGCCCTCTGATCGGCGTGACCGTCACCCGCCCGTACGCCGATGCCGCGCGCCGGGCGGCCGAGTCGCTGGCCGGGGCCGGGCTGAAGGTCCGGTCGGCGAATCCCTCGTATCCCGTCTGGCTGGGCACGACCTCCTTGGCGCACTGGACGGCGGGCACGGCGGTGGACGCCGAGGGCCTCGATCCGAAGCTGCTCACCCGGCGCACGCGGGTGCACGCGGCCGTGGGGCGGCGCTTCGTGAAGGGGGTGCGCGCAGGTGACCGCCGGGAGCGGTTGCGCCGGCGCCTGGAGCCGTTCTTCGCCGAGCACGACGTGCTGCTCACCCCGGCGCTCGCCCGGCGCGGGCCCGCCGCCGCGAACTGGCACGAA
Organism: Streptomyces sp. NPDC002787; assembly: GCF_053592095.1. NCBI lineage: Bacteria > Bacillati > Actinomycetota > Actinomycetes > Kitasatosporales > Streptomycetaceae > Streptomyces > Streptomyces sp. NPDC002787. The sequence goes on along the minus strand of NZ_JBSFVC010000061.1, from coordinate 3,654 downwards.
CGGGGGTGGCTGCGCAATCTGCTGGTCAACACCAACTACTCGCCGCTGACCCCGCCGTGGAACCTCACGGGCTGGCCGGCGATGTCGGTGCCGTTCGGCACCCTGCCGTCGGGTGCGCCCTGTGCGGTGCAGTTGGTGGGTCGACCGGGCTCGGAGCTCGAACTCCTGGAGGTGGCGGGCCGGTTGGAGGAGCTGAACCCGTGGCGTCGGACGGCCCCGCTCGACTAGCCGCGTCCGGCCCGCCACGCTCAACGCGTCGCGTCAGAGCGCCTTGTACATGAGGTGCAGCCCCACCCGGCCGTCCTTCGGGTGCTCGAAGGCGTCCGGGACGGTGCCGAGGACGGTGAAGCCGAGGGAGGTCCACAATCGTACGGCGGGGTTGGTCTCGACGACGGCGTTGAACACCATGCCCCGGTAACCGTGGGCCTTGGCCTCGGCGAGGACGTGTTCGGCGAGGGCGCGGCCGATGCCCCGGCCCCCGTGATCGGGGTCGACCATGAAGCCCGCGTTGGCGATGTGGGCCGCGGGGCCACCGTAGTTGGGGGTGAGATAGGCGGAGCCGACGACCGCTCCGTCGGCGTCCACGGCGACGTACACGCGCTTGGCGGGGGCCATCCACAGGGCGCGGGCGGCTTCCTCGGCGGTGTCCGGGTCCCAGGTGTAGGTCTTACCGGCGGCCACGACGCGGTGCCAGAACGGCCAGATGCCGGGCCAGTCGTCGGCGGTGGCTTCTCTGATCTGCATGGGCGTGAGTCTGGCACGCCCATGCAGTCGGCGATCGCGAAGGTCCTGCCGTCAGTCCACGCTGGGCAGGATGTGGGGCTCGGCGAGGTCGTCCTCGTAGCCCGCCAGTCGGATCGGAGCGGACCTGGCCCACACGTCCAGGCTGCCGAGCTCCTTCTTCGACCGGCCACCGCCCTCGGTGCGTTCCTTGGGGCGTTGATCGCGATTCGTCTTCTCTGGTGTCACCGCGCACTCCTTATGTGTCGGGTCACCCTCGGGACATCGGCCCAGCCTGCCGCTGTGCGCCTGACGTCCGCTCGGGTCTGAGTCGATGTCAGTTCGGACGCGGTGGCGCCGTATTGCCTGGAGACGAGAGCAGGCCGTGGTGACCGGCTTGTCCCGGGACGGACCGTGGGTGTGGGTGGGACCCATATAAGGCTGTCCGTCCGGTACAGAGTAACCAAATGAGCGGGTGGCCGCTCGATGGGGCTGAAAACAAGAGGTAACTGTCTTGAGTCGTTCCGCATCCAGCAGGCCTTACCCTAGGGCAATTTGACCCTTTTGTTCGGTTTCTCATCACCCGTTCGGCTCAGCACTCGAACCCCGCACCGCCCGACGACCCATCGGATCGCTGCGCTCGGCACGTAGTTCAGGTCCTGTTGGCCGAACCGCAAGCCGACCATGATCTGCTCATGTGTCGCAACGGCATTTCTCGCGGGCGGACTCGGGAGGAACGACGCATGGAACTGCGCAGCGTCGAGGAGCTGATGGACCTGCTGCACGCCTGCCGGGGCGGCAGGGGCGCACCGGACCGCCGCCGGGGCACCCCGGTCGATCCGCACGAGCACGCGCTGCAGACCGCCGCGCTGCTCCGCCGAGGGCGGCCGGCCGACAAGGAACTCCAGGTGGCCGGTCTGGTGCACGCCCTGGGGCATCTGCTCCGTCCGGGTGACGACACCAGCCACGCCGACCTGGCCGCCGACGCGGTACGCCCGCTGTTCGGCGAGCGGGTCGCCCGTCTCGTACGGCTGCACACCCTCGGCCCGGACGATCTCGTACGACTGCACGCGGGAGGCTGGGCGGACGCCACGCTCGTCGAGGACGTGCTGACCCTGCGGCACGCGGACGAGGCGAGCTGGACCCCCGGCGTGGACGCCGGGGTCCTGGAGGACTGGCGGACGGTGCTGGAGCTGGTGTCGGACCGGGCGAGGGCCTCTCACCACTTGCCGGGCGCGTAGTCCTTCAGGAAGACGCCGTACAGGTCCTCGCCCTGCTCCCCGAGCACTACCGGGTCGTAGACGCGGGCCGCGCCGTCGACCAGGTCGAGCGGGGCGTGGAAGCCCTCGTCGGCGAGGCGCAGCTTGTCGAAGTGGGGGCGCTCGTCGGTGATCCAGCCCGTGTCGACGGAGGTCATGAGAATGCCGTCGGTCTGGAACATCTCCTGGGCGCTGGTCCGCGTGACCATGTTCATCGCGGCCTTGGCGGCGTTCGTGTTCGGGTGGCCGGCGCCCTTGTAGCCGCGGCCGAAGACGCCCTCCATCGCCGAGACATTGACGACGTACGCGCGTCCGCTCGTCGCCTTCCTGGCGGCGTCGGCCATGACCGGGCGGAGCTTGCTGATCAGGATGAACGGGGCCGTGTAGTTGCACAGCTGGGTCTCGAGCAGCTCCACCGGGGAGATCTGCTCGATGGTCTGCACCCAGGTGTTGGAGTCGACGACGTCGGGGACGAGTCCGCCCGCGTCGATGGCCGTGCCGTCGAGGTGCCGGGCCACGCTGGCGTTGCCCGCGACCAGGGCGAGGTCGGCGACCTGCTGTGCGTCGAGGCCGCTGATGCCCACGGGGAGGGCGGCCAGCCCGTCGACCGCGCCGGAGTTGAAGGCGCCGATGACGTGGTGCGCGGGGAGCTCACCGGCGGGCAGCGGGGCGCTCTCGCCCTCGACCAGGGCGGCGTAGGCGGAGGGCAGGCGGCGCACGGTCTGCGTCGCGTTGTTGATGAGGATGTCGAGCGGGCCCGCCTCGGCGATCTGGTCGGCGAGGGTGACGGCCTGCGCCGGGTCGCGCAGGTCGATGCCGACGACCTCCAGGCGGTGCATCCAGTCCGCCGAGTCGTCCATCGCCTTGAAGCGGCGGATGGCGTCCTTCGGGAAGCGCGTGGTGATCGTCGTGTGCGCGCCGTCGCGCAGCAGCCGCAGGGCGATGTACATACCGATCTTGGCGCGGCCGCCGGTGAGCAGGGCGCGCTTGCCGGTGAGGTCGGCGCGGGCGTCGCGCTTGCCCCGGTTCAGGCGGGCGCAGTCGGGACAGAGCTGGTGGTAGAAGTAGTCGACTTCGACGTACCGGGTCTTGCAGGTGTAGCAGGAGCGCGGGCGCTGGAGTATCCCCGCGATCTTCCCCTCCTCGGTGACGGAGGACGGGAGGATGCCTTCGGTCTCGTCGTCGATGCGCTGGGCGGAGCCGGTCGCCGTGGCCTCCGTGACCGCCTTGTCGTGCGCGGTCTTGGCGGCGCGGCGCTCCTGGCGGCGGCGCTGCTTCACCGTGCGGTAGATCGCGGCCGTCGCCCGGCGCACCGCGATCGCGTCGGGGTGGTCGACCTCCAGCTTGTCGAGCTCCTCCAGCACGCTCAGACACACGGCGAGCCGCTCGGGGTCGATGCCCGGGCCGTACGCGACCTCGTCCGTGGTCGCCGGGCCGTCCTCTGTCACCGTCATCGCGCTGCCGTTTCCCTGATCACCCGCGGCGCGTCGGCCGCATCCGCTGTCGAACGCGGAAGTCTACGGAGCGACGGCCCCGCTCACCAAAAACGAGTTCTCGCCCCCGCCGCCCCTACCCGTCCCATCCCATCCCAGGGGCTGCGCCCCTTCGACCCCCAGCCGCGGGTCCGGTGGGGTTTCTCGCGCAGTTCCCCGCGCCCCTGAAAAGGGGCGCGGGG
>NZ_JBSFVC010000060.1:0-32222 GCF_053592095.1 Streptomyces sp. NPDC002787 | reverse complement strand
CGTGAACTCGCCGCCGTGCACACCCGCGGTGACGACGACCCGGGGGCCGGGGCGGGAGCCGTTGACCAGGGTCAGCGGGATGTCGACGGTGAGGGGCGATCTCGCTGTACTCGCCCTCGACGTTCTCCCGGACGACGACGAGATCGATCTCGCCCGCGGCGGCGCTGCGCAGCGGGCTGTCCACGCCCTCGAAGACCCGGATCGGCCGCAGTTCGACGTACTGGCGGAAGGTGCGGCGGATGGGGATCAGCAACCCCCACAGCGAGACGGGGTCCGGCACGCCCGGGTAGCCGATGGCGCCCAGCAGGATCGCGTCCGCCTCGCGCAGTCGGTCCAGGCCGTCCGCGGGCATCATCGAGCCCTCGCGCACGTAGCGCTCGCAGGACCAGTCGTAGGAGGTGTAGGAAAAGCCGATTCCGCGGCGGCGGCCGACGGCGTCCAGGACTCGCCGGGCGGGCGGCAGGACCTCGGCCCCGATGCCGTCACCGGGTATGAGGGCGATGCGGTGGTTCCGGTGCGTCATACGTCCGATTGCAGCAGCGGGCGTGGCAGCGCGTCCAAGACATGATCCCGATCTGTTTTATAAGGTTGGCTTATAAGGCAGCCTTATCGACGCACCCTTCCGTCGGCGCTCCTCCAATGCGTCTGTTCGTCAGCCCCGTGATACGACTCGTGGCGCTACGGATGCCGAGCGCACGGGCGTACGGGACGGGGACGGGCCGGGGTCCGGGGGGAGTCCCATGAGACGGGCGGCGGCCGACGTGGCGTCGTGGGTGAACAGGGTGCAGGCCAGCCGGAGGGCCAGGAGTTCCCGGGACGGGGCAGGCGATGTCCTGGGCGTCAGTCGTTCGGGTTCACCATGCATGAGGCAAGCGTCCCCGGGCGCGGTGGAGAGGCGACGGAGTGCGGCTCCAGGCCTCACCGCACCGACTCGTCGGGGCAGGGCGGTCGGGACGGGGAGCGGACTTCGCGCCCCCTCACGACGACGAGGCGAAGGGACCGCAGGGCCGTGACGTCGTGCAGCGGGTCGCCCTCGACGGCGATGAGGTCGGCGCGCAGGCCGGGTGCGATCCGGCCGGTCAGGGTCTCGACGCGCAGGGCACGGGCCGCGCGGGACGTAGCGGCCTCCAGGATCTCCGCGGGTGGCAGACCGAGCCGGGCCATGCCGATCAGGCCCTCGACGTAGGCGTGGTGGGGCGCGCCGTCGGTGCCGGCGTCGGTGCCCGCGACGATGGGGACGCCCTGCCGGTACAGCGTCGGCAGGGCGGGCAGCGGCCCGGGGGCGAGCCGGTCCCAGCGCTCGGTGAAGCGCACGCTGATGGTCGGACACACGTGGACACCGCCTGCGGCGAGCCGGCGTACGAGGCCGTGATCCGGGACGATCGCACCGGACGCGTCGAGGAAGCTGCAGTGCTCGATGGTGTGCACCCCGGCTCTCAAGGACGCCGCTATCCCCGGCGTGCCGTGCGCGTGCGCGGCGACCGGGACACCCGACCGCGTCGCCTCATCGACGACAGCCGCGAGCTCCCGCTCCGTGAACTGCCCCTGGGACGAGGCCGAACCCCGCGTCAGCGCCCCGCCGGTGGCCATGATCTTGATGAGATCGACACCGGCCCCGGTCTGTTCCCGTACCGCCTGCCGCAGCGCCTGTTCACCGACGTGGGCTCCGCCCATGAACCAGCAGTGCCCGTCCGGTACGGTCAGCGGCGCTCCCGACACGACCAGTGCCGGCCCGGGAGCCAGGCCCGAGCGGATCGCGTCGCGCACGCGTACCCCAAGGCCCCCGGGCGCGCCGAGGTCCCGGGCGGTGGTCACGCCAGCGGACAGCAACTCGCCCGCGTTGCGCAGCATGAGCGCGTACAACTCCTCCGAGGAGGCCGCCCGCATCCGGGCCATGGCGCCGGGCGCGCCGTCCAGCGCCAAATGGACATGGCTGTCGATGAGCCCGGGCAGCAGCGTGAGCGGCCCGAGTTCCACATGCTCACTCCGTCGGCGCAGCTGCCACGGCACTTCCTGGGCGGGCCCCGCCCATCGGACCAGCTCCCCCTCCACGAGCACTCCGCCGTACCGGATGCATCCGCCACGATCACCGGTGATCAGCCGGTCCGCCGTGTAGTACCTGATCATGGATACTCGTCTCTGCCGGGGGCGCGCACCGGCAACCGGGGACCGCGCCCAGGATTTCGGGGGCGGGCGCTCCTGGCCTGGGACGCTCATGGGCCGGGGGCGGGACCGCGTTCCCTCCCCCGGCCCCGGCCGACCGCCGTCAGTAGTTGCCCAGACCACCGCACACGTTCAGGGCCTGAGCCGTGATGGAGGCGGCGAGGTCGTCGGCGAGGTAGCCGACCAGGCCCGCGACCTCCTCGGGGGTCGAGTAGCGGCCGAGGGGGATCTTCGCCTGGAACTTCGTCAGCACCTCGTCCTCCGTGGTGCCCCAGTGCGCCGCGTAGCCCTGGCGTACCCGGGCCGCCATCGGCGTCTCCACATAGCCGGGGCAGACGGCGTTCACGGTGATGCCGGACTGGGCGAGCTCCTTGCCGAGCGCCTTCGTGAAGCCGATGACGCCGTGCTTCGACGCGGAGTACGGGGCGGCCAGTTCGACGCCCTGCTTGCCGCCGGTGGAGGCGATGTTGATGATGCGGCCGTGGCCGCGCTCCAGCATGCCGCCGCGCGACAGCACCTCGCGGGTGATGCGGAAGACGCTGTTGAGGTTGGTCTCGATGACCGCCTCCCACAGCTCGTCGGGAAGTTCGGCGGTCACCCCGCCACCGCCGCGCCCCGCGTTGTTGACGAGGACGTGGAGGGGCCCGAAGCGGTCCACCGCGGAGCGGACCAGGCGCTGGACGTCCGACTTCGACGTGACGTCGGCGGCGGTGCCGTCGGCCTCGAAGCCGCGGCCGCGCAGCTTGTCCACGACGGCGGCGACCGTCTCGCCGTCCCGGCCGCACAGGAACACCGCGTGCCCCTGCTCGGCGAGCAGTTCGGCGACGGCGAAGCCGATGCCGCTCGTGCCACCGGTGACCAGAGCCACCCGCCGCTGTCCGGCCTGCGCGTTCTCCTGCTGAGCGGTTGCTTCTGCCACTGCCATGCCGGGTCCTTTCGCCTTGACGTTCAGGGAGGTTCCGTGCGGTGCGCCGCGCGGGTGGTTCAGTGCGCGGGCCGGTGCAGCACCTGCCGCAGGGCGCGCTCGATCTCGGCCGCCGGGTCCGGGTGTGTCCCCGTGCACCGCCACGCCACGAACCGGTCTGGCCGCACCAGGGCGGCCCCGTCGGCACCGATGCCGTACGCGGCGGAGAACGCCCCTTCCGTATCGAGCAGTTCGGTGCCGGGACCGACCCGGTGCACTTGGACGGCGACGCCGAGCGCGTCCGCCGAGGCGGCGGCGCCCTCGGCCCACGCCGCGCCGTCCGGCCCGGTGAGCAGCACGAACGCGTGACCGAAGAGGGCGGTCGTCGAGGTGGTGGAGCCGTCCGTCCGAGTGAGAGGGACGTACGGGGCGTGGGAGCCGGGCCGGCCGGTGGGCCGGGCGGGGTTCTCGAACAGTTCGCCGTCGTCGTCGGGTTCGAGGAGCACGGCCCCCTTCGGGAAGCGGTAGCCGAACGCGATGACCGGCGGCGGCAACGCCACGGCCAGCGACTCGTCCGCGAGCTCGGGCGAGATACGGTCCACGAGGTTCGTGAACTGCTGCTCCACCAACTCCTCGGCGTACGGGCGGCGTTCGGCGTCGTGGCTGTCGAGCAGTGCCTCGCCCGCCGTGCCCCGCAGCACGGCCGCGAGCTTCCAGCCCAGGTAAAGTCCGTCCAGATAGGCGGTGTTGCCGCCCATACCGCCGGTCGGCGGCATCACGTGCGCGGCGTCGCCGACGAGCAGCACACGACCCTCGCGGAAGCGTTCGGCGACCCCGCAGGAGATCTCCGTCTCGCTGATCTCCTCGATCTTCAGCGGGGTGTCCGGGATGCCGAGGTCGGAGCGGATCTGTGCGGCGACGGTGTCCTCGCTCGTCCACCAGCCGTCCGGCAGTTCGGGCGTGAGGTTGCGGAAGTACCCGTACAAACCGGGCACCTCGGTGTTGAACAGGACCGCGCGACCCACGTGCAGCGCGGTGAACCGGCGGCCGTCCGCGGCGCCGTCCGTGTGGGACAGCGGCTCGCTCAGATCGGCCTCGAACAGGACGCGCAGCACCTTCCCGACCGTGCCCCGGCCGCGCACCGCGATGCCGAGGGACTGCCGGATGGCGCTACGCCAGCCGTCCGCCACCACCAGGTACCGCGCCCGGATCACCCGCCGCTCGCCGGTCTCGGTGTGCTCGGTGACCGCGGTGACCCCGTCGGCGTCCTGGGTGAGCGAGGTCAGCCGGGTCGAGAAGCGCAGCCGCGCGCCGAGTTCCGCCGCCCGGTCGGCGAGCACGGCCTCCACCGCGGACTGGCTCGCGGTGCCCCAGTCCTCCGGGGACACATGCCGCATGCTCAGTTGGTCGCCGCTCATCAGCGTGCGCAGCACCGGACCCGAGAGGGTCTTCGCGACGACCATGTGGAAGTCGCTGCGGTACGCGCGGCCCCGCTCCCGCACGGTCTCGGCGGCGCCCGCGATGGCCAGCGCCTCCATCGTGTGCGGGTACTGGCCGGTGGCCTTCACCGCGGTCGACGTGCTCGGGTGGCGCTCGACCACCAGCGCGGGTACGCCGTGCAGGCCGAGGAAGACGGCCGTGCTGAGACCGCCGGGGCCCGCTCCGGCGACGAGGACGGGCACGGTCTCGTCGGGCTCGGACCCGGGCGCGGGTGTCGGTGGGCCGGCCGGATCCGGCCGCTGTGTTCTCTGTGTCATGGTGACGGGCTCCCTCGGGGCTCAGGGGACGAGGACGACACGGCCCAGCTGGGTACGGCTCTCGATGACCCGGTGGGCCTCGGCCGCCTCGGTCAGCGGCAGCGTGGTGTGCACGGCGACCCGCAGACCGCCCGACGCGACCAGCCGGACCAGCTCGGCGCGCGCCTCTGCCACCCGTACCGGGTCGGCCTTCGCCCAGGCGTCGAGCGAGGAGCCCACCACGTAGGTGAGGCCGAGGAGTTCGGTCATCGCCACCTTCGCGACCTCGCCGTCGGCGCCCGCGAAGCCGTAGTAGACGAGCCGCCCGTACGGTTTGAGCAGCTTCAGGCCGTCCTTGAACACGGCGCCCTCGACGCTGTCGAGCACCACGTCGACGCCCTGGCCGCCGGTGAGTTCGCGGACCTTGTCCGCCCAGTCGGCCTGCCGGTAGTCGACGACGTCGTCGGCGCCGTGCGCACGGACGAAGTCCGCCTTCGCGGGCGAGCCGACCGTGCCGATGACCCGGCCCGCGCCGCGCGCCTTCGCGAGCTGGGTGACGAGATGGCCGATCGCGCCGGCCGCGGCGTGCACGAGCACCGTGTCGCCCTTGGTGACCCGGGCCGCGTCGAGGACGCTCCAGGCGGTCTGCGCGGTGGAGCCGAGCGCGGTCGCGGTGGCCGCGTCGAGACCCTCGGGTACGACGAGGACGCGCTCGGCGTCGACGACGACCTGGTCCGCGTACGCGGCGGGCACCCCGAACGCCGCGAGCCGGGTGCCGGGCGCCGGTCCGTCGGTGTCCGGACCGAGCGCCTCGACCCGGCCCACCACGTCGCCGCCCGGGCGGCCGGGCAGCGGGGAGGGGAACGGGGCGGTGTCGCCGCGCAGTTGCGTTTCGATGAAGTTGACGCCGACGGCCTCGGTGCGCAGCAACAGCTGACCCGGGCCGGGGGTGGGCACCGGCACGTCCTCGACGCGCAGGACGTCGGGGGAGCCGTGCTCGTGGTAGCTGATCAGTCGCATGGGAACCTCGCGGTGCGGTGACGGGAGTGGGCTCGCGGGTACGGCGGCACTACGGGCGTCCGGGGTCACATGGACAGGACGACCTTGCCGTTGACCTCGCGGGAGTACAGGGCGCCGATCGCGCGCTGCGGGTCGGTCCAGGGCAGCAGCAGGCCCGGCTCGGCCACCAGCTTTCCGGCGGCGACCAGGTCCAGCAGGAGAGCCAGGTCGGCCGGTACGTCGCGCCGGGTGACCTCGTCGAGCAGGAACAGGTACTCGATGCGCACGCCCGGGCGGGCGTGGCCCCAGTCGGCGGGCAGGCGCAGCTCGGCGCGGACCGTGTTGCCGAAGACGGTCGCCACGCCGCCGCGGCGCAGGAGCCGGTAGCCGGTGCTGAACACCTCGCCGCCGACACTGTCGACGAGGAGGTCGACGGGGGTGGTGGGCGGCTCGTCGTAGCCGGCGACGACTTCGGCGCCGAAGTCGTCGAGCCCCTTGCCGCGGGCCTGGGAACCGACCCAGGCGGTGACCTCGCTGCCGCCCGCGCGGGCCAGTTGTACGGCCACGCGGCCGACGCCGCCGCTCGCGCCGGTGACGAGGGTGCGCCTGCCCAGGAGCCAGCCGGCCTTCCGGAGCGCGTAGAGGGCGGTGAGGCCGGCGACGGGGAGGGTGGCCGCGTCGGTGTCGGTGACGCCGTCCGGGATGACCGCCAGGCGGTCGGTGCGGACCGCGGCCAGTTCCGCCCAGGCGTTGTTCGCCGCCAGGCCGGTGACGCGGGCGCCCGCGGGTGGGCCGCTGCCGTCGGACGCGGGGCGCAGGACCGTGCCGACGACGTCCAGCCCCAGGGAGGAACCGATCGGACGGCGGGCCGCGAGGAGGAGATCGGCCCTGTTCAGGGCCGTCGCGTGGACCTCGACAAGTGCCTCGTCCGGGCGGGGGCGGGGGTCGAGTACGGACCGCAGCTCGACGGTGAGCGGATCCACGGCGGTGGTGACCAGAGCCTTCAACGTTTTCCTCGCGGGCAGACGGGTGCGGTGGGTTCTCCCAGGTATAGGCGGGGGCGCTGGATTCCTGGTCCAGCGGCCATGGGGCGGGCCGACGCGGTGCCGGGCGCCGCTGCCGGCCGGCGGGGCAGAAGGAACCGGCCCGCCCCCGGGGGATGAGGGGCGGGCCGGTATCGGGGGAGGGAGTGGTCAGGCAGGGGTGGATTGCGGGAGGGCGCCGGTGTCCTCGGTGGGCTGCTTCGGGGGTGCCTCCGCGCGGAAGGAGCCGGGGAGGGCCAGGGCCGCGAGGGCCGCGATCACGCTGAAGGCGATGATGACCCAGTACGAGCCGCCGTACGCCCCCGCGGGGTGCCCGCCGGATGTGCCGAGTCGCTCCTGCAGGGTGATCGCGATGGCCGCGATGCCGAGCGCGCCGCCGATCTGGTTGAAGATGAACAGCGCGCTGGTGGCCCGGGGCGCGCTGGCCTCGCCGACGGCCTTGTACATGAAGGCCATCGTGCCGGGCGCGGTCAGACCGATGCCGTAGCCGGTGAGGCCGAGGGCGACGGACAGCAACGCGGAGTTCGTGTCGGAACCGATCTGCGAGAAGGCGAGCGCGCCGAGTGCGGTGACGAGCATGCCGACCGTGGAGGTGAGCCGCGCGGTGACCTTGTTCGCCGTCTTGCCGGAGGTGATCGCGCCGGCGGCGCCGAGGACACCGGAGGGGATCAGCAGCAGGCCGGCGTGCAGGGCGCCGAACCCGCGGGACTGCTGGTAGTACAGCGGGGTCAGGAGCAGCAGGGCGTTGGCGACGGCGCCGACGAAGAACATCGTGATGACGGCCATGGTGAAGCCGCGCTTGCCGAACATACGCAGGTCGATGAGCGGCGTGACCGAGGTGCGCAGCGCGTGCACCGCGTACCCGACGAGCAGCAGCACACCGGCGACGAAGGCGACCAGCACCTTCGGGGACGACGCGTCACCGGAGTGCGCGGCCGTCGTGAAGCCGTAGACCAGCGCGGCGAAACCGGGGGAGAGCAGCGCCAGGCCGAGGACGTCCAGGCGCTCCTCGGGGCGGCCGGCGTGCTGGTCGGCGGGCAGGGTGCGCAGCGCGAGCAGCAGGGCGATCAGACCGATGGGCAGGTTGATCAGGAACATCCAGCGCCAGCTCACGGCATCCACGAGGACACCGCCGAGGACGGGACCGAGGATCGGGCCGAGGGTGAGGGGCAGCGAGATCAGCGCCATGGCCTTGGCGACCCGCGCGGGGCCCGCGGTCGTCGCGAGGACGCTCTGCACGACCGGGACGATCATGCCGCCGCCGAGGCCCTGGAGCACCCGGAACGCGATCAGCGACTCGATGGACCAGGCGAAGCCGGACAGCACCGAGCCGAGCACGAACAGGGAGACGGCGGCGAGCCACATCGTGCGGCCGCCGAAGCGGTCGACGGCCCAGCCCGCGAACGGTGTGGCGACGGCGACGGCGAGCAGATAGCCGGCGGTCACCCACTGGACGGTCGCGAGCGGTGAGCCGAACTCGCCGCTGAGCGTCTTCACGCCGACGTTGACGATCGTCTCGTCGAGCAGCGCCATCAACAGGGCGAGCAGCAGGACAGCGGCCATGCGCATGAACGCCGGGTCGAGCTTGTCGTTCACCTCGGCGGCCGTCTCCGCTGCCGCTGGAGCGGTCTGCGAGGGCTCGGTTGTCGTATCGGGTGCCGTGGACGATTCGGGAGTTCCGCGTGTCATGCGTACCGCCTGGGGTCGATGCAGTCGGGGACGGGCGCGGAACGACACCGCGCTCTGTGACCTCCACACTAGAGGTAGATGCAGGCGCCTGCATCTAATTTTCGGACAGATCTCTGCTTGCCTTGCTGATTGCCGCGTCGTTGGGGCAGGCTGTGAAGGAAAGCGCTTGAAAAATGCATGCATAGACATGGTCTATGCATGGAGATGGCTATAGTGGAGGGGGAGCGAGCGAAGGGGAGGCGGACATGTCGGCCGATGACCGTGGAGGGCGTCCCGGTGAGTTCGACCTGTGGCGTCGGCTGACGCTGATGGTCGGTCAGCTCAACCAGTCGCTGGAGAGGATGCTCGCGAGCGAGCACCAGATCTCCCTGCCCGAGCTGATGGTGCTGATCGAGCTGCGGCACGGTCACGAGCGCGGCACCCGGGTGCAGGAGCTGTCCACCGCGGTCGGGCTCGACCAGTCGTCCATGAGCCGGCTCGTCACCCGCCTGGAGAAGAAGGGCCTCACGACCCGGGTCTCCTGCGAGCACGACCGCCGCGGTGTGTACTGCATGCTGACGCCCGAGGGTGCCGAGCGCGGTGAGCGGGCCGAGGCCCGCTGCCGTGAGGAGCTGACCGGACTGCTCGATGTCGCCTCGTTCGACGACCGTTGGGCATCGCTCGTCTCCCGCGTCCGGCACACCGCGGCGGGAGCCGCCACCCCTTAAGCGCGTCACCCCCTCCTTTCGGCCCTGTCCGTGAAGGAGACCAGCGTGAAACTGTCCGTCCTGGACCAGTCCGTCGTGCCGGAGGGATCCACCCCGGCCACCGCCCTGCACAACTCCCTGGATCTGGCACGTCTCGCGGACCGGCTCGGCTACCACCGCTACTGGTTCGCCGAGCATCACGCCACGCCCTCCTTCGCGGGCCCCGCCCCGGAGATCATGGCCGCCAGGGTCGCTGCCGAGACCCACCGCATCCGAGTCGGCTCCGGCGGGGTGCTGCTGCCGCACTACAGCCCGCTGAAGGTCGCCGAGGTGTTCCGGGTGCTCGGTGCGCTCTCGCCCGGCCGGATCGACCTCGGCGTCGGCCGCGGCATCGGCGCCGGCAGCATCGAGGCGCACGCGCTCGCCCCCGGTACCTCCGGGGGCGGCGGGGACGGGGACTTCCCCGGCAAGCTCGCCGAACTCCTCGCCTTCCTGCACGGCGGCTTCCCCGACGGGCACCCGTACGGGCGCATCCAGCTCATGCCCACCGCGGGCGCGCCCGAGGTGTGGCTGCTGGTCGCGAGCCCGCAGAGCGCCGAACTCGCCGCCCGGCTCGGGCTGCCCGTGTCCATAGCCCACTTCGGCCGGCCCGATGCCACCCGCTCCGTCGTCGAGGCGTACCGCGGCGCTTTCGACAGCCGCGAGGGGGTGCGGCCGCGTGTGCAGATCGGTATCGGGGTGTACTGCGGGCCCACCGGGGGGGAGGCCCAGCGGGTCTTCGCCAGCCAGCGGCTCTTCCGGCTGCGCATGGGCCGTGGGCTGCTGCTGCCACTGCCGTCCCCGGAGGCCGCGCTCGACGGGCTGCGCGGCGAGGCGGAACCGCTCGCGGACGAGGTGGCCGAGTGGCCGAGGTGCGTGGTCGGCGACCCCGACCACGTGCACAAGGAGCTCACGTCCATGACCGAGGCGCTGGAGATCGACGAGTTCATGGTGCTTTCCACGATCCACTCGCCCCGGGATCGCATGCGCTCCTACGAACTGCTCGCGCGGCGCTTCGGGCTGGCCGGGGAGGGCGGCGGCGACCGCACCGCGTGAAACGAGGCGGAGGCGGACGGCCGGACGAAAAATGTCCTGAACCATATGACACACCGGCCCGCCGAATGTGGCCTGGATCACACGTGGCGGCCTCGTACGCAAGCACGTTCTACTGTGGCGCCGTGCACGGTTGACCGTGCACAGGGGGACCGACGGGGCAGGTGTGCGCTTGAATGGGGAACACGCTTCGATCTACGACTTCCGGATACTCGGACCCCTGGCGGTCCGCACGGGGGGAAGAGAACTGACTGTTTCGTCCCCCAAGCAGCGGGTGCTCCTCGCATCCCTGCTGCTGCGGGCCGACCAGGTGGTCACCTCCGACGAACTCATCCGCAGGCTCTGGGACGACCAGCCACCACGAGACACCCGTGCCGCGCTGCACGTCCACACCACCCGGCTGCGGGCACTGCTGCGTGAATCACTCGACCTCGGTGACCCTCCGGTCATCGAGACCCACCCGGGCGGCTACCGGCTCGCGATGGATCCGGCCGCACTCGACCTCACCCGCTACCGGAAGGCGGCCGACGAGGCCCGCGTCGCCCGCCGCCAAGGGGACACCGCCCGGGAACTCGCCGCCCTGGAACGGGCGCTCGCCGAATGGCGCGGCGATCCCTTCGAGACCGTGCCCTCCGCCTCGCTCCAGACCGAGGCCGTGCCGCAGCTCGCGGAGGAACGCCTCACCCTCGTCGAACGGCGCTTCGCGCTCGTCCTCGACCTCGGCGGCAGCGCCGACATCATCCCGCAGCTGCGCGCACTCGCCGGCGAACACCCGCTACGGGAACGGCTGCGCGAGTACCTGATGCGGGCTCTGCACCGCACCGGGCAGGTCGCCGCGGCGCTGGAGGAGTATCGCGACTACTACCGGATGCTCGACCGTGAACTCGGACTCCCGCCGGGGCAGGAACTCCAGGAGCTGCACCGGCAGCTGCTCGCCGAGACCGGTGAACTCCACACCCCCCAGGCCGGACCCTCGGGCCGACGTGCGTACGCGGTCCGCGAGGTCCACCGGCCGGCCGGAGTACAACCCACCAACCCCAGAGCGCCCTGGGTGGTGCAGCGCCAACTCCCGCCCGAGGCCACCCACTTCGTCGGACGGGAGGAACTGCTGGAGGAGGTCGTCGCCGCGCTCACGCCACGCCAGCGCGCGGCCGTACCGCTGGTCAGCCTCGTCGGCCCGCCCGGCGTCGGCAAGACCGCGCTCGCGCTGCGGGCCGCGCACCGGCTCAGCCCGGCCTACCCCGACGGACAGTGGTACATCCGCCTCCACGACGCCCGCGGCGGAGCCCGGCCCGTGTACGACATCATCGCCGAACTGCTGCACGCCTCCGGCGCCGACGTCTCCGTACTGCCCACCGAACGGCACCAGCTCACCGGCGTGCTCCGCAGCCGGCTCGCCGACCGGCGCGTGCTCATCGTCATCGACGACGTCAACGACAGCGAACAGGTCCCCGACCTGCTGCCCGGTTCGCCGAGCTGCGCCGTGCTCGCCCTGCACCGCGAGTACCGGCCCGACCTCGTCGCCGTCTACGGCGCCCGCAGCTTCACCCTCGGCCTGCTGTCGCAGAAGGAGGGGGAGCAAGTACTCACCGCCGTTCTCGGCCGGGCCCCGGAGGCCCTGTGCGCCACGGCCGTCACCGAACTCGTCGAACTGTGCGGCCGGCTTCCGCTCGCCCTGCGCATCGCCGCCGGACACCTGGCCGGACGGCCCTGGCGGTCCGTCGAGTCCTTCGCCGAGGCGCTGCGCGAGGGCGACCCGCTGGAACTCCTCGCCCTCGGCGACAGCCCGTCGACCGCCGTACGGGCCGCGTTCAGCGTCGCCTACGAGTCGCTGCCCGCGCTGTCCCGCCGGTTCTTCCGGCTGCTCGGCGTCGTCGGCGACATGGCCTTCACTGCCCGTACCGCCGCCCAACTCGCCGACTGCGAACCCCAAGTGGCCGACCAGCTCCTCGACAAGCTCGCGGCGGCCCAGCTCATCGAGGTCTCGTCCCAGGACACCTACCGCTTCCACAGCCTCATCGCCCTGTACGCGGCCGAGCGGGGCGTCGAGGAGGACGGTCCCGCCGACCGGCGGCAGGCCCTGAACCGGCTGTGCCGCTGGTACCTGCGCCGCACCGACGAGGCCGTGCGGTCCTGCTACCCGGGCTTCCTGCGGGTGTTCCGGCCCGACCCCCACGGCCCGGGACCCGAGGTCGAGCCCCGGGCCGCGCAGGAGTGGCTGCGCGCCGAGCAGTCCAACCTCGTCGCCCTCGTCGTCCGCGCCGCCGACGAGCACCTGGACGAGGTGTGCGTCCGCCTCGTGGACATGCTCCGCGGCTACTTCACCCTCGGCCGGCTCCAGACCGACTGGCTCACCATCGCTCAGGCCGGGTTGCGCGCCGCGATCTCGCTCGGCGACCAGCGGGTCACCGCCGTGATGCGGCTCAGCGCCGGGCTCGCTCTCCAGGGCCTCAACCGGCTCCCGGACGCGGCCCGCGAACTGCGTGCCGCGCACCGCCAGTTCATCCGGCTCGGCGTGCGCGACTTCGAGGCCGTCACCGTCAACGCCATCGCGATGAACCAGCTCCAGCGGCCCACCAAGCACATCGACAGCGCCGTCACCCTGCTGGAACGCGGCCTGGAGATCAGCCGGCACCTGGAGCTGCGGCCTGTCGAGGCCCGCGGACTGATGTACCTGGGCATGGCCCGGCACAGCCAGGGCCGGCTGCACGCGGCCGAGGCCCACTTCAGCCGCGCCGCCGCGATCCTCGACGAGGACGGCGTCCAGCGCTCCCGCCCCGAGGTGCTGGCCCGGCTCGGTGCCGTCCACGCCGACCTGCGCGAATGGGACGCGGCCATGGCCAACCTCAGCCTCGCGCTGTCGCTCAGCAAGGAGTTCAACGCCCCCCACTCCACGGTTCTCGCCTCCTACGGGCTCGCCCAGGTCTACGCCTGCAACAGCTATGTCGACCTCGCCTACCAGCACGCCGAGAGCGCCGTCGTCATCGCCCGCGACCACGGCTATGTCGCCCTGGAGGCCAACGCCCGCAACACCCTGGGCGGACTGCACCTCATCCGGGGCAGATCCGCCGACGCCCGCGAGGAGTTCACCCGCACCCTCGCCATCGCCGAACGCATCGGCCACCCCCAGTCCGAGGCCCACGCGCTCATCGGCCTCGGGCGGCTCGAACTCGCGGGCGGCCGGCCTGCCGAGGCGTACGAGCTCGGCATGCGCGCGGTCACCGTCGCCGACGGATCCGGGCTGCTCCTCCTCCGCGCCCAGGCCGAGGAGCTGTGCCGGCGCACCGACACCGCTCCCGGCCGGGAACACCCGGAGCACACCGGCGAAAAGCTCGCGGACGGCAGCGGCACGGACCTGCCCGAGGTGTCCGACAGCCTCCGCGCACTGTTTCCGGAATGCAGTGCGTGAAGGTGGCGGGAGAAGTGACAGGGGTGCCCTTCGCGAAGGGCACCCCTGAGCGTTCCGGGCCGGTTCGTCAACGTCGTGTTGCGGCTTCATGACGGCCGTGCCCTGCGACGACGTGCGAAGGGAAACTCCCGCCGGGGTGAAAGGCCGCCGAAAGTGAGGCGCAAGATCCAGCGGCCACGATGGTGCCTGTAACCCATCCAGCCAGTCCTGGAGGCGCGATGTACGCACGAATTCTCGGCACGCTCACCCTCACCGACGGTCTGCGCACCGTCACCCCGCGGGCCCCGAAGCAGCGTCAGCTCCTGTCCCTGCTGCTGCTCCACGCCGGGCAGGTCGTCACCGTGGACGAATGCGTGGACGAGCTGTGGGCGGACTCGCCCCCGCACAGCGCGCACTCCACACTCCAGACGTATGTGATGCAGATACGCAAGACCCTCAGAAGCGCCGCGACCGTCACCGGCGCCCCGGCGGGGATGTACCTGGAGACCCGTGACCGCGGCTACCTCCTCGCCGTCGGCACCGGCCAGCTGGACCTGCACCAGTTCGAGAAGCTCGTCGAGCAGGCGTCCCTCGCCCGGATCGTCGGCGACCACACCCGCGAGGCCGAACTGCTGCACCGCGCCCTCGGACTGTGGTCGGGCAAGGCGCTCGCCGACGTGACCTGCGGACCGCTGCTGCGCACCCGGCTCAGCGGACTGCGCGAGACATGGCTGGCCGCCCTCGAACAACGCATCGACGCCGACCTGCGGATCGGCCGTCACCACCGGCTCATCAGCGAACTCCGCGTGCTCACCCGCCAATACCCCACATACGAGAACCTGCACGCCCAGCTGATGATCGCCCTCTCCCGGTCCGGGCGCACCGCCGACGCCCTGGAGGTGTTCGCCCGGCTCCGCCGCACCTTCAGCACCGAACTCGGCCTGGAGCCCTCGGCCCGGATGCGGGACCTGCACGCCGATCTGCTCAACTCCGTGCCCGTGACGGAGTCCGTGTATCTGCCGGGGCCGGACAGCACGCCCGTACCGCTGCGCCCGGCCGGCTGACCACCGAGCGCGACGCCGTGCGCGTGGAGCCGGACTCCATGCCCGCTCCACCGGAACCGGCGAAGGTGGCCCGGACCCCGGCGCCCGACCGGCGCCCACGAGGCACAGGAGGAAGACCGTGACACGGACCGCACCTCCGGACACGGAAACCGTGTCCGACCTGGACTACGCGGCCATCACCCAGTTCTACGCCGGGCACGCGCAGCTGCTGGACGCCGGCCGGGCGGAGGAGTGGGCCGAGCAGTTCACCGAGGACGGCACGTTCGCCCAGAACGTCAAGCCCGGTGTCAAGCGCGGCCGGGCGGACATCGCCGCCGGCATGCGCAAGGGCATCGACGCGCTCGCCGCGCGCGGTCTGACCCGCCGCCACTGGTTCGGCATGGTCGCCGCCGAGCCCGTCGAGCCCGGCGTCGTGCGCACCCGCTACTACGCCGTCGTCTTCGAGACCCCGAAGGGCGGCGAACCCCGGCTGTACCTGAGCACGACCGCCGAGGACGTCCTGGAGCGCCGTGCCGGGACTTGGTTCGTCCGCAGCCGCTACATCAGCCACGACGGCGCCGAGACCGTCACCGGACGCGAAGCCGTCGCCGGAGCCGGGGCATGAGCGGCCTGTTCGACCCGATCCCGTTCGGCGGCCTCACCCTGCCGAACAGGCTCGTCATGTCCCCGATGGGCCGCGGCCGCACCACCGCCGACGGCACACCGCTGCCGGTCATGGCCGAGTACTACGCGCAGCGCGCCGCCGCCGGACTCATCATCAGCGAGGCCACCCACCCGAGCCCGGTCGCCGTCGGCCACGCCCACAGCGTCCGGCTGCACACCGCCGAACAGGCCCGCGCCTGGGCCCGGGTCGTCGACGCCGTGCACGATGCGGGTGGGCGGATGTACCTCCAGATCATGCACGCGGGCCGGGTCAGCCACCCCGACCTGCACGGCGAGACCCCCGTGGCGCCGTCCGCAGTGCGGGCCGATGGCATCGCCCGGGTCTTCGACGGCAAGCCCGCCTATCCGGTACCGCGGCCTCTGACCCGCGACGACATCGCCGCCACGATCGAGGACTTCGTGCGCTGTGCCCGCACCGCCGCCGGCATCGGCTTCGACGGCGTCGAGATCCACGGCGCCAACGGCTATCTGCCGCACCAGTTCCTGTCGCCGGTGACGAATGTGCGCGAGGACGAGTACGGCGGCGACGCCGAGGGCCGCATCCGGTTCCCCGTCGAGGTCGCCCGGGCCGTCGCCGCGGAGATCGGGCCGGAACGCACCGGCATCCGGCTCTCCCCGGGCTTCCCGCTCAACGACATGTCCGAGCCGGACCGGGCCGAGGTGTACCCGGTGCTGCTGGACGCGCTCGCCGCACTCGGCCTCGGCCATGTCCACTTCGTCGCGGGCAGCGATCCGGACCTCGTCCACGAGCTGAGCCGGCGGTGGCCGCACACCGTCGTCATCAACGCCGGCACCGGACCGCTCGACGCCGACGGCACGCTCGCCGCCGCCGACAAGGCCCTCGCCCACGGTGCCGGGCTCCTGTCCTTCGGCCGCCAGTTCCTCGCCAACCCCGACCTGCCCGAGCGGCTGCGCACCCGCGCCCCGCTCAATGCCTGGAACCCGCGGTTCTTCTACGAGGGCGGCGGCCAGGGCTACACCGACTACCCGGTCCTCGCCGCCAGCGCGGCGGGCACCGCGAGCTGACCGGCGCCCGCCGTACGGCACCGCGCCGGCGGGCCGCCCCACGACCACCTGCCCACGAGCATCCACCCGAGGAGACCACCATGGCCGTCGTGTTCGTCAACAAGCTCACCCTGATCGGCGACGCCGAGAAGTTCGAGAACCTCTACGAGGCCGTCGGAGCCTTCATGGAGACCCAGCCGGGCCTCATCCGCTACTCCCTCGTACGGTCCACCAAGGACGACTCCGTCTACTTCAACATCGCCGAGTGGGACGACGAGGACACCTTCCGCAAGGCCCTCGCGGAGCCGGAGTTCCGCCGCCGGCTCGACGCGCTCACCGGGCTCATCAAGGGCGAGCCGCACCTGAGCCTGCCGGTGCGAGAGGGCCAGGCCGCCCAGGTCTGAGCCGGACGGGACCGCGGGCCGGCGCGTACGCCACGCGCCGGCCCACGGTGTCCCGAGGGGACGCGCTCAGCGCACACCACCGTCCACGCGCAGCACCTGACCATTGACGTAACTGCTCTCCGGCGAGGCCAGGAACAGCACCGCCTGGGCCACCTCGTCGCCCGTACCGGGACGCCCGGCCGCGAGCGAGGGGGCGAGCTTCGGCCACAGCGCCTCGTTGCCGATGAGTGCCTTGCCCATGCCGGAGTCGATGTAGCCCGGCGCCACGCAGTTCACGGTCACCCCGTCCGCGGCCAGCTCCAGCGCGGCCACGGCGGTGAACGCCTCGACGGCCGCCTTCGACGCGCAGTACGCCGCGGCGCCCGGCATGGCCCGCGAACCCAGGAGGGAGGACATGGTGACGACCCGGCCGCCCGGCGTCTCACGCACGTACGGCAGGGCCGCCCGCACGGTGTGGAACACGCCGTGCAGGTTCGTGTCGACGACCTCGCTCCAGTGCTCCACGGACAGCGCGGCGACCGGGCCCGG
This sequence comes from Streptomyces sp. NPDC002787, assembly GCF_053592095.1. Taxonomy (NCBI): domain Bacteria; kingdom Bacillati; phylum Actinomycetota; class Actinomycetes; order Kitasatosporales; family Streptomycetaceae; genus Streptomyces; species Streptomyces sp. NPDC002787. The sequence continues at coordinate 14,858 of NZ_JBSFVC010000060.1, read as the reverse complement.
GCGGCTCAGGCCCGCGTTCGCCACCACGATGTGCGGACCCCCGTACCGCTCGTGGACCGTGTCCATCAGCGCCGCCACCGAGTCCGGTGCGGTCACGTCCGCCTTCAGTGCGATCAGCCCGTCGCCCGGGTCGTCCGGGACCTCCCGTGCGGCCACCACGACGGTGGCGCCCGCACCGGCGAGTGCGAGCGCCACGTCCCGGCCGAGCCCCCGGGTCCCCCCGGTGACGACGGCGGTCCTGCCACGCAGTTTCATCTCTCCTCCACAACATCGGCTTCGGGACTTCGCCGAGCATGTGCGGCACGGCTCGCGCCTCGGCGGAGGAGGACTGGAGAAGCCTTGGTGCGGGGAACCACCCGCGGGCGTCGTCCAGCGCACCTGGAGTCCCGCTCCAGCGGGCGCCGAAACGCTGCGGGGCATGGACACCTCCGTACCGGGGCGCCCGGAGCCGTACCAGCCGTCAGGCCGGGCTGCGCAGGGGGTGGCCGCCGTTGAAGGCGACCATCTCGCGCATCGCCGGCGCCGACTCGATACGGGCGCCGGGCGCGCCGCCGCCCGCCTCGTGGTAGGCACGGTGGAGGTTGCCGACCAGCCGCTCGCGGTCCAGCAGGGCGGCGAACGCGCCCTCGTCGGCGCGCGTCGCCGATTCCAGGGGGCTCAGCCCGTCCGCGAGACCCCGCTGGGCGAGCGCCGCGACCCAGCGCAGGTAGTCCTCGGTGAACGAGAGCAGTTCGGGCCCGCCGACGGGGCCGTGCCCCCCGACAACGACCAGCGGATCGAGCTCCCGCAGCCGAGCGAGCGCCGCGAGGGACCCGGCGAGCGAACCCATCAGCACGAACGGCGCGGCCCCGGAGAACACCAGGTCGCCCGCGAACAGCACCCGCCGCTCGGGCAGCCACACCACCAGGTCGTCCGAGGTGTGCGCCACACCGGGATGGATCAGTTGCGCGGTGATGCCGCCGAGATGCAGGGTGGCACGCTCGCGCAAGGTCAGCGTCGGCAGCACGGTCGGGGTGTGGCCCCACTCGACCTGCGGCCACATCGACTGCAACGCCGTGCCCTTGCGCACCAGTTCGGCGGGACCGGCCTCATGGCTGACCAGCAGCGTGTGCGGGCCGGAGAACACATGGTTGCCGAAGGTGTGGTCGCCGTGGTGGTGGGTGCTCACCAGGATCCGGCGCGGGCCCGGCGCCAGCGAGTCCACGGCGTCCCGCAGCGCGAGCGCCCGTTTCTCGGTGGCCGCCGTGTCGACGACGAGGACCGTGTCTCCGCCCACGACGATCCCGGCGTTGTTCACACACCAGCCGGCCGGTTCCTGCACATACGCGTGCACTCCGTCGGCCACCGTCACCACAGTTCCCGGCATGACCCCTCCACCTGTCCCGCACCACCTCGGCTCCCCGCCCGTCCATTGGGCCGACACCCGGTGGAGCGCCGCTGGAGAAGCAACGGAAACCGCTTCTGAACCACCGCACCAGGCGAAGAGAGGAACCACGATGGAATTCGGCGTGCTCGGGGGGCTGTCCGTGGAGGACAGCGATGGCCGCCATCTGCCCACCGCGCCCAAGCAGCGCCAGCTGCTCGGACTGCTGCTGCTTCACGCGGGCGAGGTCATTCCCGTCCGCACCTGTGTGACCGAGATCTGGGGCGAGCACCCACCGCCCAGCGCGGCCACCACCCTGCAGACATACGTGATGCACCTGCGCCGGCTGCTGGCCCGCATGCCGTCCATCGGCTCCCGCGAGGCCGCCCACGACCGGCTCAGGACGACCGGGCAGGGCTACCTCATCGTGGTACGGCCCGAGGAACTGGACCTGCTCAGGTTCGAGCAGCTCGTCGAGCAGGCGGGCCGGGCCGCCGACGACGACGCCACCGTGGCGCGGCTGCTGCGCGACGCCCTCGCCCTGTGGAGCCGGCCCGTCCTCGCCGACGTGCGCACCGGACCGGTACTCCAGTCCGCCGTCACCCACTGGGAGCGGCGCCGCCTGGAGGTCCACGAGATGTACCTCGACGTGCGGCTCCGGCTCGGACGCCATCGCGACGTGCTCGCCGAACTGGCCGTCCTCACCCGGCGCCACCCCACCCACGAAGCACTGCACGCCCGCTACATGACCGCGCTCCACCAGACCGGCCGGGTCGGTGACGCGCTCGACGTCGCGTCCCGGCTCACCGGTCGGCTCGCCCGCGACCTGGGCGTCGCACCGGGCCCCGCGATCAGGCGGCTGCAGACCGAGATCCGGCGCGGCGGCAGCGTCGTCGTCCCCTTTCCGCCCGCCCTACCGTCCGTACCCGGCCGGCGCCGGGCGTAAGGAGGCCATCCCGTGCCCGTACCCCTGCAACGCGACCCCGACCTGACCCGCGCCGTGCTCACCCACTGGTTCGGCACCCGCTCCGCCGAGATCGGCGCGGTCGAGCTCGGACCCGTCACCGTGCCGAAGGAGGCCGGCTTCTCCGGTGAGATCCTGCTGTTCGACGCCGAATGGACCGAGGGCGGCACCCGTCGGCGGCGGTCGCTCGCGGTCCGGGTCGCCCCGACCGGACACCGGGTCTTCCCCGAGGACTTCTGGGACGACCAAGTACGGCTGCTGAAGCTGCTCGGCGACACCGGCCTGCCCGTACCGCGGGTGCTGTGGGACGAGCCCTCCGCCGAATACCTGGGCGCGCCGTTCCTCGTCATGGAACGCGTCGACGGACAGGTGCCCGCCGATCTGCCCTCCTACCACCGGCAGGGCTGGCTCACCCGGCTGTCGCCCGCGGACCGGGCCGCCGTGTGGAACGGAGGAGTGGACGCGCTCGCCGCCGTCCACCGTCTCGACCCGAAGGAGACCGGCGTCGGCTTCCTGGACCGGCCCGAGTTCGGCCCCACCGGTTCGGCGCAACTGCTGCGGCACTTCACGCACCACCTCGACTTCTACGGGGTCGCCGACGACAACACGACCGCGGCGGCCGCTCTCGACTGGCTGCGCGCCCACGTGCCCGACGACGAGGGGCCGGCGTCGCTGCTCTGGGGCGACGCCCGGATCGGCAACATCATCTACGCCGGGACGCGGCCCGCCGCGCTGCTCGACTGGGAGATGGCCGCGCTGGGGCCCGCCGAGGCCGACCTCGCCTGGTACCTGCACATGGACCGGCATCTCAGCGAGGGCATCGGCGCGCCCCGGCTCCCCGGACTGCCCGGCCGGGCCGAGACCGTGGCCCGCTGGGAGGAGCGCGTCGGGCGCACCGCGCGCGACCTTCCGTACCACGAGGTGTTCGCCGCGTACCGGTTCTGCGTCGTCACCGCGCGCGTGGCCCGGCTGCTCGACGAGAGCGGCATCCTGCCCCCCGGCACCGACTTCCCGCTGCATCGCAACGCGACGGCGCTGCTGGCGAAGGTGCTGGAGGAGAACGGCCCGGAAGCCTCCTCCAGAGGGTATGGACCCGCCCTCCAGCGACGACCGACAGCCTGAGCGGGCAAGGGAGGAGCTACAGACCCATGGCGATCGATGACGAACTGTTCCGCGCGATGTTCAGCGCACACCCGGCCGCGGTCTGCGTTGTCACCGCCGCGGGCCTCGACGGCCGGCCGAGCGGTCTGACGACCAGCGCCGTCACCTCCGTGTCGATGGAACCGCCGTTGCTGCTCGTGTGCGTGGGCACCGGGTCGCGGACCCTCGCTGCCATCCGGCACTCGGGCGGCTTCGCGGTCAACTTCCTCGCCGTGCACAACGAACGGCTCTCGGAGCGCTTCGCCGGCAAGAGCACCCAGAAGTTCGCCGGGCTCGACTGGCGGCCCTCCGGACGTGCCGCCGAAGCGCCGCTGCTGCCCGCGCACCACCTCAGCGCCGCCGCCGAGTGCCTTGTGCACCAGGAGATACCGGCCGGCGACCACACCGTGTTCCTGGGCCGGATCGAGGGCGCCGTCGTGCACGGCCGCGCGCCGATGCTCTACCACGAACGCGACTACATCCATCTGCCCGTACCCGCCCTGTCCGGCACCGCGACGGCCGACTAGCCGGCCGTCGCGGGTCGCGGGCCTCAGCCGTGCCGCACGCACTGTCCGTCCAGCCATCACATCGAGGGGACTCCATGAAGTTCGGCATCAACCTCTTCCCCACCGTGGGACCTGCGGAGAAATCCGCCGGACAGCACTTCGAGGAGTCGCTTCGGCTGGCCGAACTCGCCGACGAACTGGGCTTCCACCACGTCAAGACCGTCGAGCACTACTTCCACGAGTACGGCGGCTACAGCCCGGACCCGGTGACCTTCCTCGCCGCCGCCGCGGCCCGCACCCGCCGCGTCCGCCTGGTCACCGGCGCCGTACTTCCCGTCTTCACGCACCCGCTGAAGCTCGCCGGCAAGCTCGCCATGCTCGACAACATCTCCCAGGGCCGCCTGGACGTCGGCTTCGGACGGGCGTTCCTGCCCGACGAGTTCACCGCGTTCGAGGTCTCGATGGACGAGAGCCGGGCCCGCTTCGACGAGGGCGTCGAGGCCGTCCGCCGGCTCTGGGCGGAGGAGGACGTCGTCTGGGAGGGCACCTTCCACCGCTTCGGCCCGGTCACCATGCTTCCGCGCACCTGGCAGCGCCCGCATCCGCGCATCCTCGTCGCCACCGCGAAGACGGCCGCGTCCGCGGAGGCGGCGGGCCGCGCCGGGCACGGTGTGATGCTCGTCCCCTCCATCAACCCCCGCGAACAGGTGCAGAAGACGCTCGCCCTGTACCGCGACGCCGCCTCCGCCGCGGGCTTCAAGCCCACCGAGGAGGACATCCACATGAGCTACAACTGCTACCTCGCCGAGGACGGCCAGGAGGCCCACGAGAAGGGCAGGCAGGCCTCCGAGCGGGCCAACCAGGCCCTCGCGTCCGCGGTGTCCGCGTGGCGCGAGACCCGCAGCACCGACTACCCCGGCTACGAGAAGATCGTGGAGAAGGCGGGCCGCGGCGACTTCGACCGCGCCGTCGCCGAACGCAAGGCGCTCGTCGGCACCCCCGACGAGGTACGGGCCGCGATCGACGAGATCCGCGGCTGGTTCGGCGACTTCACGATCAGCCTCCAGGTCATCTCCGGTGCCATGCCCTTCGAGGAGTCGGCCCGCACCATGCGCCTGTTCGCCGAGCACCTTCTGCCGCACTACGCGTCGAACGACTGAGGACGGACCGCCGATGGTTTCCCTGCGTACCGAGCACGGACGCACCGGCCCGGGCGACGGCACCGGCGGCGAGGACCGTATGTCCCGCGCCCGCAGGTTCCGTTCGGACGGAACCGGCGGGCCGGGCCGGAAGGCGGCGGACGGGGCCGACGCGGCGTCCGCGCGGCCCCGCCCCCGCCCGCTTCGCTGGATGGCCGCCGCGGCGGGCCTCGTGCTGTTGGCGATGGCCCTCAACGCCCTGGTCACGAACGACGCGTTCCGCTGGGACGTCGTCGCCAAGTACCTCTCCGCGGACGCGGTGCTCGCCGGACTCGGCACCACGCTGTGGCTGACCGCGGTCGCCTTCACCGGCGGCTTCGTCCTCGGCACCGCGCTCGCCGTGATGCGGCTGTCCCGCAACCCGGTCCTCGTGACGCTGAGCTTCGGCTACACCTGGCTGTTCCGCTCGGTGCCGATGCTGGTGCAACTGCTGTTCTGGTACAACATCTCGCTGCTGTACCCCGAGTTGTCGCTCGGCATCCCGTTCGGGCCCGCGTTCACCGAGTTCTCCACCGAGCGGATGATCAGCGGCCTCACGGCCGCCGTCATCGGGCTGGTCCTCCACGAAGCCGGGCAGCTGGCCGAGATCGTCCGGGCCGGCATCCTGTCCGTCGGCCGCGACCAGACCGAGGCCGCGGAGGCCCTCGGCCTCGGCGGCTGGCGGACCTTCCGCCGGATCGTGCTGCCGCAGGCCATGCCCGCGATCCTGCCGCCCGCCGGCAGTCAGATCATCGGGCTGCTGAAAGGCACATCCATCGTCAGCGTCATCGCCGTGCAGGACCTGCTGTACGCGACCCAGCTGATCTACAACCGCAACTACCTGGTCATCCCGCTGCTCTTGGTGGCCACGCTCTGGTACCTGCTGCTGACCACGCTGCTCAGCGTCGTCCAGCACTTCGTCGAACGCCGCTACGCCACGGGGGACCGAGGATGATCGAGGCAGTCGGTGTCCACAAGTCGTTCGGCGGGCTGACCGTGCTGGACGACGTCTCGCTCACCGTTCCCGAGTCCACCGTCACCTGTGTCATCGGCCCCTCCGGGTCGGGCAAGAGCACCCTGTTGCGGTGCGTCAACCGGCTGGAGCGCATCGACGCGGGACGCATCGTCGTCGACGGCGAACTCGTCGGCTACGAGTGGCGTGGCGACCGGCTCTACGAGCGGCCGCGCCGCGCGGTCGCCCGGCAGCGGACCCGTACCGGCATGGTCTTCCAGAACTTCCGGCTCTTCCCGCACATGACGGTCCTCGGCAACGTCACCGAGGCCCCGCGTGCCCTTCTCGGGCTGAGGCGCGCCGCGGCCGAGGAACGGGCCCGCGACCTGCTCGCCCGGGTCGGCCTCGCCGGGAAGGAGACCTCCCGTCCGCATCAGCTCTCCGGCGGGGAGCAGCAGCGGGCCGCGATCGCGCGGGCCCTCGCCATGGAACCGAGGGCGATGCTGTTCGACGAGCCGACCAGCGCGCTCGACCCCGAACTCACCCGGGAGGTGCTGACGGTGATCCGGGAACTCGCCGACGGCGGGATGACGATGATCGTCGTCACGCACGAGATGCGGTTCGCCCGGGAGATCGCCGACCAGGTCGTCTTCATGGACAACGGCCGGGTGGTCGAGACGGGCCCGCCGGAGGAGGTCTTCGACGCCCCGCGCAACGACCGCACGGTCCGCTTCCTGGCCCGTAACTGACGCGGAGGCCGCGCCGCCCGCAACCGACGGGAGGCCGCGCCCGGTTCCCCACTTCTCACCGTGCCCCACCCGTCCCAGAACAGAGCCCAGCACCGTCGAGGAGACACCATGTCCCGAACCCCGGCCGCGCGCCCCACGGGCGTGCGCGGACGTCGCCCGCGCACCACTCAGGCTCTCGCCACGGCGACCTTGTTGACCCTGCTCCTCGCGGCCTGTGGCTCCGGTACGGAGGAGATCCCCGAGGACACCCGGGCCGCCGACCTGGGCCGCGAGGACGTCGTCTCGGCGGTCCACGAGGAATCCGCCATCTCCGCTGCCCTGCCCGCGAAGCTGCGTGAGTCGGGGGTGCTGCGCATCGGATCCGGCATCGGCGTGCCCCCCGTCGCGTTCAGTCCCGAGGGCGGCGGCCCGCCGCGCGGCGTCGACATCGACGTCTCCGAGGCCGTGGCCCGCGTCCTCGGACTGAAGGTGGAGCGCAAGCACGTCAGCGGCGCCTCCCTCATCACCGGCCTGAACGCCGGCCGCTACGAGCTCGGCACCGCGAACCTCGCCGTGACCGAGGAGCGCAAGCAGGTGCTCGACTTCGTTCTCTACGTCACCGACGGCACCGGCTTCGCGGTGCGGGACGACAGCGAGCTGAAGAAGGTCGACGACCTCGGTCAGCTCTGCGGACTGCGCGTCGGCACCGGCACCGGGACGACGTTCGAGGCGGACCTCGAGGCGGCGAGCAAGGAATGCGCGGCCGACGACAAGGAGCCGATCGAGATCAGTACCTACCCGGACGCGGCCGCGCACTTCCTCGCGCTGCGCCAGGGCCGGGTGGACGTGCTGATGACGACGGCCAGCGTGCTGCGCTACGCGGCCACCCAGCAGCCGGACCTGCGCTACCTCAACGAGATCGAGCGCAAGAACGTCGGTCTCGCCGTCAAGAAGGGCTCCCCGCTCGCCGAACCCCTGAAGGAGGCGGTGAACCAGCTCATCGAGGACGGCACGTACGCGAAGATCCTCAAGAAGTGGCAGCTGGAACCGGCGGCCATCGAGAAGTCGGTCGTCAACCCGCCGGCGCAGCCCTGACCCGGGCGACAGGGGCAAGAGAACAAGAGGGCATGAGGTAAGAGGAGACAAGGGGCGGGCCGCTGCGGACCAGCGGCCCGCCCCGGCCGTTCCGCCGCCGCGCCGCCGCGCCGTGGTCCCGGGTGCCGCCCCGACCCGCTCGGCGAGCATGCGCCACATGTGCGGCGCGGTCACCCGGACCCCGGTTCTCCCGCGCCCGTACCCGTGAACTCCACGATCGCGCAGCTCCAGGTGAAACCGGCGCCGACCCCGAACAGCAGGCCCAGTTCACCGGCGCGCGCCCGGCCCGACTCGGCGAGGAATGCGAGGCCCGCGAACTGGTCGCCGGCCCCGAGGTGACCGACCGAGCGGCCCCACCGCCAGGTGGTGCGCTCCTCCGGGATGCTCCAGCGGCGCAGGAACGTCGAGTTCAGTCGGCCGCGCCCGAAGTTCGGCAGCACGAACCAGGAGAGGTCGGCGAGCGTGCAGTCCGCCTCGGCGAGCGCCCGCTTCAGCGTTTCGTCCTGCCCGGCCGTGATCCGGGCGACGCTGTACGACCGCCCCGTGTCCTCGATGAACGCCCGCTGCAGCAGCCCCAGATCGATCGGCTGCCGGATCGCGAACGGCACCGGTGAGAACGGGTCCCGCCCCCGGTGCATCTGCTCGAGATCGGCGTCCGACACGGTCACGAGGCTGCGCAGCCGCGCGAAGCCCGTGCGCCCCCGCCCGAGGACGAGCGCGGTGCCGGCGTCCCCGTACACGGTGCCGGGGTCGCTGCGCCAGCGGTCGAAGCCGGGTTCGGCGAACACGTCGCCGGTGGTCAGCAGCCCGGCCGTACGGCCGGGCGCGCCGGTGAGGTAGCCGGACGCGAGTTCCAGCGCGGCCATGCCCCCGTTGGAGAGCTGCTTGATCTCGATCGCGGGGCATCGGTTGCCGAGCGCGTACCGCTGGACGTACGAGGCGGGGGCCCACAGGTCGTGTCCCTGGTGCTGCACGGTCGAGTGCAGCACCAGATCGATGTCGGCGGGATGCGTATCGGTGCGCTCCAGCACCTGCCGTGCCGCGCCCACCGCGAGTTCGGGCGCGGACGCGCCCGTCGACACCGCCACGGAGGCGATCCCGGTGCGGGTCGCGGTGCGTTCGTCGCACCGCCCGTCCCGCAGCGCCTCCGCCACGGTGGTCCTGCCCTCCAGGTGCACGGCGGCCCCGGCGATGTACAGGTCGTCGAACCTCATGTCCCGATGCCCTTTCACCGGCTGTCCAGGGGAACCCCGCGGACACCGCCGGCCGCCGGTCCGGGTGGTGCCCGGTCCGGCGGCCTTCGTTCTGCCCGCGGCGCGCCGGGGCGACGGGTCGCGTGCCTCCGGCTGGGGACAACACTCCGGCCGGTCGGTGGACGAGCGGTCCAGAACGGCTGGAGCGGCCCGGTCCGGGGCCGCTCCGGGTCGGCACGAGGGCCGTGCGGGAGCCGCGCCGCCCGGCCGCGGCCGTTGTGCCCGGGGTCGACCGAGGCTCCAGGCAGCGCCCCCAGCATGGCGGGACAGCGAAGAGAGGAGACCCGCCGTGACCGCACCGCAGCCGGCCGTACTGCTGTTCCCCGGACAGGGCGCGCAGCAGCCCGGCATGGGCGTCGGCCTGTACCACGCCCACCCGGGCTTCCGGACCCGCATGGACGAGGTTCTGGAGTTGTGGCGTGCGCAGGGGTTCGACCTGCGCGCCGACTGGCTCACCGCGCGCACCGGCCCGGAGGCCGACGGTCCGCGCACCGCGCAGCCGCTGCTGTTCTCGCTCAACTGGGCTGTCGGCCGGACGGTCCTCGACGCCGGGGTGCGGCCCGCGGCCCTGCTCGGGCACAGCGTCGGAGAGGTCGCCGCGGCCACCCTCGCCGGCGTCTTCGACCCGGCCGACTCCGTGGCCCTGATGGCGGACCGCATCGCCCAGCTCGACGGCACCCCGCCGGGCGGCATGCTCGCCGTGCGGGCGGGACCCGACGAGGTCGCCCCGTACACCACGGACGAGGTCGTCGTCGGCGCCGTCAACGCGCCCCGCCAGGTGCTGCTCGCCGGCCCCGAGGACGGTCTGCGCACCGCCGAGGAGAAGCTGCGCGCCGACGGTTTCACCTGCCGCAGGGCTCGCGCACTCAACCCGTTCCACAGCCCGGTGCTCACCGAAGCGGCCCTGCGCGCGCTGCCGCTGCTCGCCTCGGTGTCGATCCGTCGGCCCGGGTTGGTGCTGCACTCCGCGTACGAGCCCGGGCCCCTGACCTACGAACGGGCCCGGGACCCGCGGTTCTGGGCGCTCCAGCCCGCGCGTCCCGTGCTGTTCGGGCCGGCGCTCGACGTGCTGCTCGCCGAGCGGGACGTGGTGCTCGCGGAGGCGGGCCCCGGACAGGGGCTCACCGCGCTCGCGCGCAGCCATCCGCGGGTCGCGAAGGGGGGCTCCCGTGCGGTCGGTCTGCTGCCCGCGCGCCCCGGCGGACCCGACGCCGAGCGCGAGGCCTTCGACAGGGCCCTCGCCGAACTCGCGAGCGTACCCGCAGGACCGGCCGCCGACGCGACCGCACAGGTGTCCAGGCCGGTTCGAGCGGGTCTCCAGACCGGCTTGACACGGTTGCGACCAGGGGCCGGAGCGCCGGTTCCCGCCGACAGCGAGTGAGGATGCCCATGGAACGACGCGTCGTCATAACCGGAATCGGTGCGGTGGCGCCCGGGGGAACAGGGATCAAGAGGTACTGGGATCTGCTGTCGACCGGGCGGACGGCCACCCGCACCATCTCCCTCTTCGATGCCTCCCCGTACCGCTCCCAGGTCGCGGCCGAGGTCGACCTCCAGCCCGCGGCGGCCGGACTCTCCCCGCAGGAGGAGCGCAGGCTCGACCGCGCGGGCCAGTTCGCGCTGGTCGCCGCCCGGGAGGCGCTGGCCGACTCCGGTCTCGACCTCACGACCCCGCAGGCCACGCACACGGGTGTGTCGCTCGGCTGCGCGGTGGGCTGCACCACGTCGATGGAGAACGAGTACGTCGTCCTGAGCGACGGCGGCGCCCACTGGCTCGTCGACCCCGCGTACGCCGTGCCCCGGCTCTACGACCACTTCGTGCCGAGCTCGCTGGCCGCCGAACTGGCCCGCGAGGTCGGCGCCAAGGGCCCGGTGTCGCTGGTCTCCGACGGCTGCACCTCGGGCCTCGACGCCGTCGGCCACGGTGCCGATCTGATCCGCGAGGGCAGTGCCGACGTCATCGTCGCGGGCGGCACCGACGCGCCGATCTCCCCGATCACCCTCGCCTGCTTCGACGCCATCAAGGCGACCACGCCCCGCAACGACGACCCCGAGCACGCCTCCCGCCCCTTCGACAACACCCGCAACGGGCTCGTCCTCGGCGAAGGCGCCGCGGTGCTGATCCTGGAGGAACTGGAGCACGCACGGGGCCGCGGCGCCCGGATCTACGCCGAGGTCGCCGGATTCGGCACGCTCAGCAACGCGTACCACATGACGGGACTGCGCTCGGACGGCGCGGAGATGGCCGAGGCGATCCGGGTCGCGCTCGCGGAGGCGCGGCTCGCGCCCGGGCAGATCGACTACGTCAACGCGCACGGCTCCAGCACCAAGCAGAACGACCGGCACGAGACCGCCGCGTTCAAGACGTCGCTTGGCGAGCACGCCCACCGGGTGCCCGTCAGCTCCATCAAGTCGATGATCGGGCACTCGCTCGGCGCGATCGGCGCGCTCGAACTCGTCGCGTGTGTCCTCGCGATGGAGAACGGCCTGATCCCGCCGACCGCGAACCTGCACGAGCCCGACCCGCTGTGTGACCTCGACTACGTTCCGAACACCGCGCGGGAGGCCCGGGTCGACTCCGTGCTCAGCGTCGGCAGCGGCTTCGGCGGTTTCCAGAGCGCCGTCGTCCTCGCCCGTCCCGAAAGGAGTGCCGCGTGACGGCCACCGCCACCCGCCCCGTGATCACCGGCCTCGGCGTGGCCGCCCCCACCGGCCTCGGCGCCGACGCCCACTGGTCGGCCATCGTCGAGGGCGCGAACGGCATCGCGGAGATCACCCGTTTCGACGCCTCCGGTTACCGGGTGCGGCTCGCCGGCGAGGTGCCCGGCTTCGACGCCACCGCGCACATCCCGAGCCGGCTGCTGCCACAGACCGACCACATGACCCGCCTCGCCCTGTACGCGGCGGACGAGGCCCTGAAGGACAGCGGCATCGATCTCACGGCCCTGTCACCCTACGAGGCGGGCGTCTCCTCGGCCTCGTCGATGGGTGGCTTCGAGTTCGGCCAGCGCGAGTTGCAGAACCTGTGGAGCAAGGGCGGCCAGTTCGTCAGCGCGTACCAGTCCTTCGCCTGGTTCTACGCCGTCAACACCGGTCAGATCTCGATCCGGCACGGGCTGAAGGGCCCGAGCAGCGCCGTCGTCACCGACCAGGCCGGCGGGCTCGACGCGATCGGGCACGCGCGGCGGCAGATCCGCAAGGGCACGAAGGTGATGCTCGCGGGCGGGGTCGACGGCGCCCTGTGCCCGCTCGGCCTCGCGGGTCAGCTCGCCTCCGGCCGGCTCAGCACCGAGGACCGCCCCGACCGCGCGTACCTGCCCTTCGACGAGGCGGCCTCGGGCCATGTCCCGGGCGAGGGCGGCGCGTACCTGGTCCTGGAGGACCCGGCGTCCGCCGAGGAGCGCGGTGCCCGCGTGTACGGCGAACTCGCCGGGTACGCGGCCACGTTCGACCCCGATCCGCGCGACCCCGGGGCCGACGGTCTGGAGCGTGCGATCCGAGCCGCCCTCGCGGACGCGGACCGCACGCCCGACGCCATCGCCGTCGTCTTCGCGGACGCGGCCGGCGTACCCGAGGCGGACCGTGCCGAAGCGGCCGCGGTCGCCGCGGTGTTCGGTGCCCGCGGGGTGCGGGTCGCGGTACCGAAGGCACAGACCGGCCGCCTGTACGCGGGCGGTGCCGCCCTCGACCTGGTATCCGCGCTGCTCGCCCTGCGCGACGGCAGCATCCCCCCGACCGCGCACGTTACCTCGGTCGCCGCGGACTGCCCCGTGGATCTGGTGACGGGCGAAGCACGCCCGCTCGTCGGTGACGCGGCGCTGGTCCTGGCCCGCGGCGAAGGCGGCTTCAACGCGGCCGCGGTGGTCACGCACACCAACTGAACCGCCGCGGCTCCGGAACCACAGGACCACCCGAACCACCGGCACGACCGGTGGACCCACCAACGCGTACGAAACCAACGGAAGGAACCCACCATGAGCGCCAACGGGGTCACGGCACTGAGCATCGACGACTTCACCCGCATCCTGCGCGAGTCGGCCGGCGAGGACGAGGGTGTCGACCTGAGCGGGGACATCGCCGACGTGTCGTTCACGGACCTCGGCTACGACTCCCTCGCCCTGCTGGAGGTGGCCGGCCGTATCACCCGCGCCTACGGGGTCGCCCTTCCCGACGAGGACCTGGACGGCGCCGAGACCCCCCGGGCCTTCGTCGAACTGGTCAACTCCTCCCTGTCGGGAAGCTGAACGGGAACACGGAGGCGGGGCCCCGGATCTCCGGGGCCCCGCCCTTTCCCGTTCGCCCGACGTCAACGGGACACGGCGCGTTCCGCGGCCTCCTTGGCCAGGGTGAGGGTGGCCGTGCTGTTCCTGCCGAGGGCCTGGCGCACGAGGTCGCGGGCCGTGTCCAGGGTGGCTTCGGGGCCCAGCAGTTCTCGCACCCGCTCGGGGCGCAGGACGACCGTGTGGTGCGAGGTGGCGCGCACCCCGTGCTCGGTCGGCTCGACGGTCCAGCGGCCCGTGTGCGCGGTCATCAGCGGCGGCACCTGGATCTGCTTGTACACGAGCCGGTCCGGTGCGAAGCCGACGCGTACCGACTTGGTCGTGTGCACCGAACCGTCGGCGGCGCGGGTGTCCATCTCCACCGTCTGCAGGTCATCGCCGGGCTCGGTCAGCACGAGCCGGCGCACATGCGGAAGCCGCTCTTCCCACAGGTCGGCTCGCCACAGGAAGTCGTACACCTCCTGCCGCGGGCCCGAGACGTCGACGTGATCGGCGAACGACAGCAGTGCCCTCGGCTCCGCCGCCAGGGACTCGGCAGCCGCCTTCAGCGCGGCCAGCTCGGAGCCGCTGTTGGTGTCGACGGCCCGCTCCACCCACGCGCGGTCCGCCGGGTCGTCGTCGACGACGGTGAAGTCGTGCAGCAGCACGACACTGCTGCCGCCCGGCGCGGCCTCGACGATCCATTCGCCGCCCATCGACGCGACCGGCGCCGACGACACCTCCTGGCGGAACGTCACGCGCAGTGCACTCGGATCCAGTTCCCGGCGGGAGGTCCACGACCGCACCTCCCCGTTCGCGAAGGCCCAGATCCGCAGCCGTTCCGAGCGGCCGTTCGAGTCGAGCTTCTCCACGTGCACGGTGGGAGGAAAGACGTGCGGCCAGTCCTCCGCCGCCACGATCAGCTCGTACACGGCCTTGGGCTCGGCCGCCACATCGATCGCATGACGCGTCCTTACGACGCCTGAGTCCGGCATGAAGTGCCCCTTTCCAAGATGTCACCGCGAGTTTCGGGGCGGCCACTCCAGCGGCAGTGGAGACCGGCTGGATGACCGGTTGGGTCTCGGTCCGGCAGCAGGGAGGTACTGTCCCTGCCGACTGTCGTAGGACATCTGCTCGACCGCAGGAAGTGTTCCTTGGAGCGGTTCTGCCAAGGGATCTCGACGGCTGGGGACGGGTTGTGTAGACGCCTTGCGGCAGGCCGGGGCCCTGGCGCGGAGGTGACGCCCCCTCCGGGCCAGGGCCCCGCGGGGGGGGGCGGGGGGCCCCCCCGCGGGGGGGTCGGGGCGGGCGGGGGCCCGGGCCCCCCGGGGCCAACCGCGGCGCCCCCCCCCCCCCCCCGGGGCCACGCCCCGGGGGGCCGCGGCCCCCCCCGCCGGCCCACTTCCGCGGCCCCGGCGGC
>NZ_JBSFVC010000059.1:0-32883 GCF_053592095.1 Streptomyces sp. NPDC002787 | reverse complement strand
TCCGCTGGGAACGACGCGACGACATCCATGAAGCCTTCCTCGGCATCGCCACCTGTCTCATCACCCACCGACACGTCCAACGCCTTTGTTAGGACATCTTAGGGGGTTCTTCGAGCTGGTGACGTAACTTCAGGATTCTTGAGGTGTTCTCACTTCGTCCGATCGATCTGTGATCGGGGTGAAGGCGAGGAGGCTCGGGTTGGCTCTGGCAGCCGTACGCGACCTGCGCGAGATCCGTGATCCGGTCTCGGCGGAGGAGCTGGAGCAGTTCGAGACCGACGTGCTCGCCGGGTTCGTTCTCGCGCGGGCTTCGGCGGGGCTTGCGGACGGCACCATCCGCTGGGATGTCGGGCACCTGGACCAGATGCGGGCCTGGTTCGGCCGACCGCTGTGGGATATGGAGCCGGCTGACGCCGACGGGTATTTCGGGAAGGTGCTGAGGGGTTCACCGAGCGGCACCCGGCTGGCCCGCGCGCAGGCGCTGACCACGTACTTCCTGTTCCTGGAGCTGCGGCACAAGGTCGAGATCCATCGGATGACCGGGCGGGTCGTCGAGTGCCCGATCGATGAGATGAACCGGCCGCGGGGATCCAAGGACGCGGCTTTGCGGATCCCGCCGACCGAGCCGGAGATCAAGACGTTGTTCACCGGCTGGGGCGGCGAGCTGGCCACTTGCCGCAAGTTCGCCCCGACCGCGCGGAACTACACCGCATCGAAACTGATGTCGCAGGTCGGACTCAGGGTGAGCGAGGCATGCAAGCTCGACCTGGCCGACATCAAGTGGGAGCTGGGCCGCTTCGGCAAGCTCCATGTGCGTCATGGCAAGGGCGCCCGCGGCTCGGGCCCGCGCGAGCGGATGGTGCCGCTGATCAACGGCGCCGACCGCACGCTGCGGTGGTTCATCGAGGACGTCTGGGGCCAGTTCGACGACGATCACACCCGTCCCGGTGCCCCGCTGTTCCCCTCCGAGCGCAAGAACTCAGACGGCTCCTCGCGCCGCGTGGGCGACGACGCGTTGCGCAACGGCCTGGCTGCCGCGGCGAAGGCCCATCTGCCGGGCTGGTCCGACACGCTGACGCCGCACGTCCTGCGGCACTTCTGCGCATCCGAGCTCTACCTCGGAGGACTTGATCTGCTCGGGATCCAGGCGGTCCTCGGTCACTCCTGAATCGCCACGACGATGCGGTACATCCACGTTCAGCAGACCCGGGTCGAGGACGCCTGGGTGTCCGGGCAGCAGCGGGCCGCGAAGCGGCTGGAAGGACTGATGGGATGAAGTGGAACCTGCGGCTGACCGCCGCGAACAAAGGGATCTGGAAGGCGTCCGAGCTCCAACGGAGCTTGGCCGAACACGGCTTGGTGATCTCGGCCGGGAAGATGTCCGGCCTGTGGTCCGGCCAGCCGGTCTCCCTCAAGCTGGAGGACCTGGACGTGATCTGCGTCGTGCTCGGCCGCGAGATCAACGATCTGCTGATTCCCGAGCCCGGGAAGGTCAGGCGCCCAGGTCAGCAGGCTGGAGTCCAGGAGGCCACGACCGGCTCGGTGGCGGCCCCGGCCGTGGCGCCCAAGCGCCGCGACGGCCGTTCGTTGCCGCCGATGTGACCTGGTCACCACCATGGGGAAGATCAGCGAGAACAAGCCGGCAGCCTCCTGCGTGGGCTGTTTCGCCTGGGGGCAGTTGCCCGGCGGTTCTGCCGCGGCTGCTACACCTACGGCCAGCAACACGCCGTCGGCGAATGCGGCGGCTGCCGACGGCAGGTCGCGGTCGACGACAAGTACGGCTACTGCCGTCTCTGCTGGGCTCAGGCGACCTGGGCGATCAAGGCCAGCGGCAAGGCCTCGGTGATCGAGCCGTACCTACGGCGAGTGACCTGCCAACAACTGTTCTTCGCGAACCTCCAGCGGCCCAAGAACGGCGGGCCGCGGATCGGCAAGGCAGGGCGGCGCGTGCTGAAGCCGCCGCCGCTTCCCGAACCGCCTCGCGTGATCACGGCATCAACGCAACTGACACTGTTCACCGTCACTCGGGACTTTCGCCGGTTCGACCGGGAACTCCACGCCGACCTGGCCAAACCATGGCTGGTCCGGGCCCAGCAGGCCGCTCCGGTGCTGGGAGAGGGACGCGGCTGGAGCCGCTGGATCACCAGCGACGTGAACCGAGCCCTAGTCATCGTGCTGTCCGGCTTCCGCGAAGGTGAGTCGATCCGGTACTCCGAGCTCTTCCCGGCCCTACGAGTTCGTGGGCTTCCCGTCGCGCGGACCGCCGAAGTCCTCGACCGTCTCGGCCTGTTCGCCGACGACCGGGCCCCCGCCGTCGACCGGTGGCTGGAGCGGAAACTGGACGGGATGCCCCCGGGCATCCATCGCGCCGTCGAAGCCTGGATCCGCACTCTCCTCGACGGTGGCCCGCGGTCCGAGCCCCGCTCCCGGCATACGACATGGGCCTACTTGGGTGAGATCCATCCGGTGCTGCTGGAGTGGTCCAGCCGCTACGACCACCTGCGGGAGGTCACCCGAGAGGACATCATCGCGGCCCGGGACGTTGTCACCGGCAAACAGCGCGAAAGCCGGATCGTCGCACTGCGATCACTGTTCCGGCACGCGAAGAAGAACGGTCAGATCTTCCGCAACCCCACGATCCGCATCCGTGTCCCCCGGCAGACCGGCGGCATCCTCCAGGCTCTTGTCCAGGCGGACCTCGACGAGGCCATCGCCACCGCCACCACCCCAGACATCCGGCTCATCGTCGCCCTGGCCGCCGTCCACGCGGCACGGCCGAAGATGATCCGCACCATGCAGCTGCACGACGTCGACCTGGGCAACCGGCGCATCACCGTCGGCGGCCACGTCCGCCCGCTCGACGACCTCACCCACCGCGCGGTCCTGGACTGGCTCGACCACAGTCGCAGCCGCTGGCCGAACACGGCCAACCCCCACCTGCTTATCACCCAGAAGACCGCCGTCGAACTCGGCCCGGCCAGCAAGCTTTGGACCACCCGGGCCACCCGCAACCTCACCGCCACCCTCGAACGGCTCCGCGTCGACCGCCAGCTCGAAGAGGCCCTCACCCACGGCGCCGACCCACTTCACCTCGCGCTCGTCTTCGGCATCGACGAGAAGACCGCCATCCGCTACGCGGACTCGGCGCGGGCCCTGCTGGAACAGGCAGCCGAGCACTCGACAGTTGCCCTCGGCAAAAGAACTTGGCCCGGAGCACGGAGCCTTGAAGAATGACGGCCATGCGGATTCGACAGGCAGGGCCTGATGACGCCTCGGCGGTCACTGGTGTCTACGTGCGCTCCTGGCAGGTGGCCTTTGCCGGTCTTGTTCCGCAGCACTACCTCGACGCCATGGACCCAAGCCACGAAGAATCCGGCTGGAAGTCACGTATCGCAGAGACACGGTGGCCATCGTCGGGAGTGCTGGTAGCCGAAACCGAGGCGGGGATCGTCGGGTTCGCAAGTTTCAGCCCGTCTGAGGAGAGCTCTGCCGTCGCGGAAATCGGCACGCTCTACGCGATGCCCGAGGTCTGGGGCGCTGGGATCGGAAAGCAGTTGATGGTGGCAGTGTTGACGACTCTCGGACAGGCGGACTACTCACAGGCCGTCTTGTGGGTACTCGAAGGCAACGAACGAGCCCGGCGCTTCTACGAGGCCGCCGGTTGGCGCCCCGACGGCGCTGCCGTGGTGGACACCACCGGCGGGGCCGCTCTCAACAAGTTGCGTTACGGCCACCCTCTTCGTTAACCCGCTTGCCCTCTCGGCCGCCCAGAGAGCCAGGAAACGGCGTGGTCGTGAGTTGGAGTCAAACTCGCGGAACCAGCACCGTGAAGCACGGCGACGGACCCTTGGGTTCCCACCAAGAACCCTTCAGTTTGCGTGAACCCGCGGGACTCACGGCCCCGGACTCCCAGCTCTGTCCCCAAGGGAAAAGTAACTGGCGGGTAGCCTTCGGATAGTCAGATGACCCGTTCGGCAGCATCCGCCTGTACCGGCCGGACGACACCCCGCCCGGCTGGCCGGCGCTCGGCGGCTCGCTGACGACCCGGCCATCAAGTGGGACCTGATCGCTCAGCAGTACGACCAGATGGTCAAGTACGCCACCGCCCTGCGCCTGGCACCGCGGAGGCGGAACAGGTCCTGCGCCGCTTCACCCGCGGCGGCCCCAAACACCCCACCTACGCCGCGCTCGAAGAACTCGGCCGCGCGGTACGCACCATCTTCGCGTGCGACTACCTCGCCAGCCCGGACCTGCGCCGCGAGATTCACGGCGGCCTCCAGGTCGTGGAGAACTGGAACTCGGCGAACACCGTGCTGCACTACGGCAAGGACGGCGCCCTGACCGGCCCGGACAAGGAGCACGCCGAGACCTCCATGCTTGCGCTCCACCTGCTCCAGTCCAGCCTGGTCCACATCAATACCCTGCTGCTTCAGCGCGTTCTTGCCGAACCCGCGTGGGCGAAGAAGCTCTCGGACGAGGACCGGCGCGGGCTGACCCCGCTCTTCTGGTCGAACATCAACCCGTACGGCACGTTCCGACTGGAGATGGACAAGCGGCTCGACTTCGTCCTGCCCACAGTGCCCCACCCCCGGACCCCGGCCAGCGCCGCCGGCCACCCAGCAAATGGAGTTCCGCCATGCCCGTTGAACACCGCGGACGCTGGCTCAGCGCCGCCGACACCGCCGGCTTCGCGCAGGACGGCTCTCTGGCCGCAGCGCTTGCCCTCGCGTGCGCCCTGCACGCCCTCAACGAGGTCTCCAAGCGCGTCGAGCCAGGCCCCGCCGCCGCGGTGCTGACCATCTCCGGCCCGGACGGGGCCGGGCTCGGCCAGTTCGCCGCCGACGCCCAGGACGCGGAGATCCTGACCAAGCGCGTACACGAGTTGTCCGCCGACCGCTACGGTCAGGTCTTGGCCGAGGACCTTCAGCGCCTGATGGGCAGGTATCAGCAGTGACCGCAGCAACCCCCGTCCGCAGCAATCCCCGTCCGCGACGTCCTGGTCCCCAAGGCGCTCGCCCGGGCGCGCGTCCTGGCCTCGCCGGAGTGGTGGCGGCTTTCGGCGAGGACCGCGAGGCCCACCGCTCCGGCGTCGAACCCGCCTTCTGGACCAACCGCCAGGTCCGCCACAGCGGTCTGTGCCCCTCGTGCTGGTTCCGGGAGAGTGACCCCGACATCCGCTTCTGTGACGGCGGCGGATGCCGCAACTTCACCCGCCTCCTGGACACGCTCAGAACGAGCGCATGAGGCGGTGCCGGGAGGCTCCGCCGCCTTACAGGTTCTCGGCCTCGTCGCCGAGGTCGCGCAACCTCTGTGATTCGCGGACGGCGCGCACGACCAGCGCGGCGAGTGCTGGCATCGCCCACGTCTCCGGATCGATTGCCCGTCTACTGTAGCCACCGAGGCAACCACCGGTCTGCTGCGTCGGCCCGAGGCCGGTGGACGCCAGCCTCGGCACTCGCGGTGGTCCCACGGTGTCGATCACACGCGAGGCCGGTTCAACAGCCGGGAGAGCACGATGGCGCTCTCGGTCCGTTCCACAGGAGCAGTGGCGCGCACGCGTTGGATGGCCTGTTCCAGGTGGGGGATGTCTCTGGCGAGCATGTGGACGACTGCGTCGGCGGCCCCCGAGACGGTGCAGGCTTCGACGACCTCGGGGATGGCTTCCAGGGCTTGGCGCAGTTCGGCGGGGGTGGGATTGCCGGCGCAGTAGACCTCGACGAAAGCCTCGGTATGCCAGGCCAACGCCTGAGGATCGACGAGAGCGGTGAAACCGCGGATCGCTCCGGTAGCCACGAGGCGGTCGAGACGCCGCTTGGCGGCAGGCGCGGACAGCCCGGCCGCCTTGCCGATCTGGGCGTATGTGGCCCGTGCGTCGTGCAGCACGTACCGGATGATCGCTTGATCGATGGCGTCCATGACCTCACTCCAGACATCAGAACCTGCGGCCCAGCGCAAGAAATGGCCACGGGCCCGCTGACATTGCAAGAAAGAGACAGTAGGCAGCAGCAAATGGCGATTGCTTGCGTTGTGCGCCGAACATAGTCTCCGGCTTGTCCTGATGTCACGTGCTGGGAGCAGTGTTGAGATGACGGTAAGCCTGAGCGATGTGGAAGCCTCGGCACTGGCCGCGGTGGACGAGGCGGGCATCGCCCGGCTGCTGCTGGAACTCCTCGCTGTTCCGAGCGTGACGGGGAGCGCCGCGGAGTCCGAGGTTCAGCACGGCCTGGCCCAGCATCTGAAGCGGATGGACCTCGATGTCGACCTGTGGTCCATGAACCTGCCCGAGCTACGTGACCATCCCCGTTTTCCCGGCAGCGAGGCCCCGCGCACCGAGGCGTGGGGCCTGGTGGGCGGCACGGTGCCCCAGGGCGACGGGCCGACCCTGATCCTCCAGGGGCACGTCGACGTCGTCCCTTCCGGAGACCTGGCGCGTTGGGAGGGTGACCCCTTCCGCCCTCGGGTTACCGGGGACGTGGTGCACGCACGAGGAGCGTGCGACATGAAGGCGGGGGTGGTGGCGATACTCGCCGCCCTGGCCGCGATACGGGAGGCGGGCGCAAGGTTGCGCGGCCAGGTGTCCGCGCATTTCGTAGTCAGCGAAGAGGACGGGGGACTCGGGGCGTTCGGCACCCTCCAACGCGGCCACACCGGCGACGCCTGCATCATCACCGAACCGACCAGCGGCGCGGTCATGACTGCGAACGCCGGCGCCCTGACCTTTCGCATCCAAGTACCCGGCCAAGCCACCCACGGCAGCACCAGATACGTGGGAGTGAGTGCCATCGACGCATACCTGCCCATCCACCGCGCGCTCGCCCATCTGGAAGCCCGCCGCAACGTCGACGCCGACCCGCTCATGTCCGAATACCCCATCCCCTACCCGCTGTCCGTCGGTACCGTCCATTCCGGCGACTGGGCCAGCAGCGTGCCCGACCTGCTGGTGGCCGAGGGAAGACTGGGCGTCCGGCTGGGCGAGGATCCGGCCCAGGCACGCACCGAACTGGAGGCGTGCGTGGCCGAAGCCTGCGCGGCCGACCCCTGGCTGCGCTCCCACCCCGCCACGGTGACGTGGCCCGGCGGGCAGTTCGCCAGCGGACGGCTGCCGGCCGGGCATCCGCTCGCGGCCCAGGTCGCCGACGCGCACGCCGACGTCACCGGCGGCCCGCGACCTTCTGAGCGAGGCGCCCCCTACGGCAGCGACCTGCGACTGTACTCCGGGGCGGGCATCCCCACGCTGCAGTACGGCCCCGGCGACGTACGCCTCGCACACGGCCCGCAGGAACAGGTCCGCGTGAGCGAAATTGTCACCGTCACCCGGGCACTGGTACTCGCCACACTGCGCACGGTCGGCACCAAGTAGTAGCCCCCAGCCTCACCCCCTACCGACTGCTGTTAACCCGGTGGAAGTGACTGTTGCGGCGAGCCGGAGGCGGTCGGAGGGGTGGCCAGCAGCGGTTCCGACGGTAGGGCAGTCCTCGGCCACCGGCCCGAGAGCGATCACCGCAGTCCTCTCACCACGGCCGAACCGCTCACCTGCCTCGTACCGGATCCGCTCACGAAGCCGTCGCCTCTCGGCGGTCAGCCCGCCACCCTGCGCGTACCGCATACCCCCGGCCTACCGCAGGGATCACCACCCGTCACCACCCCCGACCACACCCCGAGGAAGTCAGTAATCAACAGGCCCGGTAGCGAGATCAAGACTCGCGGACCGATCAATCCACCTGCCCGGGCACGTCCTTCATCTCTCACATCCCCTCCAACGACTCACAACCCGCACTGCTCCGCCCTGCGGGTTCAAGGACGGGATCTGACGTCATTTCTCGTGAACATCCACGGCCCCGCCGACCGCCCATCGCCACCCGAACCGATGGACAAACGCTGCTGCTTGAAGTGAACGAAGCCAGTGAGCGTTGTCGGGGTGGCGGAGCCGCAGCTTGTTGATCACGCGTCGTGCATTGCGCGCCGTGCGTCAACGACAAGGGCAGGGCCGGCGACCGTAACCACTCCTCAACCGCCGCGCCGCCACCGCATAGACGCTTCCCGTGTCCGTGGCACACCGTCCGGTGCAGTGGTGGCACGCGCGGCGAATCCACCCACCTGAACACCTTTGCCTGCGGCAAGACGGAACTCGACCCCGCGATCCTGCGCCGAGGCACTGTCTTCGTGGAGTTCGAGCCGCAGACCCGCATCGAGGGAGAGATCCAGGCGATGCCGGCAGACTTCCCGGTGACCCAGCTGTGGAAGGTTCTGACTGGGAAGGCCGCCGGTCGGACCAACGACGACCACATCACCGTGTTCGACTCCGTGGGGTTCGCCATCGAGGACTACTCCGCGCTGCGATACCTGCGTGAGTGCGTGAACGGCACCTCGCTGTGCGAGGAGATCGACCTCGTCGCCGACCCCGACGACCCCAAAAACCTCTTCGGCTTTGCCTTGTCCCCCAGCCCGGTCGGCTGAGCCCACCGAATCGCCAGTAGTCACAACCAAGGGCCGGTTGAGTAGCCGGGAGAGCACGATGACGCTCTCGGTCCTGTCGACGGGGGCGGTGGCGCGTACCCGTTGGATGGCCAGTTCCAGATGGGTGATGTCTCTGGCAAGCATGTGGAGCACTGCGTCGGCTGCTCCGGAGACGGTGCAGGCTTCGACAACTTCGGGGACGTCTTCCAGGGCTTGGCGCAGCTGGGCGGGGGTGGGGTTGCCGGCGCAGTAGACCTCGACGAACGCCTCGGTGTGCCAGGCCAGCGCCTGGGGGTCGACGAGAGCGGTGAAACCGCGGATCGCGCCCGTGGCCACCAGGCGGTCGAGACGCCGCTACCCCCGACAACACCCCGAGGAAGTCAGTAACTGGCCGACTATGAGGATGTCGCCGAGCAGGAGCGCGCTCGTCTCGCGCAGTTCCTCTCGGTCCTCCGCGACGAGGTCCTCTCCCGACAGGGCGGGCTTGGGCCACGGCCTCGACGCAGAACTGGCGCGCGTACGCATGCAGTCCGCCCACCGCCTCCTCCGTCGCCTCGCGCGCGTACAGCAGGGCAGCCTGGACCGGGACGACTGCCTGGATTCGCGCGCTGCCCTCGACCTGGAAGTGGCCGCGGGCTAGCTCAGCGCGCTGCGCCGACAACAGTCTGACCTGCAAGGAAGGGACGATCAGCGGTACCGGCAGCCCTGGTTCCGGGCCGGCGCGGGCCGCAGAGCCGTCGCTCGCGCCGAACGTGGAGGGCTGTCTCGTGCAGGGTGTCTCGTCCAGATGTCGGTGACCGAGTGCGAGGACCGTTACCGCCGACCATCGTCGGAGCGCGCAGCTATCGCCTGGGTCTACGGCCCGAGCTCACTGGTTGGCGTCGCGAAGTGTGCGCAGGATGCGTGCGAAGTGGCAGCGGTCTTCGGCTGAGAGCACGGAGGTGACATGACTGCGCAGGTGGGAGACGTGGGCGGTCAACGCCTTGTTGAGGGCTTCGCCGCCCTGCTCGGTCAGTACGGCGAGTGCCGCCCGTCGGTCGTGGGGGTCGGGCTCTCGGCGGATCAGCCCTTCCCTCTCGATGCGGTCGGCGAGCCGGGTGAAGCCGCCCGAGCTGAAGGACACGGCATTGGCCAGGTCGGTCATGCGCATCCGGTGACCGGGTGTGCGGCCCAGTCGCAGCAGCACCTCGAACCAGGTGTCGGGAATGCCGATATCGCGGTTCACCAGTGGCTTGAGGCATGCGTAGGCCTCCACGAACAGACCGAAGAGGGTCACGTCCTCGTCATACAGCAGTTGCTCGTTCACCTCACCAGAATGCCAGAAGTTCGACGTCGGAAGGATCTGTATTTGCAGAATCTGCAGCAGCAGATATATTGTCAGCACGTGGTGTCGCCCGCCGCGTCGGCAGCGGCCGGGGGTGACGTCCGCGGACCGGGTCACCGTCCTGGACCCCGCCCACGTCATCGGCGCCCGGCATCTCTGACCGCCTGAAACCCTCTAGGCCCCCGAAGGAGTAGTTGTGAAGTCGACCCGCAGCACCTGGGCCCTCGGCGTGGCTCTATGCGTCCTGGCCGCGGGCGGTGCCACCGCCGCCGCCGTCCCCTCCTCCCACCCCGCACAGACCGGATCGAGTGAGGAGGCCCAGCTTCAGGCGCTGTACCAACAGGCCGTGACCGAGGGCGGCCGCCTCGTGGTCTACGCCGGGGGAGACAAGCCCGGCCAGGCCGACTATCTCAAGAAGGCGTTCGAGGAGAAGTTCCCCAAGATGAAGGTCGACATCGTCGTCGACTTCAGCAAGAACCACGACGCCCGCGTCGACAACCAGGTCGCCGAACGCCACGTCGTCGCCGATGTCGTCCATCTGCAGACCCTCGACGACTTCCCGCGCTGGAAGAAGGAAGGAGTGCTGCAGAAGTACAAGCCGGTCGGCTGGGACAAGGTCTACCGGCAGATCAAGGACAAGGACGGCTACTACACCGGCGTGTTCTTCTTCGGCTTCGCCAACGTCACAGCTACCACCCTCGGCTCGGACGCGCCGGTCGAAGCGAAGGACTTCCTCAAGCCCGAGTTCAAGAACAAGCTCGTCTTCACCTACCCCAACGACGACGACGCCGTCCTGTACTACTTCAAGCAGCTCACCGACAAGTACGGCTTTGACTACCTGAAGCGACTGCTTGCCCAGAACCCGAAGTTCGTGCGTGGCACCCAGGACTCCGCCGACCTGGTCGGCACCGGCGACTACGTGGCGAGCTTGGGCAGCGCCGGCAGTGCCAGTGGTCTCTCCCGGACCAGCCTGCCACGCAAGTCCCCGTGGGTGGCCTGGCCTCAGACCGGCGCCATCCTCAAGAACGCCCCGCACAAGGCCGCCGCCAAGCTGTACCTGAGCTGGCTGGTGTCCAAGGACGCCCAGGAACACGCCATCGGCACCTGGAGCGCCCGCACCGACGTCGCCCCGCCGGCCGGCCGCAAGAGCGTCTTCGGCTACGCCAACATGAACCCGCTCGGCCTCGGTGAGTTCATGAGCGACCGTGCGGCCCTGGATCGTTACAAGGCTCGCATCGGCCTCTACGTCGGCGACGTCCATGGCGTCAACCCGTCGGACCCCAAGAACCTTCTCGGTCTTTACCCCACGGACCAGAACGGCACCCAGGGCTGACGGTCCGTTCCTACCGGCACGGCGTACGAGCCGACATGTGCTCCGTGCAACCGCAGATCGATCTTGACTGCAGCTCCGACCTCACCCGTCTCTCCAGGACGCACCGCCACATGGCGGAGCGCCGGTTTCCCCCAACCAGCACCTCACATCAGGAAGCAGCCATGAGCACTCTTTCCTTCAAGGTCCTCGACCTCGACTTCCCCGCCGGCAGCAAGAACAAGACCGCCACCCTCGTCACCGGCGAGACCGAGGCCCTCCTGGTCGACGCCGCCTTCACCCGCGCCGACGGCCACCGCCTGGCCGCCGAGGTCCTCGACTCCGGAAGGAAGCTCACCACGGTGTTCGTCAGCCACGGCGACCCCGACTTCTACTTCGGCGCCGAGGTCATCGCCGACGCCTTCCCCGAGGCGCGGTTCGTCGCCACCCCGATCGTCATCGAGCACATCAAGCACTCCTACGAGGGCAAGCTCAAGGCCTGGGAGGCCCTCGGCCTCAACCTGCCCACCCGCCTGGTCGACCTGGAGCCCCTCACCGGCGACCTCACCCTCGAAGGCCACCGCTTCGAGCTCAAGGGCGGCGTCCCCGAGCTGTCCGACCGCCACTACCTGTGGCAGGCCGAGCACCGCGCCCTGCTCGGCGGCGTCCTGCTCTTCCAGAAGGAGCACGTCTGGGTCGCCGACACCGCCACCCCCGAGTCCCGCGCCGCCTGGATCAAGCTCCTCGACGAGATGGCCGCCTTGGAGCCGGAGCTGGTCGTCCCCGGCCACCGGCTGCCCGGCACCGCCGCCGACGCCTCCGCCATCACCGCCACCCGCGACTACCTGGTCGCCTTCGAGGAGGAGCTCGGCAAGGCCGCCGACGGCGCCGCCCTCACCGAGGCCCTCGTCGCCCGCTACCCCGACAACGGCATGCTGATCGCCGCCCAGATCGGCGCGAAGGTCGCCAAGGGCGAGATGAAGTGGGGCTGACCATGACCGAGTTCGCCACCTCCACCGCGCCCGCCGACGTCGTCCGCCGCCAGTACCTGGCCTCCGCCGCCGGTGACCTGGACGCCCTGCGCGCCACCCTCGCCCCCGACGTGGAGTGGACGGAGATGGCCGGTTTCCCGCTCGCCGGCACCTACCGCACGCCCGAAGGCGTCACGTCCAACGTGATGGAGAAGCTCGGCCAGGACTGGACGGGCTGGATCGCCCACGACGACACCTACGTCGTCGACGGCGAGAACGTCGTCGTCCTCGCCCGCTACACCGCCGTCAACAAGGCCACCGGCAAGCCGATCGACGTGCGCGTCGCCCATCACTTCGTCGTCCGCGGCGGACTCATCGTCCGCTTCGAACAGTTCGTCGACACCGCGCTCGTCCGCGACGCGATGAACGACTGACCATCGCAACGCCGGCCGTTCGCCGCGGCTCCCCGTCGCGGCACATGGCCTTCCGCACGTGAGGAGGACACTTATGAAACCGACCGTCGTGCTGGTGCACGGAGCGATGCACACCCCGTGGGTCTTCGGTCCCCTGAGCGAGCGCCTTACCGCCCGGGGGGTCGACTCCCGGGCTGTGCAGCTACCCAGCAGCCACCCCGACAGCGCTCTCACCCAAGGCCTCACGGAGGACGTGGCGGTGATTCGTAACTGTTGACTCCCTCCAGGGGCCTGTGGTGCTGGCCGCGCATTCCTACGGCGGTGTTCCCGCCACCTGGGCGGCGGCCGAGACGGGCCAGGTCGCAGAGCTGGTCTACATGGCCGCGTTCGCGCTGGAACCGGGCAGCTCGATGATGGAATGGATGGGCGGCGATTTCCCGCCCAACTGGATCCACTCGTCCGACGGACTCGCCGTCAAGGCAGGTGACGTCGAGCAGGCCATCTTCAGCGGTGTCGACCCCGACCTGACCGCCCAGGCCGTCGAACGGCTCAACTGGCAAGGAATGCGCGCCTTCACCGAAACGCTCGGCGCCGCCCCCGCCCACACACCACTCACCTACATCGTGGCAACACAGGACCCCTCCCTGCCGCCGGCCGTGCAGGAACAGTGGGCCGCCCGCGCCGCACACAGCGTGCGGGTGCCCTCGGGGCATTCCCCGCACCTGTCCCACCCCGACGATGTCGCGGCGATGCTCGCCGAGGCGGTCGCACGGGCCGCGGAACGCGCCTGAACCGAGATCACCCTGCCCCCACACAGAAAGCGAAATCCCGTGACCAACTTGCCCAGCCGACGACGACTTCTCGCCACCGGAGCGGGGGCTGCGCTCAGCCTCGGCACACTCGGCACCACCGCATCCCCCGCCTCGGCCGCCTCCGCCTCCGCCGGTTCCGCCAAGTCCGCGACCGGCAGCGGTTCCGAGGAGACCAGGACCCTCGACGAGCTGTACCAGGACGCCCTCGCCGAGGGCGGCAAACTCGTGGTCTACGCGGGCGGCGACCTCGCCAACTCGGGCAGCGGTGCGGGCGCGCGCAACGCCTTCCGCGCACGGTTCCCGGAGATAGACCTCCAGCTGATCGTGGACTACAGCAAGTACCACGATGTCCGGATCGACAACCAGTTCGCGACCGACACCCTCGTCCCCGACGTTGTCCAGCTGCAGACGCTGCAGGACTTCACCCGCTGGAAGCGCGAGGGCCGACTGCTGCACTACAAGCCCGCCGGCTTCAGCAAGCTCCACAAGAAGTTCCGGGACTCCGACGGCGCCTGGATCTCTGCGGCGGTCATCGCCTTCAGCTACGTCTACGACATCGCGGCGGCCGGCGCGAACGCGCCCCGGTCTCCGCTGGACCTGATCGATCCGCGCTGGAAGGGCAAGGTCGCCTCCTCCTACCCGCACGACGACGATGCGGTCCTCTACCTCTACGCTCTCTACGCGGAGAAGTACGGCTGGGACTGGATGGCGGCCCTCGCCGCCCAGCAGCCGCAGTTCGCTCGTGGTTCGTTCTCGCCCAGCACCGCGATCAACAACAAGACGGCGGTCGTCGGTCTCGGTACCGGAGCCAGTGCGACGGCCACCACCGGGATCCGTATGGGCATGCCCGACGGGCACCCCTTCATGGCCTGGGGCCAACGACTCGCGATCTTCAAGCAGGCCGCCAACCCGACCGCGGCCAAGCTCTTCCTGAACTGGCAGATCTCCACCGAGCGCCAGACTTCCAACAGCTGGTCGGTGCGTACGGACATCGCCGCACCCACCGGCCTCCGGCCCGTCTGGGAGTACCCCAACGCCAACGTGGACGGCTTCCCCCGCTTCATGGAAGACCGCGCCAAGGTCGAGCGGCTCAAGCAGACCTTCGCCCTGTACTTCGGCGAGGTCAAGGGTGACCCGACACCCGGTTGGCCCGGTCTGCACCCGGGGGCCTGACCTGCCAGGCCAGGCCTTGTGCCGCACCCGAAGGCTCAGCAGTCTCAGGGTGCGGCATCTCCTTCACCGCCGCGGTGACGACAGTCGAGGGCGACCGGGATTTGCCATGAAACCCCGTCAACCCGCCCTGAGTAGCTGATCAGCACCTCCCGCACACCGGGGAACCTCAAACCCGCGCTGACCTACGAGGAGGCGGAGGCCACTCCAGACGGTCCAGCACACCCTGCGGGCGTTCTGTTCAAACGATCGGTGATCAGCCCTTGCGGGTGTTGATCTCCTCGGTGAGCTGCGGGACGACGTCGCAGAGGTCGCCGAACTCGTCACCTCCGGCGGGCTCAACCCGGTCGACGTCGGCGCCCTCAAGCACGCACGCCAACTGGAGGGCTTCCAGATGCTGCACATGGCGCTGCAGATCGCGTAGGCGGCCACGGCTGGGCCAGCACGATCAAGATCGTCACCCCTTGAGCCGGCCCGCACCTCCCTCAAGCACCACTGCCGGTCCGCCTCTCCCCCACGGGCCGGCAGTGGCCCTGACACACACCAGGAGAACCACCTAACGCACGTCCGCACCACCGTCACCACGCTCGCCACGGCAGCGGCCCTCCTGACCTCCGCGGCCACCGCCACAGCGGCCACCGAGCCCCTCTCCAAGCCCCGCATCGCAGCCCACTTCAGCCTGGCGGTCTCGCAGCAGCCCGAGAACATCACCGTCGACCGCACCGGAGCGGCGTATCTGACCTTCTCCTTCGCCCGCCAGATCGTCCGCATCACCCCGGGCGGACACGCCCATGTGCTGGCCACGCTCCCCGCCCCCGCGAAGGCGAGCACCCCCAACCTGGGCAAGGCGTTCGTCGGCGGCATCGCCCGCGCCGACGACGGCACCCTCTACGTCACCTACGCCACCGGTACCGCCGACCTCACCGGCGTCTGGGCGGTCCGCCCCGGCGGCCGCCCGCACCGCATCGCCGCCCTGCCCGCCGACGGACTGCCCAACGGCCTCGCCCTCGACCAGCGCACCAAGAAGCTCTACGTCACGGACTCCGTCCACGGCGTCATCTACCGCCTGCCCGCATGCGGCGGAAAGGCCACGGTCTGGGCCAAGGGCAAGCATCTGGAGCCCACCGCCTTCGCGGGCGCCAACGGCCTCAAGCTGCACAACGGAGCCGTCTGGGCCACCAACCTCAACAAGGGCACCGTCCTGCGCATCCCGGTCACCGCCCACGGCACCGCGGGCAGAATCCAGGTCCGCGCCACCGGCATGCCCTCCATCGACGACTTCGCCTTCACCGGCCACGGCGACACCCTCCTCGCCGCCCGCGACGACAACCAGGTCGACCTCGTCCGCCCGAACGGCACCCACACCGCCGTCCTCACGGCCGCCGACGGCCTCCAGACGCCCACCTCGATCGCGGTCCACGGCAGCACGGTGTACGTCCCCAGCGCCGCGTACCTCACGAACGAGGACCCCAACCTCCTCGTCGCCCATCTCGACCGTTGACGGTCGTACGGGCAAACCCATCAGCGGCGGCCGCGAGCGGCAGGAAAACCTGACCGCTCGCGCCGCCGGCCGACGACGTCCTGGAACAGAGATGGCCGCAACTCCTCAGACCGACGCCCCCCGCTAAAGCCACGCAACGACCCTCGGTGCAGGGCCCGCCGCCTCCGCCACCTCCCCCTCGTCCTGGTCCTGGGCTCCCTGACCGCGCTCGGTCCCCTCACCATCGACCTCTACCTGCCGGCCCTCCCCCAGGTCAGCACCGACCTGCACGTCTCACAGGCCGTCACCCAGCTGACCTGACCGCCTTCATGGCCGGGATCGCCCTGGGCCAGCTCGTCATCGGCCCACTCAGCGATACCCTCGGCCGGCGTCGACCACTGTTCACCGGTCTGTCGGTGTATGTCGTGGCGGGCGCCCTGTGCGCCCTCGCCCCGCATCCGGCGGCGCTCATCGGCATGCGGCTATTCCATCGGTCCCGCGTTCCCCGTCGACGCCGTCGCGAAGACGCGCACCGTCACGCTCGGCCATGAGGTCGCCGGCGTCATCCACGCCGTGGGACCGGAGGTGGCCGGGGGATGGAAGCCCGGTACTCGGGGGGTGCTGCGGGCCGGGCAGGCGTGCGGCGGGTGTGGCGCCTGTCTGCGTGGCGCCTCGTGTCGGCAGCTGCTGACGCGCGGTGTGGACTATGACGGCGGCTGGGCAGAGTGCGCCGTGGCTCGCGAGGACACCCTGATCGCCCTGCCGGACGACCTCCCCTTCGACCAGGCCGCCATCATCCCCGACGCCGTCTCCACCCCGTACGCCGCCATCGTGGACACGGGTGCGGTACGCCCGGCATAGGCGGTCGGGATCTGAGGTGCGGGCGGCCTCGGTGCCCACGGCATCCGGCTCGCCCGTATGGTCGGCGCAGCCCCACTCATCGCGGTCGGTCCCCTGCCCACGGCTCGCGAGCGGGCCCTCGCCTTCGGTGCCGATCTCGCGCTCGACCCGACGGCGGACGGCTTTGCCGAGGCTTCCTTTCTTTGGGTCTCTTGAAGGTGGTTCGAAGGAATTTCCCACCAAGCTCCGCAGGATCCGGGGCGGCCTCCACCCCGGTTTCTCCGCGGCGCCGTATGTAGATCCGGCTGCGAGCCGGGTGACGGCCCGCCCAGTCGACGGAGTACCGGCAGAGTCCCGGAGCCGAACACCCCGGCCGGGCCGGAGGGCACCCGGAGGGGAATCCGGCCTGTGCGGCGAGTTGCAAAGGAGTGCCCGGCGGCGGCACATGACCTCACCAGGCCACCGCCGGGCTCCTATGCCGCGCCGGTCCCGCCCCAACGGTCCCGGCGCGGTCCGGGGCCACGAGCCGCTCAGCCGCGGCCCCGGGGCAACAGGGGCTGAGACGCGCGCCGAATCCGGACCTTGAGGAGGTGTCGGCGCGCGGCTTGGTCCGCCATCGCCGACCCGCCTGACACCATCCGGGCACTCGGTGGGGAGGGAACGGGCAGGCTCATTCCTCTCCTGCGGCCCATCCGTGTAGCCATCGGACGGCGGTGAGCACTGGGTACGTGGAGCTCTGGGCACCACCGACCCTGTGCTCCGATCGTCCGGGCCCCCGCTCAGCACGTAGGACAGACGCTCAAGGGATGAGCACGAACCGGATCGGGTCGCCGATCTTCTTCTCCAGCCGGCTGACGGCGTCGGCGGCTTCGGCCAGCGGGATGTGGGCGGTGATGGAGGGGGCCAGGTCGAGCCGGCCGGTGGAAGCCAGGCCGATGAGCTGGGTCACGTGTTCAGGTCCGGAGCCGTAGTGGCCACGGATCTGGTTGCCGCGGAAGCAGAACTCTGTGCTGTCGGTGACGGTGAGGGGCTTGGGGGTGAGTCCAGCCAGTACCAGCACCCCGCCGGGGCCCAGGACGGCCGCGGCCTGCTCCCGAACCACGGGGACGCCGGCGAAGTCGAAAGCGGCGTCCAGGCCACGGCCACCAGTGGCGTGGTCCACAGCAGCGGCGAAGTCCGCCGCGGCAGGGTCGAGCGCGAAGTCGGCGCCGAAGGCGAGGGCGCGCTCGCGGGCCTTCGGCAGCGGGTCGATGGCGATGACGGGGGCCGCCCCGGCCAGGCGGGCGAGCCGGATGCCGTGCGCGCCCAGGCCGCCCGCACCCCAGATGCCGACGGCCTGCGCCGGGCGGACAGCACCCGTCTCGACAATGGCGGCGTAGGGGGTGGAGACCGCGTCGGGGATGATCGCGGCCTGGTCGAACGGCAAGTGGTCGGGGATCGGGGCGAGCGTGTCCTCGCGGGCGATCGCGTACTCGGCCCAGCCGCCGTCGTAGTCGACTCCACGGGTCAGCGGCATCCGACACGATGAGCGCCGCATGCAGTCGTCGCACTGGCCGCACGCCTGCCCAGCCTGCAGAGCGACACGCATGCCGGGGGCCCAATCCCCCATCAGGTCCGGGCCGAGGGTGTGGACAACGCCCGCGACCTCGTGCCCGAGGGTGACCGCACGCGAGCGGACCACCTCGTCAACAGGGAAGGACGAGCTGAGGCTGCCGTCGATCAAGTGGACGTCGGACAAGCAGACTCCGGCGGCCCTGACTTCGACCAGCACCTCTCCAGGGCCGGGAACGGGGATGGCCACCTCCTCCACTGCAAACGTCCGAGTGTCCAGGTGGAGGCGTCCGGCGAGCATGGTGGGCATGGTGTGACCTCGATTTCTTGGATGTCTATGGGCAGGGCCGCGAGGTCGCCATGACCCCGGTAACGCACGAGGGAAGGCAGGCCTTGGTGATCACGGGTCTGCCTCTGTGTCCGCAGCGACGCGGCGGCATGAAGCCAACATACAGCCGACATTGTCATTCGACAATGTCCTTTGATTGAGTTGGTCGACTCGATTGTGTGCACGCATCCCCTTCCAGGCAAGCCGGAGCATCGCCGGCGAGCCGCCGGACGCTGGCATCCAGCGAGGCGACCACCTGCGTCCGCGCCTCCCAGATACCGGGGAGGCCGATCGGCTCTCGCGCCGACGGCCCTGTCAGCGCACGCCTGCCCTCAGGCGCGATAGAGCCCCGTACCGTCCCAGGGAGTTGGCCGGCTGTCCTGCCTCACCGCCTCACCGCCTGGCCCACCACATCTACCGGCATCGAAAGTTGGCACCAGCCACCTGACTCGTGCTGCTTGCTGCCGGCATCACCGGCAGAGCCGATATGTCCCGGACACCGGCGGGCCAGGCTCCGGCGGCGGGGACACCAGCACCACATACTCGGTGCCCGTCGAACTGGTCGTGGTCTGCAGGCGGCCGTTCAGTGGCATGACCCATCGCGATCGTCAGTACGGGTTCAGGGCGAGTGGGACCGCACGACATTTCCGACCTTGATGTGGACTTTCACCCCCCGATCCGCCGCGCCGCCGCTCCGGCGATCTCCTCCGGGTCGTACGTGCGCAGCAGTTCGTTCAGTGAGCGCTCCAACTGGGTTCGGCGCGTGGATGTCGGCTGGGACGTGGGCACGCACTTCCAGCGCGGCTTGGTGGGCTGTGCTGGTCGGTACGCCGACGAGGTGGCGGAGCAGCGTGGAGACGGCTTCCCGGCCGGTGCCGCGACCAGCTGGGCAGCGGACTGCTCGGCGATGTCGGGTCGGCTCGGCGGACTGGTCGAGTCGCAGTTCAACCGCGGCAAGTCGTCCCTACTTTGATTGGGCGCGCCGGCATCTGGAGGCAAACGCGGGCACGGTCGTGCTGGACGTCAGGAACTGGCCGCCACCCAGTTCTTTGGCATGATCGCCAACTACGTGTTTTGGCCCCGGATGTTCCTGCCGCGCTGGACCCTGGACCGCGGCCATCGAGCATGTCGTCGACGAGGCCGTGGCCGTGATGGAGGCCCGGTACGCGCCAGCCCGCGGCTGACACCGGCTGGTCAGCTTCTCGGGCCGACTCCGCCCATCGTCACGGGCCAGGGACGCAGCTCCCGCCGTCCCGTCCGGGAGGAGGAAGCGGAGGCGGGAGCGGGCCGGGTTCAGCGGTCGGCCAGGGACCGGATCTCGTCGGCGATCAGTTTGGGGTCCTCTACGGTCATGAAGTGGCCGCAGGGGACTGTGCGGTGACGAAGGTCGCCGGCCTAGGCGCTCCACAGGCCTTGGGCGTGGTAGCCGAGCGCGGCGCCCCAGTCTTGCTGGAAGACGGTGACCGGCATGGCCAGCCGGTTACCCGCCTCCCGGTCGGCGGTGTCGTGGTCCACGTCCACACCGGTCGAGGCGCGGTAGTCGGCGACGATGGAGGGCACGGCCCGCCGCGGACGCGGCGAGGTAGTGGTAGCGGACGTCGGCGGGGATCGCGTCCGGCGCCCAGGTCCAGGCATCGAGGAAGTGCACGAAGAAGGCGCGGCGGACGCCTGGATCATCTGCTCCGGCAGGCCCGGGAGGCTGGGCCATGAAGGAGAGGTGGAAGCCGACTGCGCCGGAGACACCGTGCAGGGCCGTCCCACATGCCAAGGGTCGGAAGGACGTCGAGGGACAGGGCGCGGGGCACTGCCTCCGGGTTGTCCAGCGCGGCACGGAAGGCTACGAGGGCGCCGCGGTCGTGACCGGCCAGGGTGAAACGGCCGTGTCCCAGTTCGCCGGCGAGGCGCACGACGTCCCCGGTCATGGTCCGCTTGGAGTAGGTTTCCGGGTCGCTTTCGGCGGGCTTGGCGCTGGCGCCGTAGCCGCGCAGGCCGGGACAGATGACGGTGTGGTCGGCGGCCTCGTGTCGCCGCATCAGGTGCGTCTGCGGAAAACCGTGGAGCAGCACAACCGGGCTGCCGGAGCCGCCCACGGCGGCGTTCAGCCTGCGACCGCCGCGCCCCACCCACTTCGCCGGCGTGCCGGCCGCTCGCTCAGGCGGCTGCCGCGCTGGGGGCCGGCGGAATCCTGGTTCTTGCAGGGCTCACTCCGGAGTCGACCGTCGTCCATGACAGCACCGGGTTCAGTTTCCGGGGCAACCAGATCTGCGGCCACTACGGCTCCGGGTTCGAGCACGTGGAACGGCTCATCGGCCTGGCCTCCGCCGGACGGATCGATCTGGCTCCGCCCGTCGCTGCGCACATCCCGCTGGCCGAGGCCGCCGACGCCGCCACCCGGCTGGAAAAGAGGATCGGCGACCCGATCCGGTTTGTTCTCACCCCCTGAAGCCTGCTGACCCCGGCCCAGGGCCACGGCCTGATCGAACGGGTCTGGAAACCGACGTGGTCTGACAAAGGTTTGAGAAGCCCCTCCGGCGACGGTGAGTCGCGGAAGGGGCTTCGTGCCTTGTGGCGGGCCGGGGGGTGGAGAGGTGTTTCCCCCGGCCTTGGTCCGGCCTGACGTTTCAAGGCCTCCGAACGTTCCCTCAGTCGACCGTGTCGGGTGCCACAATCGATTGACATTGTCGAGTGACAATGTC
This sequence comes from Streptomyces sp. NPDC002787, assembly GCF_053592095.1. Classification (NCBI taxonomy): domain Bacteria; kingdom Bacillati; phylum Actinomycetota; class Actinomycetes; order Kitasatosporales; family Streptomycetaceae; genus Streptomyces; species Streptomyces sp. NPDC002787. The sequence continues at coordinate 11,532 of NZ_JBSFVC010000059.1, read as the reverse complement.
ATCTGTATGGTTCTGACCAGCGACAGCCTGCGCCGGAACGAAAGGCAAGTTCATGACTCACGAGGCCCTCCGTGGAACCGAACCGATTCCTCAGCGTCCCGCCCTGCCCCTGGTCGGCCACGCGCTCGACATACCCTCCGGGTTCGACGGCCTCCTGTACCTGATGAAGGAGGCGAAGGACTTCGGGCCGTTGTTCAAGCTCAAGGCCTTCGGGAACGAGATCATCATGGCCCACGGCCTGGACCTGGTCACCGAACTGGCCGACGAGACCCGGTTCCAGAAAGCCGTCCATCAGGAGCTGGAGACGGCTCGGGTGATCGGCCGCGACGGTCTGATCACGGCGTACACCCAGGAACCGAACTGGCGCAAGGCCCATGACATCCTGATGCCGGCGTTCTCGCTCGGCGCGATGCGTGACTACCACGGCACGATGCTCAAGGTCGCCCGCCATCTGATCGACAAGTGGGACCGAGCGGCAGGCGAAACCGCCGTCGACGTCTCCGACGACACGACACGGATGACGTTCGACACGATCGGGCTCTGCGGGTTCGGCTACGACTTCGAGTCGTTCCGCAGTGACGAACTGCACCCCTTCGTCGAGGCGATGACACGATCGCTGAAGTACATCCAGGTCAAGGGCGAGTCGATTCCGGGCACCGAGATCTTCCGCTGGAAGCAGACGGAGCAACTCGACAAGGACGTCGACCTGATGAACAGCCTGGTCGACGAAGTGATCGCCCAACGCAAGGCGTCGGGTGACACGTCCACGAACGATCTGCTCGGGCGGATGCTGCACACCCCTGACCCGAAGACGGGCGAGCCTCTCGACGACACCAATATCCGCTACCAGGCGATCACCTTCCTGATCGCGGGGCACGAGACGACGAGCGGACTGCTGTCCTTCGCCCTGTACTACCTGACGAAGCACCCGGAGGTGCTGGCGCGGGCCCAGGCCGAGGTGGACGCCCTGTGGGGGGACACCGACGAAATCCACCCCGAGTACGCCGACATCGGCAAGTTCGCCTACATCCGCCAGATCCTCAACGAGACGCTGCGGCTGTGGCCGACCGCTCCCGCGTACGCGGTGGAGCCGCTCGAGGACACGGTCATCGGCGGCAAGTACGCCGTCCGCAAGGGCGACATGGTGATGGTCACCACCCCCGCCCTGCACCGGGACCCCGCATGGGGTGACAACGTCGAGCTGTTCGACCCCGAGCGCTTCGCCCCCGAGCGGGAGGCCGCGCGACCCGTTCACCTGTACAAGCCGTTCGGCAACGGTGAACGGGCTTGTATCGGACGCCAGTTCGCGCTGCACGAGGCGACTCTGGTCCTGGCCATGCTGGTGCACCGCTACCGCCTCATCGACCACGCCGACTACGAGCTGAAGGTCAACCAGGGACTGACGATCAAGCCGACGGACTTCGCCCTCCGGCTCGTGCGGCGCGGCACCGGCGACCGTCGCATGCCGGCGACCGTGGCCGGGCCCGTCGAGCAGAGCGGGCCTCGGGCCGACGCGGCGAGGGTGCCAGGCACCGGACTGCGGGTGCTGCACGGTTCGAACTTGGGCACGTGCGTGGGAATTGCGCGGGATATCGCCGGTGAGGCAGAGGAGTACGGCTTCGCCCCCTCCGCCGCCCCGCTGAACGATGCCGTGGGCCGACTGGCCGACCAGGAAGGCCCGGTGGTGATCGTGGCCGCTTCCTACAACGGTCGGCCCACCGACGACGCGGACCGGTTCGTCTCCTGGCTGGAGGAGCTTGAGCCGGGGGCCCTGGAAGGTCTGTCCTACACGGTGCTCGGTGTGGGTGACCGCAACTGGGCGGCCACCTACCAGCGCGTCCCCACCCTGATCGACGAGCGCCTGGCCGCGGCCGGCGCCACCCGCCTGATGGAGCGGGCCGCCGCGGACGCCGCCGGGGACTTCGGCGGCGCCGTCGACCGCTTCACCGGCGAGCTGTGGACGACACTGCTCGCCGAGTACGGCACCTCGGGCGGCTCCGACACGACACAGCGGCCGGCGACCGAGGGGAACGACAGCGACCAGGGGCTGTACGAGCTCCAGGAGACGACCGACTCCGTCACCGGGGAGCTGGCCGCCCGCCACGGCGTACAGCCCATGGAGGTGCTCGACGCGTACGAACTCGTCGACATGGACAACCCTCTGGGCCGCTCCAAGCGCTTCCTGAAGCTCCGTCTTCCCGACGGGGTCACGTACCGCACCGGCGATCACCTCGCCGTTCTGCCCCGCAACCCCGTCTCCCTCGTCCAACGCGTCGCCGACCGCTTCGCGCTCGACCTCGACCGCACCGTCAGCCTCCGGGCCCGTCGGCGCAGCCGCAACGCCCTTCCTGTCGACCGCCCCCTGACCCTGCGCCGCCTGCTCACCGACTTCGTCGAGCTCCAGGACCCCGCCACCCAGGAGCAGGTCACCGTCCTGGCCGAACACACCGCATGTCCGCCCGAGAAGCGGCCCCTGACCGAACTCGCCGGCGCCGACCCGGAGACCTTCCAGGAGCAGCTCACCGGTCGTAGCGTCCTGGACCTCGTCGAGCGGTACGCGGCGTGTGAACTGCCTTTCGAGCGCTTTCTCGAACTCCTCCCGGTCCAGCGCCCCCGCCACTACTCGATCTCCTCCTCCGCCGAGGCGACCCCGGGCGAGGTCGACCTCATGGTCTCCCTGCTCGCCCAGCCCCACCGCGGCGGCGGCGAGGGTACCTTCCGCGGCATCGCATCCCACTACTTGCAGACGGTCAACGCCGGTGACGTCGTCCAGGCCCGCGTCCTGCCCTGCAACGACACCTTCCGGCTTCCCCAGGACTCCGCCGACCCGGTCATCCTGATCAGCGCCGGAACCGGGCTCGCGCCCTTCCGTGGTGCCGTCCTCGACCGGGTCCACCGCCAGATCAGCACCGGCACCGCCCTGTGCTACTTCGGCTGCGACCACCCCGACGTCGACTACCTGCACCGCGAGGAGTTCGAGGCGGCCGAGGCCGCCGGAGCCGTGAGCATGCGGCCCGTCTTCTCCTGCGCCCCCGAGGACGGTGCCCGCTTCGTCCAGGACCGCATCGCCAAGGAGAGCGACGAGGTCTGGGCGGTACTGGAGGCCGGCGGACGTGTCTACATCTGCGGCGACGGCCGCCGCATGGCCCCCGCCGTGCGGGAGGCGTTCATGGCGATCTACCGCAAGAACACCGGCGCCGGTGACGACGAGGCGAACGCCTGGCTCAACGCCCTGATCGAGTCCGGCACCTACGTCGAGGACGTCTGGGCCGGCTGACCGCCCACGGTGCGGTGGCCGACGCCCACCGCACACCACGCCGACCCCACAGGCCGACCCCACGGGCCGACAGGGCCACGGACACCCCCCACATCCGTGGCCCTGTCTCCTTCGGAACGTGTCCCCCCTCCTGAACTCGTGAGGCTCTCATGCTCGTCGCACGCTCGGCGCCCCGCCGCGGGCCGTTGACCGTCCCCAACTCCCCGCAGAGGAGCGGTCGGTGAACGCGCGCACCGGCTCCGCCCTGGCCTTCGGCGTGGCGGTCGCGCTCATCGCCGGAGTGACCCTGGGCAACGGCGGAGCGAACGTGATGCCCGTCTTCGTCGACGACTTCGCCTCACGCTTTGCGATGTCGGACTCCGGCGCCGGACTCGTCGCCGCGACCCAGCTGATGGCGACCGCGGTCGTCACCCTGCTGCTGGCCAAGCGGGCCGCGCGGCCGGGACGGGTGCGGATGACCCGCGTGGGCCTGGCTGTCTCGGGAGCCGGCTTCCTGGGCGCGGCGGCGGCCACCACCCCGGTGACCCTGATCCTGGCCAACCTGGTCCTCGGCGCGGGGCTCGGCGCGGTCTACGCGGCGGCCACGGCCGCGCTCGCCGCCACCGACGACGCCGACAAGGCCTCCACGGTCACCATCTGCGGTGTGGTCGGCGTGACAGCGCTGCTGATCATGGGCGTCCCCACAGCCAACCACGACCTCGGGGAGGGCACCGGCTTCCTGCTCATGGCGCTGTGCTGTCTCGCCGCCTGGCCACTGCTACGCCGGCTTCCCGACGGCCCCGCCGGTCCCGCGGCACCGGGCATCGAGGCCGCCGGCACGGGAGGGGCGGCCTCGGCGAAACCGTCGGTCGTGCTGCTCGTCGGCACCGGTCTCCTGTGGGCCGTCACCCAGGGCGCGTGGTCGTACGCCTCGGTCCTCGGTCGTCAGCACACCGGCATGTCGCACTCAGCCGTGTCAGCTGTTCTCGCGATCTCCAGCGTCGTGGCACTCGTCGGCGCCGTGGTGGGACCCATTGCCGCGCGGCACTTCGGGCGTATGCGGTCGATGGCTGTCTTCGTCGCGGCGCAGGCCCTTGCGATGGCGGCCCTGGTCCTCACTCACAACCCCGTGATCTTCACCGTCGCGGCCGTCCTGTGGCAGGCCTGCCAACTGGCCGTCCTGGTGCAGATGATCGCCGCCGCGGCGCTCATCGACCCGACCGGACGCCTGGTCGCCTCCCTCAGCGGCGCGGGCGCGCTGGGCACCGGCATCGGCCCCTTGGCCGTCGGAGCCGTCCTCGACGCCGCCGGGGCCGGCGTGCTCGGTCTCGTCCTGGCGATCGGCACCTTCATCGCCTCGCTGCCCCTGCTCCGGATGACGGTGGCCAGTGGGGAGGCCACCAAGGAACCGCAGCCCGGGCGCGTGCCGACGGTCTGAAGACGTCGTCCCGACCTCGCGGAACGGCCGCTGCCCCTGTCCGATGTCAGGGGCAGCGGCTGCCTGGGCGTTGAGGGCCGGTTGCCTTGGCAACGGGGCGCAGACGCTGCTCCGGCGAAGAGACGACACCGCCGGAACCCGGAGGTCTACGACCGGCCCTTCACCGCGGATCGGGCACCTTCCGGCCGGCCGACGTCCGCAGCTCATCGCCGGGTAACGGCGACGAGGGCGAGGCCGGCCTGTTCCGCCCCTGCTGTCAGCTCGTCGGCAGGGTCACGAGCTCCATCCGGCCTCCGGCGAGAGCGACGACAGCGGAGACCAGTGCCTGCAGACCGGTCAACTCGGCCTCCTCGTCGGGCAGCGAGAGATGCTGCACCGAGAGGCCGTCGAAGCCGGCCAGGAAGAACCGGGCGAGGGTCTCGGCCGGCTGGGCGAGCTGATGACCGGTGCGCTCGGCCGCCTCGGTCACCAGCTTCGTCGTCACGGCCGTCACCTCGCGGTAGTGGCTCTCGAGGGCCTCCTGCAGCCGTGGTGTCCGGAGCGCGAACATGGACAGTTCGGTGAGGAGTTGGTGGGTGGTCGGCTGCTCGCGCAGGGTCTGCCACAGGGCGGCGGCGAGTGCCGCGACCGTCTCCTCGAAGCCGGCGTCCGCGGGCGCCGCCCGTTCGACCTGTGCGATCAGGTCGTGGGTGAGCTGTTCCATGACGGCCCGGTACAGGTCTTCCTTGGTGCCGAAGGTGTAGTGCACCGTTGCCTGGGCCACGCCCAGCTCGGCCGCGATGGCACGGGTGCTTCCGGCAGCCACACCCTCCCTCGTCATGAGGTCGATGGCGGCCTTGATCAGCTGAGGACGGCGCTCTGCCGCAGAAACATGAGCCATGAAGACATCATAGCGACTTAGTCCAGTGAATGAATCGTGCGATCAGGTCACGATTTCCGGCACTCCGTGCGGCTGAGGTCGCGGTGGTCGGTCTCTGCCGTGCTCGCGCTAACGAGGTGGCCGGCCTCGGCCGCGATCTTGTGCAGCCAGCTGTGGGCGGGGTCGCGTTCGTGCAGGGGGTGCCACAACAGTGATTCCACCAGCGGTCCCATCCCGAAAGGCAGGTCGACGACGGTCGTGCCGCTGCCGGAAGGAGCCAGACGGGCGGCCCGCTCAGGGAGCACACCCACCCGGTCGGTGCCCGCGATGAGGTGGGGCAGGGAGGGGAGGTTCTCGGTGCAACAACATCGCCGAGACCCTGCTGCGGATGACCGCGCTGCGCGCCGGGCAGCCCGCCACGTTCGAGGGCGGCGTAGCGGTCGTACGCGAGGTGCTGAGCCGGCGGTACGGAGTGTCGCTGGAGAACTTCGACATGTACGACGGGAGCGGCCTCTCCCGTGCCAACCGCATCCCGGCCCGGACCCTGGCGGAGATATCCTCGACCTGCTGACGGAGAAGCGCTACGAGTACCGGCTGAGCTTGATCCGTGACGGCCTCCCGGTCGCGGGCGAGGCCGGCAGCACGCTTGGCCCGGAGTGGGGCTGCTTCGACGGCGCGCACTCGAAGTGTGCCGTCGGCAAGGTGCACGCGAAGACCGGCACCCTGACCGGCGCCATCGCACTGAACGGCCTGAGGCAGGGCAAGGACGGCCGGTGGAAGGTCTTCTCCTTCCTAGAGAACGGCTCCACGGCCAAAAACAGCGCCATCAGGGACGCGATGGACGGCCTCGACGCGACCGTGAACGGCTGCTGGGCATAACGCCCACGTGCGCCATGGGTGCGGATGCCCCGGGGCACACGTTCTGTTTGAGTGCCTCTCCTGGAGGACCCTCGACACCGCGGTCTGCGGCGCGAGGACGCGATGGCAGGCCGGTACGGCACCGTGAGGCTGCGTCGGCTCGCCGGTCCGCAGACCGACCGGGGGACGGCTACTTCCGCGCGGCCGAGGAGCGGCTCCGCCATGCGTCCCCTCGCCTGGACGCTTGGCATCCCGCCAGGCCGGCGCCGCCACATGAGCCAAGCCGGCTTCGTGTAGCGCGAGGTCCCAGTCGTCGCTGACTCGAACCGGTGCCTCTCCCAGTTGGTCACGAGTCTTGGCATAAGGTGCGGTCGAGTTGATGTACGGATCGTTCATCCATAGTGAGCAAAGGGCCGGTCAGTCATGCCGTTCACGGTGCCGCAGGCGGTGATACGCCGAACCGAAGGTTGGCTTGTCCGGCGAGGTGCACCCACGATGATCGAGGGGTACGGCTTCGTCGCTCACGTGCTCCCCCGAATGCTGCCGTCGCTGGCCTTCGTGGCGCTGGCCAGCCTGGCCTGGCTCGTCCCGCTCAGATCCGCGGGCTCGCACGGGTGGATCCTCCTCGGTGGCGTCGCCGTGATGACGCTGGCCGCGTGGGGCACAAGTACCGTTCTCGTCCGGCGGCTTCCCCGTTTCTCGCGCAGGGCCGCCATCGCGTTCCTCGCCGCGTACGCCACGATGCCCGTCGCAGTACCTCTGTTGCAGCTCGCCGTCGACGGAGCCGTCACTCCGCCGGGCGGCAGCGCGGTCGGGCTGCTGGGTTTCGTGATCTTCTTCGCCGCCGTCTTCGTCGCCACACTTCTGGCCACCACCTACGGTCTCGGCACGCTGCTGCGTCGGGCGGTCCGCCACTCGGTCTTCGACCTGCGCAACAGCGTGCACCTGCTGGGCCGGGCGCTGCCCGCGTTGCTCTTCGTCACGCTGTTCCTGTTCTTCACCGGCGAGTTGTGGCAGGCCATGAACCGGCTGGCGTGGTGGCGGGTCGTACTCGTCGTCGTGCTGTTCGCCGCGATCACCGTGCTTGCCGCCGCTGCCCGCCTGCGTGACGAGATCGGTCGGGTCGAGCAGGATCTCAGCCGGCCCACGCTCGCGGCGGCGTGCCGGGGCACTCCCTTGGCGGGTGTGCGGGTCGAGCAGCTGGCGCCCGAGGGTCAACTGCCTGCGATGCCGCTGACCCCACGGCAGGAACGCAACCTGCTGCTGATGCTGGCCAGCCGCCAGCTCGTGCAGGCAGCGGTGGTCGGCCTGACGCTGTTCACCTTCTTCCTCGCCCTGGGCGTGCTGGTGGTCACGCCCGAGACAGCGGAACAGTGGATCGGCGAAAAACCAGAGATGTCTGCCTTTTCCCCCGTGATCCCCGTCGCGATGTTGCGGAACGCCACACTCCTCGCCGCGTTCGGCAGCATGTACTTCGCGGTCACTTCGATGACGGACGCGGACCATCGGCAGCAGTTCTTCGCTCCGATCATCGACGAGATCGAGCGCGTGCTCGCGGTGCACGCGGTGTACCTGGCCGTGCGCGAACCGGCCCCGGCCGCGCCCCAGGGCCTGAGCACTGGATGACCTCCGGGCCGGCCAGGGGCATCGCTCAGCGCCGCAACAGCGGTTCCGGCTGTCCAACCTGTCTGCCGAGCACGGTGCATCCGATCAGGGTGTAGCCGGCGGCGGCGACGTGTTCCTCGGCGCCGCGGATCTTGGCGGAGCGGCGGGCGTCGGTCTGGATCTGGATGCCGCGCGTGTTCTCGCACAGGATGCACGCGCTCTTGTGCCGGGTGGCGGTGTCGGCGGTCATCGGCCCCGTCTCCTCCTGTGGTGGGCGGCGGACGCATCTCGTGCCCCGGGGGTCAGCCCGAGGCGCGGGGTGTGCGACCGGTGAGGTGCTGGTCGGCCGAGCGGGGTTGGTGGTGTCGCGCAGGGTGGCCAGGGCCGGGCCCGGAGGTCAGCGGCCCTCTTGCGGGGACGCGAAGAACATGACGGGGATCACGAACTCGTACGTGCGAACTCGGGCTCCTTCTCCGGGGCTACCGAGGTCTTGATCCCCTCTCCGGCCTTGGTCGTATCCTCCGCCCCCACTTTCGCACCACGGCCCTTGCCGGGGAGCAAGAAGGCCACGGACACCGCCCCCACCCCCAGGATCGCAGCGCCCACCAGGCTGGTGTGAGCCACCGCGTCCGCGAACGAAGAGCCGACCGCGTCCGCCATCTGGTGGGCGCCGTTGGCGAGTTGGCTCGCCTGCTCCCGGAGCTGTGCGGCCTGCTGCGGGTCGGTCGCCTGCGCCGCCTGTTCGGCGAGCCTGCGTGCCTGGTCGCCGATCTCCTGGGCGACTCCGTACCCGGCGGCCACCGAGTCCTGCGCATGGTTCAGCGCGTCGGCCGGGAGTTTGCTGCCCGCGGTCGCGTCCGACAGGCTCGACGAGTACGACGTCGACAGCAGCGAACCGAGGATGGCGATGCCGATCGCCCCGCCCAGCTCCGTGGAGGTGTCGTTGACCGCGCTGCCCACGCCCAGCTCCTCCTCCGGGAACGTGCCCATGATCTCGTCCGTGCAGGGCGCGAGCGCCAGGCCCATCGCGAGCCCGAGCGTGATGAGGGGTGCCACGAAATCGCCGTACGACGACGACTTGTCGATCTGGGTGAGCAGCGCGAGTGCCGCCGTGCCGCCGACCATGCCCGCGACGATGGTCGCCCTCCTGCCGACGCGCGGGGTGAGGTAGCCGGTCAGCGCGGAGCCGGCGAAGACCGCGCCGGCGAGCGGCAGCATGCGCAGGCCGGTCTCCAACGCGTCGTAGGCCAGCACGAACTGGAGGTGTTGGGTGACGTAGTAGAAGGCGCCGAAGACCGCGAGGAAGAACAGTACGACGGCGATGTTGGCGCCGGTGAACGCGCGGTTCGCGAAGTGGCGCAGGTCGAGCAGGGGGTGCGGGTGGTGCAGCTCCCAGAGGACGAACGCCACGAGCCCCAAGACCGCGACGACCGTGCCGGTGACCGCCTTGGCGTCCCAGCCGTGCGGGGCCTCGATGAGCGTGAAGACCAGCGCGGCGATCCACACCACCGACAGCAGTCCGCCGGCGTAGTCGATCCGCGGCGCATTCGTGGCCTTGGAGGGCGGTACCAGGACGAAGGCGCCGACGAGGGCGAGGGCGATCACGGGAACGTTGATCAGGAAGGTGGACTGCCAGCTGAAGCTCTCCAGCAGCATGCCCGCGAACAGCGGTCCGGCGGCGATGGCGATACCGGCGGTGCCCGTCCACAAGGTGATCGCCTTGGTCCGCTCGGCGCGCGGGAAGGTCGCGGCGAGGAGGGAGAGCGTGGCGGGCATGATGAGCGCCGCGCCGACGCCCATGACGGCACGGGCCGCGATGACTCCGGCCGCGCTGTCGACGAGTGAACCCCCTATGGCTCCGCCGCCGAACAGGACGAGCCCGAGAACGAGCGCGCCGCGTCGGCTGTACTTGTCGCCGATCGCGGCGAACAGCAGCATCAGGGCGGCGTAAGGGATGGTGTAGCCGTCGATGACCCACTGCAGGTCCGTGCTGGACAGGCCGAGGTCCTGGGTCATGGAGGGAGCCGCGACCGTAAGGGCGGTGTTGGCCATCACGATCATCAGCAGGCTCAGGCAGAGCACGAGGAGAGCCCACCAGCGCCGGGCGTAAGGCCGGTCCATCCTCTCGACCGGTTCGTTTGTGAACACACGCATGGGACGGTCCTTTCGTATGAGGGGCCGCGCGAATCCCCTGCGGGCAGGGGCGGGTGCGCGGGACGACAGAGGATGCAGGGAGCTTGCCGTTCGACAGACTTTATCAGACGACAAAGTCGAAAGAACGAGTCTGGTTCCGAGGGGTGACACGCGAGACGCTGCTTGCCGCGCGCTCGTGATGGGGCGTGTGGACGGGACCGGCGAACCCAGGTCCGATCAACACCGGACGAGACCGGACTCAGTGCAGTCCGCACCGAAGGGCTTGGGTTGCCTTACCGGTTGGGGAGCGGCCGTCTGCCCGCGCGAGATGACGCTGCAGGCATCGCAGATCGTGCCGGGCCTTCCCGGCGAATGGCTGCGGGGCCCGTCGAACGCACCGGTGCGGCCTGCGCCTGCCCCGTGACTGATGTGTTGGGCCCTGGCGGGCGTGTGCGTAACGGGCCGATGAGGCCACTCGGGCGTGGAGGTGAAACCCATCTGCCTGCCCTGCAGCCGCCGCTGAGTCGAACAGGCCGTTCCCGGCTGCGCACGCCGAACGCCGGCGCCCCCATGAGATCGGCGAACCCCTCGACTGCGACACGGTAGTTGAAGGCCACAGCGGCCAACCCGCCCTCACAGACCGACTCTCCGTTGCCCAAGGGCTCGCTCTACGGCTCTCGTCTCTTGGGTGGCGGGCGATGCTGGATCGGCGACTTCACGCGGCCCTCGTCACCAGGAGGGCATCAGCCTCGTCGATTCGGCGGGAAATGGAAACTGTGAGGCGGCTCGAGAAGGCGGCGACCGAGAGAACCGAGCCGAACCACACCGTGTTGACAGTCGGGACCATCATTTGGCGAGGCGGGCGCCTCGCCGCCTCAGGACTGACCGGAGGGGGCCGACGTCAGAATCACCGGGGTGCGTCTCCTTGCGAGTCGGTCCCGCCGACGTGCACCTCAGTACGGGATTGATCGGCGTCCCCTGCTGTGGCGGCGCTGCCGTCAGAACTCCCTGCAGCCGGTCAGGAATTGAGGTGCCGGCCGAGGACATTGACCAGCGTGGTTCGGCAGCGCGTCGGGGTCCGGCAGGTTGTACGGTGTCACGCGGACGTATCGCCACAGGCGGTGGAGCAGGCGGAGCGCCGGTAGAAGCGGGGAGGGCGCCGCGGCGTAGTACGGGGGACGCAGTGGCAAGCGCGTGGCGATGGCCACGGTGCGCAGGGAGTCCGGGGCGCGGATCGGTTCGGTGCTTGTCAACGGGGTTCTGTGCCAGCCACGGCAGCTGGTGTCGTCTAGCTTGATCTTTAACGTCCGGTGTCGAATGGTGTGCCGAACTTGATCACCTGGTCCGGTAACCGCCGTACACGGAAGCGGCCTTCGGCTGAAC
>NZ_JBSFVC010000058.1:0-33229 GCF_053592095.1 Streptomyces sp. NPDC002787 | reverse complement strand
GTGTACGACGCTCCGCGGCAGTCGGTCCCATGCCGGCAGGAGATCGTCGTACCAGCCCATGATCGTGCGCACCGACTCCCGCCGGTCCGCGTCCTGTACCGCGTGCAGCGACGCCTCGACGATCTCAGCGGCCCGGCGCATGTCCCAGTCGTGCGGTTCCAAGCCCACCGGTGGCTCCACGCTGGAGAGTCCGAGGCTCAGCCGCCCGGCGGCTTCTCCCAGCTGACGCAGAAGCGCCGCGGGGTGGTCGTCGAGATCCGCCAGGACCCGGCCCTCGATCCAGCTCATCACGCGGACCACGTGCGTTCGGCCCTCGTGGACGACGTGGGCGAGCCACTTCCCCTCGCGTGTCGGGACCAGCCGTGGCACCGGAAGGTCAGGAACGGTGGCGGCCAGATGCTGGAGGAGCGAGTTCTGCCAGAGAACGTCGGCCGAGTCCGGCTCCGCGCGGGTGACCCGTACGAAGTAGCGCATGCCGTCGTCGCCGGTGATCCGGACGTTCTGGTCGATCTCCCCTCCCAGTGGGTGCTGGACGTATCCCTCTAGTCCGAAGGACTGCCTCAGCACGTGATCGAGGAGCGAGCCCGGCAGTTGGCCGGTGTGACCGGGGATGGTCGTTCCGTCCCGGCCGGTGGTGGTCGCTGAGGTCATCGGTGCGTTCTCTCTCTCGTCGTCAGGTCGCTCATCACTCACCGCGGGCCTGTGCCACGACGCTCAGGTCGTGGCCAGTCCCCCGCCGCCGCCCGTGCCGGACCTTTGCCCGACGCTGACAGCCGGCTCCCGGACGGTCCGATCCATTGCTGGTTCCCGGGGGCGGCGGGCAGGGCTGCCGCGGCTGTGTCTCGATCCCTTCACGGGCTGCGCAGACCTCGGCCAAGTGGGACCCGGGCCAGGACGCTCTCCCACACCTGGTCGGCGATCAGGTCCGAGGCGGGTCGTCCGTCAAAGGCGGAGCGCTCATCGAGACCGGTCATCAGCTCACGCGGCAACGGTCATGGCGTCCCAGCTGACGTTGGCGGCGAGCACCCCGCGCAGTGCCCCGGCGGGGTCCAGCGGTGTCCTCATGGTCCTCGACCCCCGCCTTGAGCTCGGCGTAGTCTCTGCGGGAGTCCTGGGTGATCTCGATTCCGCGCTGCCTGGCGAACCGGTTGGCTCGGCCGCCTTGGTCATCGCCTCCTGGTGGGCTCCGTAGCGGAAGGCCGACGGTGAGCCGAGGAACGCGGCGCCCCTCAGCAGCGTCTGCTCAAGGTGACCGGCTGGGGATCAGGTGCGGAAGTGTCATAGCTGCTCCAAGTGCGGGGTCATGTCACGAGCCCACTCCAGCCCGAGGTGATGCGTCAGATGAAACCCTGCGGAGAATCCGGCAACAAGGGACGCGAGGCCGCGACATCGACCCCGTATTTTGTGCCTGTGCACAATTTCTGTCAGGGAGCCCCAGCGGCATGTCAGCGGCATTGCCCGGAGACGGCCCCGGATCCGTCCGGTGACGGCTGTCGTCGGGAGAGGCGGTCCTCGTGAGCGGCCCGGGACGCCGTCAGGGCGGGTCCCGCCACGACGCCGTGCAGGCGATCGCGCGCCGGCTCCTCGAGGAACGGCTCGACGAACTGACCTCTCGTGCTCTCGAACAACTGGAAGCCGAGGAGCCCGCCTACGCGTCGGCGGACTGGGACCCGGTCCAGAAGCGGGAGGGGATGCGACGAACCCTCGAACTCGCCCTGACCCGGCTGGCCGGAGGTCCCGTGCCCCGGACGGTCTCGCGCGCCACCGAGGACGTGGGACGCGAGCGAGCGGAGCAGGCGTTCCCCCTGACCGCTCTGATGCACTCCTTCCAGCTGGACCTCAGGACACTGTGGGAGGCCGTGCTCGCAGAGGGGCGAGCACGTGGCATCAGCGCCGATCCCGACTTCCTCGACGGGCTGATCCGCGTCTGGGAGGCGACGGACGCCAACAGCGTCGAGGTCGTCGACGCCTACCGCCGCACCGAGCGCGACCTGGCGAGCCGTCGTACGGAGGTGCGCAACCGGGCCTTCAGCCGCCTGGTCCTGGAAGGGGAGCAGGACCCCTCCACCGTCGCCGAGGCCTCCACGTTGCTGGGCTTCTCCGAGAACGTCGCCCTGACCGTGGTCGTGGTCGAATCCGTTCCTACCGGGGACCCGGCTGTGTCCCAGGTCGACGATGCGCTGCGTCGGGGCGGCCTGGTACGTCACTTCGGATGGATGGGCGACGAGCTCCTCGGCATCATCGGTCACGGACGGCGCGATGAAGAGGCCATGCTTGCCATGCTCCGGCCGTTCGCCCCGTGGCGCTGCGGCGTCGCGGAAGTCCCCGGCCTGGCGCTGACGGCGCGGGGCATCCGGTTCGCACGTGCCGCGATCCGCAGCTCCGCGCAGCCCGGAGTGCGGCATGTGGAGGGCCACTGGATCGGGGCGATCATGTCGGCGCAGGAGGAGCTCACCGGTGCGATGGCCACCGGCGTGCTGCGCCCACTGCTGGAGCTGCGCGACCGCGACAGCATCCTCGAGACCCTGCGCTGGTACCTCGACCTGGGCTCGGTCGCCGAGGTGGCCGCACGCACCTACCGTCACCGGAACACGGTGGGCAATCGCCTGCAGGCCGCGGAAGAGGCGACCGGGCTGAAGCTGTCCCGACCGAACGACGCCGCCCGGCTGGTCCTCGCCCTGGCTTGGCTGGAGACGGACGCGGGCGCCCGCTTCCGGGCGACGATGTCCTGATCCACCGATCGCTGGACGGGATCCACCGATCGCTGGACGGGTCGAGGCAACCGGCCGGGGCCGCGGCCGAGAGAGCTGAAGCCGAAGCGTGTCGGTCAGAGGCCGCACGCCCTTCATGTGGACGGCAGCCTGGGCGGCCGACAACCCGGTCACGCCGGCCGGGCAGCGGCGCCGGGCGGCCGCAGTCCGGAGCCGCTCGCGACGCCTCTCAAAGACCATGCGGTTCGAGCGGAACTGCAGGGGACACCTGACAGAAATTGTGCACAGGCACAAAATACGCGGTCGATCTCGCGGCCTCACGTCCCTTGTTGCCGGATTCTCCACAGTGCTTCACTGACGCAACACCTCGAGCCGAAGAGGCTCATCGCATCGGAGCAGCAATGATGCTGCCGCCGACTGCCTGATCAGCATTCGCCGTCCCCGGCCTGTCCGGGGGCTCGTCCTCCAGCGGCGGCTCCTCGCGCACCCTCTCAGCACCCATGCCCCTAGACAGGTCGCCCCCTCGACTCCCGGTTAACAGGGTGTCCCATATGCCCGGAAAGAGGTTGAACACCATGCGTCAGATCGTCACCTTCGATGCCTACGGCACCCTGGTCGACTTCCAGCTCGGTCCCACCACCCTGAAGGTCCTGGCCGACCGGCTGGACCTGGACCGTCTGAACGTCGACGAGTTCCTCGACGACTTCCGCATCATGCGGTTCCACGCCGTCCTGGAGGCATACCGCCCCTTCCGCGAGCTGCTGCCCGCCAGCCTGGAGATAGCGATGCGTCTGCACGGCCTGGAGTACCGGCAGTCCGACGGCGAGGCCCTGGTCGCGGCCGTGCCCACCTTCGGCCCCCACCCCGAGGTCCCGGCCGCCCTGCGTGCACTGAAGTCCCGGTACGAGATCGCCATCATCTCCAACACGGACGACGACCTCATCGCCCAGAACCTGGCCAACATGGGCGTCGAGTTCGACCATGTCATCACCGCCCAGCAGGCCAAGGCGTACAAGCCGTCCCGGCAGACCTTCGAGTACGCCTTCCAGACCATGGACATCGACCCCGCCCAGGTCATCCACGTCGCCCAGGGCTGGGAGTACGACCTCATCCCCACCCGCGACCTCGGCCTCGCTCGCCGCGTGTGGATCAACCGCTACGGCCACAACGGCTCCATCGGCGCCCGCGGCAGCGCCGACTACCAGCCCTTCGACGAGTTGCCCGACCTGTCCGGCCTGCCGGCCCTGCTCGGCTGCTGAAGCCGGGACCCGGACAACGCACCCCTGGAACACCAGGAGGACCCGAGGGCGTACGTCATGTCCGGCCTGTCCACCGCCTACCACGCGGCGCGCAAGGGCGCCCACCTCGTCCTCGTGGAGAAGGACAAGGTCGGCTCCGGCGCCTCCGGGCGCAACGGCAGCATGTGCACCCAGGGCATCACCATCAGCCCCGCCGAGGCGCGCAAGCGCTACGGGCAGCCGCGGGCCCGGGAACTGTACGACGCCTTCCGCGAGGCTGGACCTGGTGGAGGATCTGACGGTCAAGGAGCAGATCGACTGCGACTTCCACCGCGTAGGGCGTCTGGGCGTCGCGTTCAAGCCGCAGCACTTCGAGAGCATGCGGGCCAAGCAGCGCGACCTGGCCGACAACTTCGGCCACGACACCACGCTGCTGAACAAGAGCGATCTACGTGCCGAGCTGGGCTCCGACTACTACCACGGAGCCCTGCTCGACCCGCTCAGCGCGCACCTTCACGTCGGCAAATACGTCCATGGCCTCGCCGAGGCCGCCGAACGCGCCGGGGCTCAGATCCACGAACGCAACGCCGCCACCGCGCTGCACCGCCTCCCCGAGGGCGGTTTCCTCGTCGAGACCCTGCACGGCACCATCCGCGCCATGCAGGTCATGGCGGCCACCGACGCCTACACCGACAAGGCCATGCCCTGGTTCCGCAAGCGGCTGATCAACGTCGGCAGCTTCGTCATCGTCACCGAGCCACTGGGCGAGGAGCGGGCCCGGCAGCTCATCCCCAACAACCGCGTGGTCGTGTCCTCCAAGAACATCGGCCACTACATTCGCATCACCCCGGACAACCGCCTGGCCTTCGGCGGCCGGGCCCGCTTCGCCCCCTCAGACCCCGCCTCGGACGTCAAGAGCGGTGACGTCCTGAAGCGGGAGATGACCGAGATCTTCCCGCATATGGCCGGGGTGAAGATCGACTACGTATGGGGCGGCATGGTCGGCTTCTCCTACGACCGCGTTCCGCACGCGGGCGAGGACAACGGCCTCTACTACTCCATGGGTTACTGCGGCCACGGCGTCCAGATGGCCACCTACATGGGCCGCACCATGGCCGAGGTCATGGACGGCCACCCGGAGGCCAACCCCATGCGCGGCTTCGGCTTCCCCAAGGTCCCGGTGCCGTTCTACAACGGCACCGCCTGGTTCCTGCCCTTCGCCGGGGCGTACTACAAGGCCAAGGACCGGCTGCTCTGACCCTTGCCGGGGGCTCCTCCGCGCGGCCGTCGGCCGCCGACGCGTTGTGATCCTGATCCGGCAGAGCACGAAGAGCCCCGAGGCCTTCGGCTGCGCGTACGCGCAGGTCGCGGGTACGCGGAGGTGCGCGAACCGGGGCCGCACGCTTTCGCCCAAGACATTCGGTGAATCCCCAGCCATGAAGGTGCCCATCCTCGGGGCCACCCGGGCGCTCCTGCGGACACCGGCGGGCATGGCGTGACGCGGCTGCGGACGCCGGCTCGCTTCCGGGTTCGGTCGCCGGCCGGCGGCGTACGCCTGGTGAGGGAGCGCGCCGGTGGAGGTTGTACTTTCATCGAGGGGAAGGACGGCGACTCCGGGTCCCACCCGGGTGAGAGGGGAACGTGGAGACAACGACGCAGGCCGGCTCCGCCGCGCAGCCCCGCGCGCCCCTGAGCAGGGAGCGGGTTCTGGGCGCCGCCGTCGGGCTGGCCGACGAGGGCGGACTCGACGCGCTCAGCATGCGCAAGATCGCGCAGGCGCTCGGCGTCGTGCCCATGGCGCTGTACAAGCACGTGGCCAACAAGAACGAGTTGCTGGACGGCATGATCGACGTCCTCGTCGGTGAGATCGACCCGCCGGACGGCGACACGGACTGGAAGACCGCCATTCGCCGGCGGGTGCTGTCGGCTCGCCGCATGCTGCTGCGCCACCCGTGGGCGCCCGAGGTCATCGAGTCGCGGATCAAGGCGCGCACCACCCCGACGCCCGCGGTCATGGAGTACCTGGACTCGATGATCGGGATCTTCCGGGCCGGGGGGTTCTCCATCGATCTGGTCCATCACGCGATGCATGTCATGGGCAGCCGCCTGCTGGGCTTCTCCCAGGAGCTGTTCGAGGACACCGCCGACCGCGAGCCGGATCCGGACGCGATGCCGCCCGAGGAGATGGCCGCGCGCTACCCCCACATCACCGCCCTGGCCATGGCCGTCGCACACGACCAGGATTCCGTCGTCGGCTCGGGCTGTGACGACCAGGTCGAGTTCGAGTTCGCTCTGGACCTGACCCTGGACGGCCTCGAACGGCTCCTGCGGACGGGCTGACCGCCGGCGAAAGCTCCCATCCGAGGCCTCGGGTCGCCTGAGGCTTTCAGCCCCTCACCCCTTGACCGGTGTACGGCGTACACCTACCTTGCCATCAGGAGGGTGTACGCCGTACACCTTCGGGACTAGGCGATGGGGGAGAGACCGCATGAAGGCGATCGTTCAGGAGCGGTTCGGCCCGCCGGACATCCTGCGGCTGACGGACACCGACCGCCCCGAGGTCGGGGCAGACCAGGTGCTGGTACGGGTGCGCGCCGCCGCGCTCAACCCCTACGACTGGCACATGATGCGCGGCGACCCGTACGTGGCGCGGTTGACGGGCGCCGTGGGGCTGACGCGGCCGAAGTCCCGGGTGGCGGGAATCGACGCGGCCGGGCAGGTGGAGGCGGTCGGCTCCGACGTAACGGGGCTCCAACCCGGTGACGCGGTACTGGGCTTCTGCCGGGGCTCGTTCGCCGAGTACGCGTGCACCACCGCCGATCTGCTGGTGCCCAAGCCCGCGAACCTGACGTTCGAGCAGGCCGCGGCCGTCCCGGTGGGGGCGGTGACCGCCCTGCGCGGCATCCGGACCGTGGGGCGCGTGCGGGCCGGGCAACGGGTGCTGGTCAACGGGGCGGGCGGTGGCGTGGGCACGTTCGCCGTACAGATCGCCGCGGCGCTGGACGCGGAGGTCACGGGGGTCTGCAGTGGCCGCAACGTCGACCTGGTGCGCTCACTGGGTGCGGCGCACGTCATCGACTACACGAGGGAGGACTTCACCGAGGGGCGCCCGCGGTACGACCTGATCCTGGACAACGTGGGCAACCACCCGCTGAGCCGGCTGCGCCAGGTGCTCACCCCGACGGGGACCCTGCTGGCCAACGGCGGCGGTTCGCCCGGCCACTTGTTCGGGGCGATGGGCTCCATGCTGCGGCTGAGCGCGGTCGACGCGTTCGTCCGGCAGCGGCTCCGCCCGATCCTCCCTTCGCCCCCGGCCGGGCCGATCCACGAGGACCTGCTCGCCGTCACCGCGCTCATCGAGGCCGGCAAGCTCATGCCGGTGGTCGACCGGACCTATCCCCTGGCCGACACCGCCGAGGGCGTGCGCCATGTGGAGCACGGCCATGCCCGCGGCAAGGCCGTGATCGTCATGCCGTGAGCACCCGTGACGGCGGCGTCCTGGGCCGTCGTCCACGACGGCACTGCCCAGCATCTCGTGACCCGCTTCGTCGACGGACGAGCACGCGCGTGGTTGCCGGTGCCCCCGGGGTCGATGAGTATGGCCGCACCGGAGCCCGATCGACGAGCCGGCGATGGAGGGCAGAGCCATGGGTGAGCCGCGTGAGCCGCGTGAGCCGGGTGAGCCGCGCGAGCTGGCCATCTCGCTCGAGGAGGGCTTCGAGGGCCAGCACATCGTGGTCGTCGTGGACGGGGACGTCGTCCTGGACGACCCCGAGGTCCGCACCCGGCTGCAGATCGGCCTCGCCCGGTCCGTCCCCGTCCGGTTGCCGGCGGGAGACCACTCGATCGGCGTACAGGTCGACGGGGTCGAGCGTCTGAACATCCGTGTCGACACGGGTGTCACCAGGTCGGTCGGGATCAGTCTCGCCGCCGACGGCAGCCCGCACGCCGAGACCAGCGGCGACCTCCGCGGCTATCTGTGAGGCCCGTTGCCGTACGGAGTGGGTGACTTCCGTCCGCTCCCGGCGGTCCGGTTGCGCCTCGCCCCCGCCGGGCTTTGACTGACCAGTGGGAACAAACCCGCCCATCGGGTGAATTCTGTACATTTCGTGGACTGGTGGACTGTCCGACGTCGCGTTCCCCGAACACGAACGACGCCTCAACAGCCGCTTCTGCCGGCTCCGGCTCGTAGGCCGACGTCCCACCTGCCCACGTTCTCCGGTCCAGAACGGTCTGGGCTTCCAGCCGTTCACCCTTCACCTTCCTCTTGACCCCCACATGCTCCGTATCGGCGGAAGCAGGAGGCAGCATGACCACGCAGGAATCCAGCCCCCGCAGTGAGTTCGACCAGCTCGTCACGGCGGTGATGGGCACGATCTCCCGCCGCCTGGGCGGCGAGAAGCAGACCGGGCGTGAGGCGGCGGCAGCGGCCGAAGGCATCGCGGCGACACGGCGCAGCGGCGTGTACCTGCGCCTCAACCACCCCGTTCCGCCCGGGGACGGGGCGCAGGCCGCCGAGGCCGTTCCCGCCGCCGAGGCGGGGCCGATCGCGACGGCGGCGGTCGGCTTCCCCCTGACGTCGGCCGTGTCGTCGGGCGACGGCGAACAGACCACCCTGCAGCAGATCGTGTCCGGTCAGGCCCAGGCCCAGGCCGAGATCGCGGCGCCCGAGAGCGCCGCCATCTCCTTCGAGGAACTGCGCGTGGACGTGGACGGCCCGGCTCCCACCATGACCGTCTCCGGCACGATCTGGCGCCTCACCAGCGGCCGGCTCACCTGGATCGCCAAGGTCCGCAAGGAGCCGAACGGCACGTACGCCGGACCGATCGGGTACCGCGACGGCAACACGGCCCTGCGGCCCGGCACCGCGATCCGGCTCCAGCTCACCGGCACCCCGCCCCTGCAGCCCATGGGCGCGCTGGTGACCTTCGTACGGCCGGACGCCCCCGACGAGGTGGTCCGCTATCTCCACCTCACGCCGCACTTCCGCGAGGTGGAGATCGAGTACGACCGGGTCTCCGACGCCGAACAGACCGTCGAGTACGCGTTGCACGACCACCCCGTGCGGCCGCCCGACCTCCCGGACATCACCCTCACCGTGGAGGACGCGTTCAGCCGGCAGGGCATCCACGTCACGCGGACCAGGGGCAGCAACGAGATCCCGCTCTCCGCCTCCGTGAACGGCACATGGTCCGACATCGAGATGCACGACGCCATGCAGCAGCACTGGTCCGCCTGGAAGCCCGGCCCTTCGGGGCAGGGCGTCGCCCAGTGGCAGGTGTGGACGCTGTTCGCCGGTCAGCACGACGAAGGTCCCCGTCTGGGCGGCATCATGTTCGACGACATCGGCACCGCCCAGCGGCAGGGCTGCGCGGTGTTCTCGAAGTCGTTCATCTCCGAACGCCCGCCGAACGACCCCGACCCCGAGGCGTATGTGCGTCGGATGCGCTACTGGACGGCGGTGCACGAGATCGGTCACTGCTTCAACCTCGCGCACTCGTGGCAGAAGTCGCTGGGCACGCCCTGGATTCCGCTGCGGAACGAGCCCCACGCCTTCAGCTTCATGAACTACCCGCACCGCTTCGACGGCGGAGAGCAGGCGTTCTTCTCGGGCTTCCGGTACTTCTTCTCGGAGGACGAACTCCGCTTCCTGCGGCACGCCCCCGCGCGGTTCGTGCAACAGGGCAACATCCCCTGGTTCGACCACCACGGCTTCGAGCAGGCACGACGCAGCGCCGACACGGGGCCGTTGAAGCTCACGCTGCGCTTCAACCGCGACACCGACCGGCAGCAGGCCTACCGTTTCGCCATGCTGGAACCGGTGATCGGGGAGCTGAAGCTCACCAACACCTCCAGCGTCCCCGCGATGGTGAACCGCGCGACACTGCGCAGCGACGAACTCAGCATCCTCGTCCAGCGCGAGGGCACGACGGAGGCCCGCGTGGTCCAGCCGTACCTGCGCTACTGCCTGCGCCCCGAACCCGTCCTGCTGCAGCCGAACGAATCGCTGTACGAGCAGGTCGTCCTCTCCTCGGGCCTCGGCGGCTGGCAGATCTCCGAACCCGGCGCCTACCGGGTGTACGCGGCGCTGCGGTCCGCCCGCGACGGAGCCTCGGCCTCCGCCGACGCCTCCGGCGGCCAGATCCTGGCGGACCCGATCACCGTGCGGGTGGAACGCCCGGCCAGCCGTGACCAGGAGCGCCTCGCCGACGACGTGTTCACCGACACCGTGGGACGCGTCCTCGCGCTGGGCGGCAGCCGCGTCCTGGACGACGCCAACGACGTGCTGCGCGAGGTCACCGAACGCATCCCGGACACGGCGGTCGCCAGGCACTCCGCCGCGTGTCTGGCCACCGCGACCGCCGTCCCCGGCAAGGTCCTCACGACCCGGGACGGCGCGGTGAGCGTCGAGGCCACCGGAACCGACGCCGAGGCCGGCGGGCAACTGGCCGAGCGCGCCTACGGTGACCTCGGCGCCGCGGCGAACACCTTCGGTCACATCCGTCTGACGAACGACGTGACGCGTTGCGCGGTCGGCCTGGACGAGCTGGGCCGGCGCGACTCGGCGACCCAGCTGCTGGACGGGCTCGCCCACACCCTGGAGGAACGCCACGTGAAGCCCGAGGTGGTGCGGAAGGTGCAGTGGGAGAGGCAGCAGATCGCGGAGGGCCACGCCCACCGGTGACACCGGACGTGACAGACGGCCCCTGACGGGATGTCAGGGGCCGTCGCCCGTCAGCCGCTCGCCCGCAGGCGCCCCACCGCGCTCGCCCTTACGTGCACCACCACAGGAACTTCTCGCACGTCTCCGAGGGTGAGGGCTCGGGGGTCGGGTCGTCCGGGGCCGGGTCGGAGGTGGGGGCGGTCGTCGGGTCGGGGGCGGAGGTGGCGGCCGGGGCCGAGGTGGACACCCCGGGGCGGGAGCCCGCGGTGGCGGACTGGCCCTCGCGCACCTTCTCCTCCTCGTCCTCGTCCTTGTTCTTGTCCTTGTCGTCCTTCTCCGACGCGGAGGCGGACGGGGAGGCCGACTTGGAGGGCGAGGCGGACGGGGAGGGGTCCTCGCCGGAGCCCCCGGTCGTACCGTCCCGCTCGTCCGCCCCTCCGTCCGGGGAGGCCGAGGCGCCGCCTGCCGACTCGTCGTCGGCGGCGGTCGTCGTCGGACCGGAGCCGGGTGCCTCTATGCCCAGCTCCGCCAGGCTCAGCGCGCCGACGGCCAGCAGCAGCCCGGAGCCGATCAACAGGACGCGCTTGCGCCGGCGCCGGTGGGCTGCCGCCTTGCGGTCGCGGCGGCTGGAGCGCGTCCCCGCCACGCGCTCGCGGCCGGCCCGGCGGCGCGAAGCACGGGGGCCCGGCTCGCCCTCGGGCGCGGTGGAGGTCTCCTCGACCTCCTCCGGTTGCGCGTCGGCGTCGTCCGCGTACGCGCGTAGCTCTTCGACGGAGGTGCCGCAGCCCGGGCAGGCGAGGGCGCCGTTGAGGTGCCGTCGGCACGGGTGGCAGTAGTCCATGACGCGGGAAGACTAGATTCCGCACAGGGAACGCGCCTAGAGGCTCCTGTGAAGGTTGTGTGCGGAACTGTGCTTTCCGGTTTGCTGAGTTGAGGTCAAGCCCGACCATTCGCCGCGATGTCGGCGAACGCCGCGCGGTCCGTCGCACGAGGGGTGCGACGGACCGCGAGAGCCGATGTGCCGGGAGCTCCTCGGCTCAGGTCTGCTTCCGGGCCGTCATGGCCCGCTGGATCAGGATGAACGCGCAGAGCAGCACACCGGTGGCGATCTTCGTCCACCAGGAGCTGAGCGTGCCCTCGAACTGGATGATGCTCTTGATCAGGCCCAGCACGAGGACGCCGAACAGGGTGCCGATGACGTAGCCGGAGCCGCCCGTCAGGAGCGTGCCGCCGATGACCACCGCGGCGATGGCGTCGAGTTCCATGCCGACGGCGTGCAGCGGGTCGCCGGACTGGATGTACAGCATGAACAGCAGGCCGGCCAGCGCCGAGCAGAAGCCGCTCACCGTGTACACGGCGATCTTCGTGCCGCCCAGCGGAAGCCCCATCAGCAGCGCCGACTGCTCGTTGCCGCCGATGGCGTACACCCGGCGTCCGAAGCGCGTGTAGTGGAGTACGTAGAAGGCGGCGGCGAGGACGACCAGGGCCACGACGGCGCCGATCGACAGCTCCCCCAGCCCCAGCGGCACCCGGGTCTGGGCCAGGCTGCTCACCGTGGAGTCGCTGATGGAGATGGACTCCTTGCTGATGACCAGGCACAGGCCCCGGAAGAGGAAGAGCCCGGCGAGGGTCACGATGAACGGCTGGATCTCGAAGTTGTGGATCACATAGCCCATGAGGAAGCCGCCGAACGCGCCCACCCCGAGGGCGAGCGGGACGACCACGACCAGGGGCAGGCCCTGACGCTCCACCAGCCAGGCCGTGAACATCGTGGTGAAGCCGATCACCGAGCCCACGGACAGGTCGATGCCGCCGGACATGATGACGAAGGTGGCGCCGACGGCGGCGACCAGCAGGTAGCCGTTGTCGATGAACAGGTTGAGGAACACCTGCGGTTCGGCGAACCCGTAGTTCTGGTACCGGCTGAGACCGGTGATGTACATCGCGAGGAACAGACCGGCCGTGACCAGGACCGGCAGCCGCCGGTCACCGAGCAGGCGGGTGATCGCGGACGCCTCTGACGTCGTAGGACCTTCCGGTGCCGTACGGGTCTTGGTGGTCGCGCTCATCGCGACACCTCCATCTTCGGGGCGGCGTCGGCCGGGGCGGCGGGCTCCGCCGGGGCGGCGGTCCGGGCGCGTCCCTTGGCGCCGAAGACCTTGGCCCGGAACTTCGGGGACTGCAGCAGGCAGACGACGATGACGACGACGGCCTTGAAGACCAGGTTGGTCTGGGTGGGCACGCCGATGGTGTAGATCGTGGTGGTCAGGGTCTGGATGACCAGGGCGCCGATCACCGTGCCGCCGATCGAGAACCGGCCGCCGAGCAGCGAGGTGCCGCCGATGACCACCGCGAGGATCGCGTCCAGCTCGATCCACAGGCCGGCGTTGTTGCCGTCCGCGGCCGAGGTGTTGGAGCTGATCATCAGGCCGGCGATGCCCGCGCACAGGGCGCAGAACATATAGACCATGATCTTGATGCGCCGGGACCGAATGCCCACCAGGCGGCTGGCCTCGGCGTTGCCGCCGACCGACTCGACGAGCAGACCAAGCGCGGTCTTGCGGGTCAGCGCCACGGTGACGGCGACGACCGCGGCCACCACGAAGATGGAGAAGGGCAGCGTCAGCCAGTAGCCGCCGCCGATCAGCTTGTACGGCTCGCTGTTGATGGTGATGATCTGGCCGTCGGTGATCAGCTGGGCGACACCGCGTCCGGCGACCATGATGATCAGGGTCGCGATGATCGGCTGGATGCCCATCCGGGCGACCAGGAAGCCGTTCCAGAGGCCGCAGACCACGGCCGCCACCAGGCCTATGCCCATGGCGAGGAAGACCCCGGCCAGGGCGTTCTGGTCGGCCTGGTCGCTGATGTACGAACAGGTCAGGGCGCCGGTGATGGCGACGACCGCGCCGACGGAGAGGTCGATGCCGCCGGTGGCGATGACCAGGGTCATGCCGACCGCCACCAGGATCAGGGGCGAGCCGAACAGCACGATCGAGACGAGGCTGCCGTAGAGGTGGCCGTCCGTCATCTTGATCGCGAAGAAGTCGGGGGTGAAGGGGACGTTGACGAGCAGCAGGGCGATCAGGACCGCGACCGGCCAGAAGAGGTGGTGGTGCGTCAGCGCTCGCCACCGGGAAGTCGTGGCCACGGATGGGGTGCTCACTGGTGTTCTCCGCTCGCGATGGTCTCCAGGATCTTGCTGGTGGTGATCTCCGGCCCGTTGGTGAGCCGTGCCACCAGCTTGCGGTCGCGCAGGACGCCGATGGTGTGGCTGAGGCGGAGGACCTCCTCCAGCTCGGCCGCGATGTAGAGCACGGACATGCCGTCCTCGGAGAGGGAGACCACCAGTTTCTGGATCTCCGCCTTCGCGCCGATGTCGATGCCGCGCGTGGGCTCGTCCAGGATCAGCAGCTTCGGCTGGGTGATCAGCCAGCGGGCGAGCAGCACCTTCTGCTGGTTGCCGCCGCTGAGCCGGCCGACCCGGGCCTCGGGGTTGGCGGGGCGGATGTCCAGCGCCTTGATGTACTTGGCGACCAGTTCGTCGCGCTGGGTGGCCGGGATGGGCCGGGTCCAGCCGCGGGCCGCCTGCAGGGCCAGGATGATGTTCTCGCGGACCGTCAGTTCGGGGACCAGGCCCTCGGTCTTGCGGTTCTCCGAGCAGAACGCGACACCGGCGCCGATGGCGTCGTTCGGGGCGCTCATCGAGACCTGCTTGCCGCCGATGGTGACCTTGCCGCTGTCGGGCTGGTCGGCGCCGAAGAGTAGCCGGGCGAGTTCGGTGCGGCCCGAGCCGAGCAGGCCGGCGAGACCGACGACCTCGCCCTTCTTGATCTCCAGGTCGAAGGGGGCGATACCGCCGGTGCGGCCCAGGCCCTCGGCCTCGACGAGCGTCTCGCCGACGTCGGAGCGCAGCTGGTGCTCGTGGAGCTCCTCCAGCTGGTCCAGGGCCTTGCCGATCATCAGCTCGATCAGCCCGACCTGGTCGAGGTCGGCCACCATGTGCTCGCCGACCAGGGTGCCGTTGCGCAGCACGGTCATCCGGTCGCAGATCTCGTAGATCTGGTCGAGGAAGTGCGAGACGAAGAGGATCGCGACACCCTCGTCCCGGAGCCGGCGCATCAGGCGGAACAGTTCGAGGACCTCGTCGCGGTCGAGGCTGGAGGTGGGCTCGTCCAGGACCAGCACCTTGGTGCCGGAGCCCTCGCCGTCGCTGTCGCCGGTGCCCACCGACCGTACGATCGCGACCAGTTGCTGCACGGCCAGCGGGTACGCGGACAGGGGTGCGGTGACGTCGATGTCGAGGCCGAGCCGGTCGACGAGCTCCGCGGCCTCCTTGCGCATCCGCTTCCACTGGATGCGGCCCCCGCGCGTGGGTTCACGTCCGATGAAGATGTTCTCCGCCACCGAGAGGTTGGGGCAGAGGTTGACCTCCTGGTAGACCGTGCTGATGCCCGCCTGCTGCGCCTGCAGCGGGCTGCCGAACAGCACGGACTTCCCGTCGAGGGTGATGGTGCCGCCGTCCAGGGAGTAGACCCCCGTCAGCACCTTGATGAGGGTGGACTTCCCGGCGCCGTTCTCGCCCATCAGGGCGTGGATCTCGCCGGGGAAGAGCCGGAAGTCGACGCCCGACAGAGCCCGTACCCCCGGAAACTCCTTGACTATGCCCGTCATCTCCAGGACGGGCCGCGGCTCTGCCATGGCAGCGCTCCTCTTGAAATGGGTTCAGGCCCGCGGGGAGCCTCCCGGACCGGGTCGTTCCCGGTCCTGTGGAGGCTCCCCGCCGGTGGGTGCGGGAGGGTCAGTACTTGCGGGTGGGGAGCGCGTCCTTGGCCTGGTCCTGCATGAAGTCGCTCTCCTCGGTCTTGATCCAGCGCTCGACCTTCTCGCCGTCGTGGACCTTCTGCACGACCTCCATCAGCTGGGGGCCGAGCAGCGGGTTGCACTCGACGATCGCGTTGATCTTGCCTTCGGACATCGCGATGAAGCCGTCCTTCACGCCGTCGACCGTGACGATCAGGATGTCCTTGCCGGGCTTCTTGCCGGCCGCCTCGATGGCCTGGATGGCGCCGAGGCCCATGTCGTCGTTGTGCGCGTAGAGGACGTTGATGTCCGGGTTGGACTGCAGGAAGGCCGCCATGACCTGCTTGCCGCCGGCGCGGGTGAAGTCACCGGTCTGGCTGACGACGATCTCCCAGTCGTCCTTGTGCTCCGCGTCCATGACCTCCTTGAAGCCCTTGGCGCGCTCGATCGCGGGGGCGGCACCGGTGGTGCCCTCCAGCTGGGCGATCTTCACCTTGCCCTTGTGGCCGGCCTTCTCCAGGACCTTCTCCAGGATCTTGGCGGCGCGCCGGCCCTCGTCGGTGAAGTCGGAGCCGACCAGGGTGACGAACAGGGACTCGTCGCTCTCGACGGACCGGTCGGTCAGGACGACGGGGATCTTCGCCGCCTGGGCCTCCTTGAGGATGGCGTCCCAGCCGGTGACGACCACCGGCGAGAAGGCGATGACGTCCACCTTCTGCTGGATGTAGCTGCGGATCGCGGAGATCTGGTTCTCCTGCTTCTGCTGCGCGTCGGAGAACTGGAGCTTGTAGCCCGCCTCCTTGGCGGCCGACTTCACCGAGTCGGTGTTGGCGCTGCGCCAGCCGCTCTCGGAACCGACCTGGGAGAAGCCGAGGGTGATGGTCTTGCTGCCGCCGGAGGAGGTGCCGGTGGAGCCGCCGTCCTCCTTGGCGCAGGCCGCCAGGGTGCCCGCCGCCGCCACGCCGACCGCCGCGGTCAGGAAGTTCCGTCTGTTGAGCATGTTTCTTCTCCTTTGAAGAGCGGCCGGTCCGGAATGGACCGCCGGCACTCGACGGGCCCGGTCGCGGTGCGTCCAGCCTGTCGATCATTGTTCGAGATGTCGGCCATATGAGGGGACTACGGAATTACGGGGGAAAGGCGACCGGCCCGTTGAGCCGGTACCGCGTCAGCCCGGGGCGGCCCCCGGTGGGGGGACGTACGGGAAGGTGCTGGCGCGGACGACGAGTTGGGGTTCGATGGCGACTCGGGAGACGGAGGGACTCCGGCCCTCGATGAGGTCCAGCAGCAGGGCGATGCTCCGCTGGCCCACCGTCGCGAAGTCCTGCCGGACGGTGGTGAGCGGCGGGGCGAAGAACTCCGACTCCGGGATGTCGTCGAAGCCGACCACCGCCACGTCCTGGGGAGTCCGTACGCCCGCCTCGCGCAGGGCTCGCAACACCCCCAGTGCCATCTGGTCGTTGGCGACGAAGACGGCGGTCAGGCCGCGGCCCACCCAGCCCGCCAGTTCCTGGCCCGCCCGGTAGCCCGAGAGCGGACTCCAGTCCCCTCGCAGGGGCAGCGGCGGTTCGACGCCTGCCTCTTCGAGAGTCTCCCGCCAGCCTACGGTGCGGTCCAGCGCCTCCTGCCAGTCCCGGGGTCCGGCGAGATGCCAGACCCTGCGGTGGCCGGCGGCGAGCAGATGGCCGGTGGCCAGCCGCGCGCCCAGGCACTGGTCGACGTTGACGCTGGGGATCTCCGCGCCGGAGCCGGTGCCCACGGCCACCACCGGGAAGGGGTGGCGCAGT
This sequence comes from Streptomyces sp. NPDC002787, assembly GCF_053592095.1. Taxonomy (NCBI): domain Bacteria; kingdom Bacillati; phylum Actinomycetota; class Actinomycetes; order Kitasatosporales; family Streptomycetaceae; genus Streptomyces; species Streptomyces sp. NPDC002787. Next base: position 16,029 of record NZ_JBSFVC010000058.1, on the reverse strand, counting down.
TCGGCGAGGGCCTGGACGGCCGAGCGCTGCGGGGCGAGGGCGATCACCCCTTCCACCCCGCCCTCGCTGAGGCGGTCCAGCGCCTCGGAGAGGGCCTCGACCGTCAGCTCACGCACGCTGACCGTCGAAACGAGGTACCCCTGGGCCCGGGCGGCCTCCTCCAGCGCGAAGAGGGTGCTGGCCGGACCGTAGAGCGTGGTGTTGGAGGCGACCACACCCAGGGTCCGGGTGCGCCGGGTGGCGAGGGCCCGTGCCGAGAAGTTGCGGCGATAGCCCATCTCCTCGACCGCCCGCATCACCTTGGCCCGGGTCGCGTCCCGCACATTGGGGTGATCGCCCAGTACGCGGGAGACGGTCTGGTGGGACACACCGGCCTGGCGTGCCACGTCGGCCATGGTGGGCGGTCGCAACTGCGAGTGGGTCACGGCCGCACCTCCCTGGTGATCGTCTGCCGATAAGACCTGTGCTGCGGGTAAGACCTGCGCCGCGGGCGGACACGTCCGCTCGGCCGGCTTCACGTCGGGGTTCCGGTACGCCCCGGGGCACCGGGCGGGAAGCCGAGTTGACGCGGTGCTGGCACGACGCTCGTACCTCCTTGATGCCGTCGGGCGACGAGTGGTGAGTGCGGGGACATTGTGAGCGCTAACAATTCAGGGCGGTCAAGAGGGCTGCGCAAGGTCGGTCGTCACGGTTGAATAACGCGCCGGTAGCCGAGTGTCGTGAAGACGGCCTCCTCCGGGGCGCGCCCCGGCCGGGAACAGCCCCTTGGCCCGAACACGTTGACGCGGGCCGCCCCGCCGCCCCGGACCGGGGCAGCACAAGGGCCGATCGGCCTGCCAGGGCAGCCTTTCGGCAGTTCGGAGCGTTCAAACCGACCACCGCCCGACCCATGCCACCATGGCCGGAAACGGTCGGTCGACACGCGCCCCACGAAGACCGCCCGCCGCGCCGTCGCCACCCGGCATCCGCTGTGGACAGGCCCAACATCCGGGTCACCACGCGCACAATGGATGCCACTCTCCAGGCCTTGAGCAGGGGCATTTTCCGCCCGCTTGTCACCATTCCGCCCATCGACCCAAAACCGTTATCGCGTCGCCCCATTGACACCCCGACCGGTCGTCCTTACTGTCGCGACCAGCATTTCGAACACCTGACGAAATATCGAACAACCTCGAAAAGGACAGGGAGTGCCGTGCGCATCACGGGAATCAGCACACACGTGGTAGGAACGCCGTGGCGGAACCTGACCTACGTGCAGGTGCACACCGACGAGGGGCTCACCGGAGTCGGCGAGACCCGCATGCTGGGCCACACCGACGCGCTGCTGGGCTATCTGCACGAGGCGAAGACCAACCACATTCTCGGGTCGGACCCGTTCGCCGTCGAGGATCTCGTCAAGCGGATGAAGTACGGCGACTACGGCCGGGCCGGCGAGATCGTGATGTCCGGCATCGCCGTGATCGAGATGGCCTGCTGGGACATCAAGGGCAAGGCCCTCGGCGTCCCCGTGTGGCAGCTGCTCGGCGGCAAGGTCACCGACAAGGTCAAGGCGTACGCCAACGGCTGGTACACCACGGAGCGCACGCCCGAGGCGTACCACAAGGCGGCGCGCGGGGTCATGGAGCGCGGGTACAAGGCGCTCAAGATCGACCCGTTCGGTACCGGCCACTTCGAGCTGGACAACGAGCAGAGCCTGTACGCCGTCTCGCTGATCGAGGCCGTGCGCGACGCCATCGGGCCGGACGCCGAGCTGATGCTGGAGATGCACGGCCGGTTCTCCCCCGCGACAGCCGTCCGCCTCGCCAAGGACCTGGCGCCCTTCAAGCCCGCGTGGCTGGAGGAGCCGGTGCCGCCGGAGAACCTGAAGGCGCTGGAGAAGGTCGCCGCCAAGGTCGACATGCCGGTCGCCACGGGTGAGCGCATCCACGACCGGATCGAGTTCCGGGAGCTCTTCGAGAGCCAGGCCGTCGACATCATCCAGCCCGACGTCGGCCACATCGGCGGCATCTGGGAGACCCGCAAGCTGGCCGCCACCGCCGAGACCCACTACATGCTGGTCGCGCCGCACAACGTGGGTGGCCCGGTGCTCACCGCCGCCTCCCTCCAGGTCGGCTTCACGGCCCCCAACTTCAAGATCCTCGAACACTTCAACGACTTCGCGGACGCGGACATCAAGAAGGTCATCAAGGGCGCCCCCTACGTGAACCCCGAGGACGGCTGCTTCCACCTCTCCCACGAGCCCGGTCTCGGTGTCGAGCTGGACGTGGACGCGGCGGCGGAGTTCCCGCAGCAGCAGGCCCGCTTCGACCTGTGGGCCGAGGGCTGGGAGCAGCGCAAGCCCAAGGGGACCCAGTGACCGCCACGCCCGACCCGGCCGCCGCCGCCGTCGTCATCGAGGCGCCCGGCGAGCACCGGCTGGTCCCGCACGAGCCCCGGCAGCCGGAGGCCGGCGAGGCCCTGGTCCGCGTGCACGCGTCCGGGATCTGCGGCAGCGACCGCGAGGTCTTCCAGGGCAACCGGCCCGAGGGATACGTCCGCTACCCCCTCACCCCGGGCCACGAGTGGTCCGGAACGGTGACGGCGGTCGGCGACGGGGTGCCTTCAACTCTTGTCGGCCGCAAGGTCGTTGGCGAGGGTTTCAGGAACTGCCAGGTGTGCGACCGCTGCCACGCGGGCGAGACCACCCTGTGCACGGCGGGGTACGAGGAGACCGGCTTCACCCAGCCGGGCGCGATGGCCACCACACTCACCCTTCCCGCCCGTCTGCTGCACGTTCTTCCGGACGACGCGGATCTGACGGCGGCGGCGCTGCTGGAGCCGGCCGCGTGCATCGCGGCCGCCGCGCTCAAGGCGAGGGCCGTCCCGGGTGAGCGGGTCGCCGTCGTGGGCACCGGAACCCTCGGCATGTTCGCCGTTCAGTTCCTGAAGGCGGCATCCCCGGCCGAGCTGCTCGTCGTGGGCACCCGCCCCGACCGGGCGGAGCTGTCGAAGCGTTTCGGCGCCACGGACTTCCGGACCAAGGACCAGGAGCTCCCCGACGACTTCGACGTCGTCATCGAGACGGCCGGGTCCGCGGACGCGGCGCGCACCGCCGCCGCCCTGCTGCGGCGCGGTGGGCGGCTGATCCTGACGGGCATCCCTGCGCCGGGCGCGGACGGGCTCGACCCGACGGATCTCGTCGTACGGCAGCTGGAGGTGCAGACCGTGTTCGGCGCGGCGCCGGACGCCTGGGCGCACACGGTGCGGGTCTTCGGGGCCGGGCTCCTCGATCCGCTGCCTCTCGTCACGCACGAGCTGCCGCTGGAGGAGTTCCCGCAGGCCATCGAGCTGGTGGGGTCCGGCGACCCGACGGTCGGAAAGGTCCTGCTGCGGCCATGACACACCCCTGAGCCGTACGCCGGTACGGGGTACCTGACGACTGCGTACCGGCGTACACCCAAGAGCTTTGTGCACCAAGAGCCGCGAACTTCGTCCGAAATATCGAACCTGAAGGACAGCTTGTGACCGACACCACCGCACCGGCGCCGCGCCGACCCGGCGAGCAGGCCCTCGCCGCGCTCGGGCTGAGCGCACCCGCCCTCGACCCTTCCGACGCCTCCCCGCACACCTTCCCCGGCGGTGGCCGCTGGCGCACCGAGGTGCCCTCCGTCGAGGGGCCCGAGGCGCTCGCCGTGGTCCTCAAGGAGTCCTCGCGGCTCGATGTGCCGATCCACCGGATCAGCCAGGGCAGCGGCATCTGGATGCTCACCGACGCCGAGATCACCGAGATGGTGGAGGCCACGGCCGAGCGCGACATCGAGCTCTGCCTGTTCACCGGCCCCCGCGGCACCTGGGACATCGGCGCCTCCACCCGGACCGACTCCAAGGGCGCCGGCCTGCGCGCCCGGGGCCATGACGCGGTCGCCGGGTGCGTGGAGGACGCCGTCCGCGCGACCGAGCTGGGTGTGAAGTGCCTGCTCGTCGCCGACGAGGGTGTCCTGTGGACGCTGCACCGGGCGCGGGTCGCGGGCATCCTGCCGGCCGACACGACCTTCAAGGTGTCGGCGCTGATCGGTCCGGTCAACCCGACCGCGTACGCCGTGTACGAGAACCTCGGCGGCGACTCGATCAACGTGCCCAGCGATCTGACCCTCGACCACCTCACCGAGATCCGCCGGGTCTCCGGCGCCCCCATGGACATGTACATCGAGGCGCCCGACGACCTCGGCGGCTATGTGCGCATGTACGAGGTCGCCGAGCTGATCCGGCGCGGCGCGCCGCTGTACCTGAAGTTCGGCCTGTCGAAGGCCCCGGGGATCTACCCCTACGGGCACCACATGCGGGACCTGACCCTGTCCACGGCCAAGGAGCGCGTCCGGCGCGGCCGGCTGGCTCTGGACCTGCTCGCGCGGCACGGGGCGGACGGCGACATGGCCCCGCTCGGCACCCGTCTGCCGGGCGATTTGAAGCGCTTCGGTACCCCCAGCGAAACGCCCTCATAACGAACCGGACAACTGCCTTCACAAAAGAAGACGCAGTCACACACAATCCCCCACATCTCCTCTGGCGTCCTTCGGCTGATGAAGTGCCGTCCTCCGCCAGAACGTTTCAGCCTTCAAGACATCAAGGATGATGATCATGCGCACTCGCCGAGCCGCCCTCGCCGCGATAGCCTCCGCCGCCTCCCTCGCCCTCACCCTGACCGCCTGCGGCCAGAGCGGCGAGGGCGGCAGCAAGGAGGAGGCCGGCAGCACCGAAGGCGCCACCATCGGCATCTCGATGCCGACCAAGTCCTCCGAGCGCTGGATCGCCGACGGCGACAACGTGGTCGCGAACCTGAAGTCCAAGGGCTACAAGACCCAGCTGGTCTTCGGCGAGGACGACCCCGCCAAGCAGGTCTCCCAGATCGAGAACATGATCACGCAGGGCGTGAAGGCCCTGATCGTCGCGGCGATCGACAACAAGTCGATGAACAACGTGCTCCAGCAGGCCAAGGACGCCAACATCCCGGTCATCTCCTACGACCGCCTGATCCTCGGCACCGAGAACGTCGACTACTACGCCTCCTTCGACAACGAGAAGGTCGGCGAGCTCCAGGGCAACTACATCGTCGAGAAGCTCGGCCTCAAGGACGGCTCCAAGAAGGGCCCGTTCAACATCGAGCTGTTCGCCGGCTCCAACGACGACAACAACACCCGCTACTTCTTCAACGGCGCGATGAACGTCCTCAAGCCGTACATCGACAAGAAGCAGCTGGTCGTGAAGTCCGGCGAGACCGAGATCACCAAGGTCACCACGCTGCGCTGGGACGGCGCCACCGCCCAGCGCCGCATGGACGACATCCTCACCAAGGACTACAAGAGCGGCAAGGTCGACGCCGTCCTCTCGCCGTACGACGGCATCTCCATCGGCATCCTCTCGGCGCTGAAGTCCGACGGCTACGGCTCCAAGGACAAGCCGCTGCCGATCGTCACCGGCCAGGACGCCGAGGTCGGCTCCGTGAAGTCGATCATCGCGGACGAGCAGTCGATGACCGTCTACAAGGACACCCGCGAACTCGCCAAGGTGGCCTCGAACATGGTCGACGCGCTGCTGAACGACAAGAAGCCCGAGACCAACGACACCGAGACCTACGACAACGGTTCCAAGGTCGTCCCGGCGTACCTCCTCGAGCCGGTCGCCGTCGACAAGAGCAACTACCAGAAGGTCGTCGTCGACTCCGGCTACATCAAGGCCGGCGACCTCAAGTAACCGCCGGCACCAACTGATTGGAAGGCACGACCATGGCGGGACCCGTCCTGGAAATGCGCTCGATCGTCAAGACCTTTCCCGGCGTCAAGGCGCTGTCGGACGTCACCCTGACCGTCCGCCAAGGCGAGGTCCACGCCATCTGCGGTGAGAACGGCGCCGGAAAGTCCACCTTGATGAAGGTGCTCTCCGGCGTCCATCCGCACGGCAGCTACGAGGGCGAGATCCTCTTCGAGGGAGAGGTCTGCAACTTCAAGGACATCCGCGCGAGCGAGCAGCGCGGCATCGTCATCATCCACCAGGAGCTGGCGCTGTCGCCGTACCTCTCCCTGGCGGAGAACATCTTCCTCGGCAACGAGCACGCCAAGGGCGGGTTCATCGACTGGCGGGAGACCCTGCGGCACGCGAGCCAACTGCTGCGCCGGGTCGGTCTCGACGACCACCCGGAGACCCGGGTCACCGACATCGGTGTGGGCAAGCAGCAGCTGGTGGAGATCGCCAAGGCGCTGTCCAAGAGGGTGAAGCTGCTCATCCTGGACGAGCCGACCGCCGCCCTGAACGACGAGGACAGCGGCAAACTCCTCGATCTGATCCTGGAGTTGAAGAAGCAGGGCATCACCTCGATCATCATTTCCCACAAGCTCAACGAGATCCGCAAGGTCGCCGACTCGGTGACGATCATCCGCGACGGGAAGTCGATCGAGACCCTCGATGTGAAGGCCGCGGAGACCACCGAGGACCGGATCATCAGCGGCATGGTGGGCCGCGACCTCGACAACCGCTTCCCCGAGCGCACCCCGCACGAGACGGAGGTGGGCACGGCACCGGCCCTGGAGATCCGCGACTGGACCGTGCTCCACCCCATCGACCAGCAGCGCAAGGTCGTCGACAACGTGTCGATCAACGTGCGGCGCGGGGAGATCGTCGGGATCGCGGGCCTGATGGGCGCCGGCCGCACGGAGCTCGCGATGAGCGTCTTCGGCCGGACCTACGGCCGCTACGCGGGCGGCACGGTCCTCAAGGACGGCACCGAGATCCGCACGAAGTCGGTGGCCGAGGCGGTCAAGCACGGCATCGCCTACGTCACCGAGGACCGCAAGCACTACGGCCTGAACCTGATCGACACGATCAACCGGAACATCTCGCTGACCGCCCTGAACAAGGTCGCCAAGCGGGGCGTCGTCGACGAGCACGAGGAACGCCAGGTCGCCGAGCGCTACCGCAAGACCATGAACATCAAGGCACCGACGGTGTTCGAGCCGGTGGGCAAGTTGTCCGGCGGCAACCAGCAGAAGGTCGTCCTCAGCAAGTGGATCTTCGCCGGTCCGGACGTGCTGATCCTGGACGAGCCGACGCGCGGTATCGACGTCGGCGCCAAGTACGAGATCTACACGGTCATCGACAAGCTTGCCGCTGAGGGCAAGGCGGTCGTCTTCATCTCCTCGGAGCTGCCGGAGCTCCTCGGGATGTGCGACCGCATCTACACCATGGCGGCGGGACGGCTGACAGGCGAGTTCTCGCGTGCCGAGGCCACGCAGGAATCGCTGATGCGCCAGATGACGAAGGACAAAGAGGTAACCCGATGAGCACGGATGTGACCGCCAAGAGCCCGGCCCCGGCGCCGCCGGGCGGCACCGGATCGGCCACGGGCGGCGGCCTGTTGCAGCTGATGCTGGACGGCATGCGCCGCAACATGCGTCAGTACGGCATGCTGATCGCCCTCGGCCTGATCGTCGCCTTCTTCGCGATCCTGACCGGCGGCGACCTGCTGCTGCCGCGCAACGTCTCCAACCTGGTTCTCCAGAACAGCTACATCCTGATCCTCGCGATCGGCATGATGCTGGTGATCGTCGCGGGCCACATCGACCTGTCGGTCGGTTCGCTCACGGCCTTCGTGGGCGCGTTCGCGGCCGTGCTGACGGTGCAACACGACGTGCCCTGGCCGCTCGCCGTGGTCCTCTGTCTGGTGGCGGGCGCGGTCGCGGGCGCGGCACAAGGGTTCTTCATCGCGTATCTCGGCATACCGTCGTTCATCGTCACCCTCGCCGGAATGCTCGTCTTCCGCGGTGTGACCGAGATCCTCCTGGAGGGTCAGACCCTCGGCCCCTTCCCCAAGGGGCTGGAGAAGATGGGCAACGGCTTCCTGCCCGAGGTCGGCCCCACCACGAACTACCACAACATCACACTGCTGCTGGGCTTCACGCTGATCGCCTTCGTGGTCATCCAGGAAATGCGTGACCGCAAGCGCCAGCAGGAGTTCGCCCTCGAGGTGGCGCCGCGCAACATCTTCGTGCTCAAGCTGGTCGCCATCTCGGCCGCGCTCCTCACGGTCACGATGCTGCTCGCCAGCTTCCGGGGCGCGCCGATCATCCTGCTGGTCCTGGGCGCGCTGGTGGTCGGCTACGGCTATGTGATGCGCAACTCCGTCTTCGGCCGGCACATCTACGCGATCGGCGGCAACCTGCCGGCCGCGAAGCTCTCCGGTGTGAAGGACAAGAAGGTCACCTTCCTGGTCTTCGTCAACATGGGCGTGCTCGCGGCCCTGGCGGGTCTGGCGATCGCCGCCCGGCTCAACGCGGCCTCGCCGAAGGCGGGTCTGAGCTACGAGCTGGAGGCGATCGCCTCGGCGTTCATCGGCGGCGCGTCCATGAGCGGCGGTGTCGGCACCGTCCTCGGCGCGATCATCGGTGGTCTCGTCCTCGGTGTGCTGAACAACGGCATGAACCTCCTCAGCATCGGCACCGACTGGCAGCAGGTCATCAAGGGCCTGGCCCTGCTGGCCGCCGTCGGATTCGACGTGTGGAACAAGCGCAAGAGCGGCTCCTGACACACCGGAAGGGGGTCCCGCCGAAGGGCGGGGCCCCCTTTTTTTCATGAAAGTGGGGCGTCACCCGTGAAGGAACTCTTCGGCAAGCTCGCCGACGGGACCGAGATCCACCGCTGGTCGCTGGAGAACGGCGGGACGAGGCTGAAGGTCCTGTCGTACGGCGGGATCGTGCAGTCACTGGAGGTCCCGGACACCGAGGGCCGGTACGCCAACGTCTCCCTCGGCTTCGACACCATCGAGGAGTACGTCGCCGACTCCCCGTACTTCGGAGCGCTGATCGGCCGTTACGGCAACCGCCTCGGCGAGGGCCGCTTCACGCTGGACGGCGTGACGTACGAGCTGTCCGTCAACGACGGCGCCAACAGTCTGCACGGCGGCGCCGGCGGCTTCGACAAGGTGGTGTGGGAGGTCGAGCCGTTCGAGCGGGACTCGGACGTCGGGCTGTACCTGACCCACACGAGCGCCGACGGGGACATGGGCTACCCGGGCACGCTCGACGTGAAGGTGACGTACACGCTCACCTCGCGGGGCGAGTGGCGCATCGACTACGAGGCCACCACCGACAGGGCCACCGTCGTCAACCTCACGAGCCACGTGTACTGGAACCTCGCGGGCGAGGGCAGCGGCTCGGTCGGCGACCACCGGCTGACGATCGCCGCCGGCCGCTACACCCCCGTCGACTCCGGCCTCATCCCCACCGGTGAGCCGGCCGGGGTCGAGGGCACCCCCTTCGACTTCCGCTCGGGCAAGACGATCGCCGAGGACATCCGCGCCGCCGACCCGCAACTGCTGTACGCCAAGGGCTTCGACCACAACTGGGTGCTCGACAAGGGCGCCACGGCGGAGCCGCAGTGGGCCGCCACGCTCACCGACCCGGCGTCCGGCCGTACGCTGACGATCTCCACGACCGAGCCGGGGCTGCAGTTCTACTCCGGGAACTTCCTCGACGGCACGCTCGTGGGACCCTCCGGGAGGATCTACCGGCAGGGGGACGCGCTGTGCCTGGAGACGCAGGCCTTCCCCGACTCGCCCAACAAGCCGTCGTACCCGTCGACGGTGCTGCGACCTGGGGAGACGTACCGCTCGACGACGGTCCACACCTTCGACTGACCTCGCGTCTTCACAGCGTGCTCACAGTTTCCTACCAAATTCTCAGTGGTTGAACAGCGCCACCCAAGCCTCCGTATGTAAGGGCGGCCCGTGCTCCCCCGCCCGGGCCGCCCTTAGTCGTCGGACCCGGTCGTCCCCAGCGGGTCCGCCCCCTACGGAGGTTCCATGGCCGACAACGTCACCTCGTTGTTCCGCAGCACTGCGGCGCACAGCCCCTCGATGGCGGCGCTGACACGTGAGGGCGGCGACGGGGTGGGTCCGGTGGACTTCTGTATCCCCTGCAACCCCTACTTCCCCACCCCCGCCATGTTCGACGACATGGCGAGCAAGCTGCGCGACATCATCACGTACTACCCGAGCAGTGCCGACACCATCACGGCGGAGCTGTGCAACCTGCTCCAACTGCCGCCGCAGTGCGTGGCGATGGGCAACGGATCCACCGAACTCATCACCTGGATCGACCACTTGCTGGTCCGTGAGTCCCTCGCCGTCCCCGTCCCCACCTTCGGCCGCTGGACCGACCAGCCGATGGAGACCGGCAAGCGGGTCGACATGTTCCCGCTGCAGGAGTCCAGCGGCTTCGCCCTGGACCTCGCGCAGTACGCCGAGTTCATCCGCGCCCGCGGCACCAGGGTCGCCGTCATCTGCAACCCGAACAACCCCGACGGCGGCTTCCTGCACCGGCACGCGCTGGTGCAGTTCATGGACGCGATGGCCGACCTGGACCTGATCGTCATCGACGAGTCGTTCCTGGAGTTCGCCGACGCCGAGTCCGAGCCGTCCACGGTCCAGGACGCGGTCATGCGGCCCAACGTGGTCGTGCTGCGCAGCCTCGGCAAGAACTTCGGCCTGCACGGCATCCGCTTCGGCTATCTCGTCGCCAACCCGGCGCTGGCCGGCAAGGTCCGCTCGATGCTGCCGAAGTGGAACCTCAACTCCTTCGCCGAGCACGTGGTGTTCATGCTGAAGAACCACGGCGCCGAGTACATGGAGAGTCTGCACCAGGTCCGCCGGGACCGGCTGGACATGGCCCGCCAGCTCTCCGCCCTCCCCGGGCTGACGGTCTACCCGTCGCAGGGGAACTTCCTCTTCGTGCGCCTGCCCGTGGGCGCCGAGGGCACCGTGGTCCGTGACCGGCTGCTCACCGAACACCGGATCCTGGTCCGCGAGTGCGGCAACAAGGTCGGCTCGTCCAGTCGCTTCCTGCGACTCGTGGTCCGGCCCCAGGTGGACGTGCGTCGCCTGGTGTCAGGCCTGGAGTCGGTTCTCTACGGGTCCAGGAGGGGAGCCGCCGTACCCGAGCTGAGCACCGGGACCAGCTACAGCTCGGGTACGGCGGCCGTGGACCGGCTGATGGGCGAGACCAGCGGCGCCGGGATGCACAACCTCGCCGCGCAGGCCATGAGCATGCCGGCCCCGGCGCCGGCCTCGTCCATGCAGTTCGCGTCCCCGGCGCCGCCGCCCGCTCCCGCTCCGGCTCCGGTCCCGATGCCGATACCCACACCGGCTCCGGCTCCGATACCCGCGCCGGTCCCGATGTCCACGCCCGCCCCGATGCCCGCCCCGATGCCCGCCGCACCGGCCGCCGGCATGCCGGCGCCCGGCCTCCAGCCCGTCGCCCAGACCGGCATGCCCGGCCTCGCGGCCGCCGCCCAGGGCCGCCGCGTGAACGGCGCCGCCCAGGGCCTGACCGCGGCCCAGGTACGCGGCCGTACCCAGCCGGAGCCGCTGGAGGAGCCGCAGGGGTGGCCGGCGGCGGGGGCGATGTACAACCAGGTGGGCTGATCCCGGCCGTACCGGCGGCCCACCACCCACCACCGGACCGCAGGACACGAACGCCCCCCCACAGGCGCCCTTGCGGGGCCTGTCGGGGGCGTCGCGCTGTTCCCCTGCCGTGGTGGCGTCAGTTCTGGTGGAGCTTGTTGCGGCCCGGCCCGCCGGAGAGGGTGTCCTTGCCCGTGCCGCCGTACAGGGTGTCGTTGCCGCTGTTGCCGTAGAGCTTGTCGTCGCCCGCCTCGCCGTACAGCTTGTCGTGGCCCTTGCCGCCGTAGAGGACGTCGTCGCCGGCCCGGCCGCGCAGGGTGTCGTTGCCGGAGTCGCCGTAGAGGGCGTTGGCGTCGCCGTCCTCGTTGGCGCCGCCGGTGAGGGTGTCGTGGTCGGCGCCGCCGTGGCAGGCGTAGGCGCAGCCGGTCATCGTGTCGTCGCCCCGCCCGCCGAAGGAACCGAGGCCCCAGACCCCGCCTCCGCCGTCGGTCCGGTCGTCGCCGTTCTCGCCGTACAGCACGACGGAGCCGTTGCCGAGGAGGATGTCGTTGCCGCTGCCGCCGTAGATCGCTGCGTACGCGGAGTTGGCGGCGGCGATCGTGACGGTGTCGTCGCCGTCGCCGAGGCTGACGTCGTAGATGTCGGAGTCGTCGGAGCCCATCGGGACGGGGACCGCGCACTCGGCGACGGTACGGTCGGCCGGCTTCGGGTACGTGCACTCCTTCGCGGCGAGCGTGATGGCGTACCGGTCGTTGAAGGTCAGCACATAGTCCGCCTCCCACTCCGTCCGTTCCACGATCTTCGCCGACACCGTCAGCCGGTTCGCCTGCCCGGGCGCGGCCTTGAACCAGAGCTCGCCCTGGTCGTGGACGAGGGAGGCGGTGGGCGCGGGCGCGGCCTGGGCGAGGGGGGCGGTGAGGAGGGCGCCGCCCAGGGCGAGGGTGAGGGCGGTGGCGGCCGTGGCGGCGGTAATGGCTCTGTGCGCGGGCAGTCTGTAGGTGGCCATGCCGGAGACCCCGTTTCCGAGCGTTGGGATGAGTACCCGTTATGACAGTGCTCCGGAAGCGCGGGTTGTACCGAAAGGCCCTCCGGAACGCGCACCGGGCCGGTTTCATCCCGGGTACTCCCCCGGGAATCCCGGGGTTCACCCCGTGGTCATCCCGTAGACCGGGCCGCATGCCCGGCCGCATACCCGGCCGCATCCGGTGAAGTGAACGGCAGGGGCGGCGTTTCCGTACTTACTGCCGTCGGCGGGGCATCCCGGGTCGCTCCCGGTCACGTCTTCACCCCGTCGGAACCAAAACGCAACGCCACGGCCCCGTACCGCACCGGTGTGCGCCATACGATCAAGCTCATCGCATACGCGTGCGAGCGAGGCCCGTGCCCCTGCACTCCCGTGCACCCTGTACTCGCGCGTCTCAGGTTCGGCCGGCAGCTGGAAGTGGGTGGACCGTGTCTCGCAAGGCCCGGACGAGCCGCAAGGCCCGGACGATCGTGGCGGCCACGGCCGCGCTGGGACTCGCCGCGGGGCTGTCCGGCTGCGGTGGGGACACGGCCGCGGAGTCGGGGACGGTCTCCCTGAAGGTCATCGCGACCAACTACGGCGACAGCGTCCGCAAGAACTCCGAGGGCTACTGGGACCGGGTCGCCCTGGCCTTCGGCTCCGAGCACCCGGGCATCGACGTGGACATCGAGGTCCACGCCCCGGACGAGGTGGACGAGAAGGTCGCCGAGCTGGTCGAGCGGGGCGAGGCACCCGACATCGTGCAGACGGACAGCTACTCCGAGTACGCCGCGCGGGACCTCCTCTACAGCGCGGACGAGGTGCTGTCGGTGCCGGTCCAGGCCTCCTTCGTACGGAGTCTCGCGAACGCCGGCGAGATGGACCGGGCGCAGTACGGTCTGCCGTTCACCGCGAGCACCCGGCTGCTCTACTACAACAAGGACCTGTTCGCGCGGGCGGGGCTGGAGCCGCCGAAGTCCTGGGACGAACTCGTCGAGGACGCACGGGCGTTGAAGGCGCTGGGTGTGAAGTACCCGATCGCCGTGCCGCTCGGCCCGGAGGAGGCGGAGGCCGAGACGCTGATGTGGCTGCTGGCGGGCGACGGCGGCTACACCGACTCCACCAACAGCTACGACATCGCCTCCGCCGCCAATGTGGCCACGCTGACCTGGCTGAAGGAGAACCTCGTCGGTGAGGGTCTCACCGGCCCGGTCGCACCCGGCGAGCTGAACCGGCGCGCGGCCGTCGACGCGTTCCTCACCGGTGACGCGGCCATGGTCAACGCCCCGCTGTCGCTGATCCGCCAGATCAAGGACTCCTCCGACTCCGTGCCCTACGGCGCCGTGCCGCTGCCCAGCCGTGACGGCGAGGAGACACCCACCATGGGCACCGCGGACTGGGTGGTCGCCTTCCGGAACGACGACCACCGCGAAGCCATCGGCCAGTTCCTCGACTTCCTCTACAGCGACAAGTACGTGATCGAGCAGGCCGCCCAGTACGAGTTGCTCCCCGTCACCACGACCGCCGCCGACACGATGCGCGCCGACAAGAACCACCGGTCCCTGTGGAGCGGCCTCGACACCCTGCAGAACCTCCGCCTCTATCCCGTCGCGGAGACCAACTGGTCGGAGGTCGCCGCGGCGATCCGCGAGCGGATCGGCACGGCGGTGACGCCGGACGGGAAACCGCAGACGGTACTGGAGTCGATCGCGAGGGTGGCCGAGTAGTCCGGGCGCGCACCCTCCACCTGGTGGCTCACCGTTCGACCGACTCAACCAACTCGCCTGTCTCACAAGGGACTTGACGGCAGATCACTTTGCCGAACTGACAGCCGATCTACAGTTTCCCTTTCTACGGTGCCGTGTCCATGACAGACACTTCAGTGCCCCCAGAGGCAACAGAGGCGACTTCGATCGGTCGCCGCACCGTGCTGATCGCCACCGGCGCCACAGCCGCCACGCTGGCCTTGGGCGCCGCCGCCACGCCTGAAGCCCCCACAGCCCGCACGGCCGACACCGGGAACACCGCTCCGGTGGCCGCCGCGGCCGTCTGCACCCTCACCAAGGAGATGACCGAAGGCCCCTACTACCTCGACGGACAGCTCGTCCGCGCCGACGTCAGCGAGGACAAGACCGGCTTCCCGCTCGAACTCACCCTCACCGTCGTCGACGACGACACCTGCGCCCCCTCTCGGGCGCCCTGGTCGAGATCTGGCACTGCGACGCCCTCGGCGAGTACTCCGGCTTCGTCGGCAACAACGGCCACGACGAGCCCGACAACGGCACGTTCCTGCGCGGCGCCGTGCTGTCGAACGCCGGCGGCGTCGCGAGGATCACGACCGTCTACCCCGGCTGGTACCGGGGCCGGTGCATCCACATCCACCTCAAGGTGCACACGGACGTCACGCTCACCTCCGACGGCTCGTTCACGGGCGGCCAGGAGCTCCACACCGGCCAGCTCTTCTTCGACGAGGCCGTCACCACCCGGGTCGCGGCGCTCTCGCCGTACTCCGCCAACACGGTCCCCCGCACCACCCTCGCCCAGGACTCCATCTACGACGAAGGGGGCGCCGCCTCCGGCCTCCTCACCCTGACGGCCCTGGGCAGCTCGCCGACGGCCGGGTACGCGGGGTCGCTGACGGTGGGGGTGGAGTCGAGCTGACGTAGCCGGTCCTTCCGGGACGCCGGCTCCCTCCCAGACCGTGCGGGAGGGAGCCGGCGCCTTTCTTGCGAATTTCTTGCGAACCGATCAGCCGAGGTCGGGCGAAATCGATCACGCTCCGGTCGGATTCGTACGGTTCCGACCAGTCACGATGTCCTCTCGATCTCCTGGGTACTCATCGGACGAGCACGGCTAGCGTGGGCCCGGTGCGGCGGTTCGCCTTTGACGCCCAGCGCCCCGTGCCCGTACCCATCGACACCCATCGAGAGGAGGCGGCCGTGATGCCGGGCGGGGAGACGGACAGCGGAGCGGGAACGATCGGCGGTACCGGTGGCGAGGACGCCCCCGACCACACCTCCGAAACGCTCTTGCTGAAACGCCACTTCACGGGAGAGAACCTCCCCCAGGTACGCGCCCAGGTGGAGGACACGGCCGCGGCGGCGGGGCTCGGCGGGGTACGGCTCGGCGAGTTCACGCTCGCGGTCAGCGAGATCGCCGCCAATGCCGTGGAACACGCCGGAGGCCAGGGCCGCCTCGAACTCCGCCGCCTCCCCCACGAACTGGAGTGCCGCATCACCGACAACGGCCCCGGCTTCACCCCCACCATCCCAGAACTCCTCCCCGGCCTCACCGGCACCTGCCCCGGCCGGGGCCTCTGGCTCGCCCACCTGGTCACCGACCGCCTGACGGTCACGACGGACGCGACGGGGGTGGGGGCGGAGGTGACGTTGGCGGTGCGGCTGGGATGAGGTGCGGGGCGGTGAACGGTTCGGGACACACGCGCCGGACCGGCACCACGCCGGACCGGCACCACGCCGGACCGGCACCACGCTGGACCGGCGCTAGATGTACTCGGTCATGACGTTGGTGACAGTCGACTGATCGGTGGCTGGCCGCCGAGCGCAGTGTGTCGGCGGCCAGTGTTGTAGAAGTCGAG
>NZ_JBSFVC010000057.1:0-33283 GCF_053592095.1 Streptomyces sp. NPDC002787 | reverse complement strand
CAGCCCGCCACCCTGCGCATACCTCATAACAAACGGCGTACCGCGAGGATCAAGCCCTGTCAGCAGCTACGACAACCCGAGTTCAAGCTCGGTAGTCCCCTGCCTGGCAACCGGCGTACCTGAACGTGCCGGAGCCGAACCGTCAAAAAACCCTCAAGTTCGTCGTGAGGCAGTCGTCAAGTCCACTCAGAAGGATGTGGCGAGTCGTCTTCCTAACAGTGAGGGAATCATTGATGGCTACGCTCTTGTACCGGCTGGGCGCGTGGGGTGCCCGCCGGTGGCCCATGATGGTGATCGGGTGGCTCCTGGCACTCGGTGCGGTGGTCGGTCTGGGGGTTTCGTTCGCCGGCTCCTTCACCGACAGCAGTTCGATCCCTGGCTCACCGGCCCAGACGGCCCTGACCAAGATGGAACGGCACTTCCCCGAGCCGGATGTCCAGTCGGCCCAGATCGTGTTCCGGGCACCGGCCGGCCGCAAGGTGACCGAGGCGGATCTGCGTGAGCCGCTGGAGGCCACGCTGGAGGCCACTGTCCGGGTGCCCGGGGTGAGCGAGGTCAGTGACCCGTCCGAGAGCGGCACCGTCTCCGAGGACGGACGCACCGCGGTGGCTCAGGTCACCTTCACCACAAAGGAGGAGGACGACGTGCCGACCGGCACGTTGGACGCGGTGAAGGCCGCAGGGAACGAAGCCCAGCAGGCGGGTCTGAGGACCATCTACGGCGGTGAGCCCTACGAGTCCTCGCATCCGCCGGTGGGGCCCGGTGAGCTGGTCGGACTGGGTGTGGCCCTGGTCATCCTGGTCATCACCTTCGGGTCGCTGCTCGCGGCGGGTCTGCCGCTGATCACCGCGGTTCTGGGCATCGTGGGCACGATGGCCGCGATGATGGGTCTGGCCACCGCGTTCGACGTCTCCGACAACGCGCCCACGCTGGCGATCATGCTGGGCCTCGCCGTCGGCATCGACTACGCCCTGTTCATCGTCTCGCGGCACCGTGCACAGCTCGGCACCGGCATACCGGTGCGGGAGTCCATCGCCACGGCCACCGCCACGGCCGGCAGCGCCGTGATTTTCGCCGGGGCCACGGTGCTCATCGCACTCTCCGGTCTGTCCGTGGCCGGTGTGCCGATGCTGACCTCCATGGGTCTGGCGTCCGCCGGAGCGGTCGCGGTCGCCGTCATCACGGCGGTGACCCTGCTGCCCGCGCTGATGGGAATGGCCGGCCACCGGCTCATACCCAGGGCACCCCGGTCCGTGGCCCGGCGCCGCGGGTTCCTGCCCCTCGGTCGCAAGCGCGGCATGCGGCAGGCGGCGCACAACGGCCGGACCGCCGGTATGGGCGTGCGCTGGACCCAGAGCGTCCTGCGCCACCCCGTACGCAACCTGGTCCTGGGCACCGTCGCGCTCCTCGCCCTGGCCATTCCCGGCATGGAGCTGAAGCTGGCACTCACCGACGAGGGTTCCAGCGCCACCAGCAACTCCAGCCGCCAGGCCTACGACGTGATCGGCGACGCGTTCGGTCCCGGCGCCAACGGCCCCCTCGTCGTGCTCGTCGAGGACAAGGACCCGGCCACCGTCAGCTCCACGGCCGCCGCCGTCGAGGAGGAGCTGCGAGGGGTCCGGGGCATCGCGGATGTCAGCGGTGTCGACCTGGCCGAGGACGAGACGGCGGCACGTATCCAGATCATCCCCGACACCGGACCGCGCTCGAAGGAGACCAGCGACCTCGTCTCCCGGCTGCGTACCCAGATGCAGCCGCTGGCACAGTCCAGCGGCAGCTATGTCGCCGTCACCGGAATGACCGCGGTCAGCATCGACGTCTCCGACAAGCTCAGCGGCGCACTCGTGCCCTTCGTAATCGTCGTCGTCGGCCTCTCCCTGCTCCTGCTGATGATCGCGTTCCGGTCGATCGCCATTCCGATCAAGGCCACCTTCGGGTTCCTGCTGTCCGTGGGAGCCGCCTTCGGAGCCACCGTCGCGGTGTTCCAGTGGGGCTGGCTGGCCGGCCCGCTGGGCGTGCCCAGCGAGGGACCGGTGGCCAGCTTCGTGCCCATCATCGTGATGTCCGTACTCTTCGGACTGGCCATGGACTACGAGGTGTTCCTCGTCTCCGCCATGCGAGAGGACTACAACCGCCACGGCAACGCCCGCACGGCCATCCTCAACGGAGCCCGCAACGCCGCCCGTGTGGTGACTTCCGCCGCACTCATCATGATCTCGGTGTTCGTCAGTTTCCTGTTCTCCCGCGACGCCGACATCATGCCGATCGCCTTCGCCCTGGCCTTCGGAGTCATGGTCGACGCGTTCCTGGTCCGTATGACCCTCGTGCCGGCGGTCCTGGCACTCCTCGGGGACCGGGCTTGGTGGCTGCCGCGACGCCTCGACCGCGTACTGCCCCATCTCGACGTCGAGGGCGGGAACTTCCACGCTCCCCGACCGGCGGTCCCGCACTCCCCCGTCAAGGAAACCACCCCGGTTAGCCTGTGACGACACGATGATCAGCAGAGCCGAACCCGGGACACCCACCGAGTCCGCCGCACCGGCAGCGACGGCAGACATCGGGCGGCCGCTGCCGGCAACAGGAGCACACATGAACGCCGTCAACACGCCGGGCAGCGCCGACCGCGTCCTCGTCATCGACGACGATCCCGGTATCAGGCGCCTGCTGATCTCGGCGCTGGAGTTCGCCGGATTCGACGTCGACGTGGCGGGCGACCTGAGCGAAGCCCTCGACCAGGTCGCCCGCCGCCCCCCGGACGTCATCGTCCTCGACGTGATGCTCCCCGGCGCGGACGGCTTCGAGATCCTCCAACTGCTGCGCGCCCGCGCCATCGACGTACCCGTGCTTTTCCTCACCGCCCGCGACGCCGTCGAAGACCGGGTACGGGGACTGCGCTTGGGCGGCGACGACTACGTCACCAAACCCTTCAGCGTCGTGGAGGTCGGCGCCCGCCTGCAGGCCCTGTTGCGCCGTGCCCGCAGCGGAACCCCTGTCGCCGAGGAAACACCTCTGCGGTGTGGCGACCTCACGCTCGACGACCTCCGCCACGAAGTCCGCCGTGCCGGCCGGCTCATCGAGCTCTCTCCCACCGAGTACCGTCTGCTGCACTACCTGCTGAGTCACCAGGGGCAGGTCCTCTCCCGCGCCCAGATCCTCGAGGCCGTGTGGCAGTACAACTTCGGCGGGGACTCCGTGGTCGTCGAGCGTTTCATCTCCAACCTCCGGCGCAAGATCGACCACGGCCGAACGCCGCTGCTGCGCACGGTCCGCGGCGTCGGCTACACCCTCCGAGAGCAGGACGACTCGTGACACTCCGCGGCCGTCTTCCCTGGGCCTCCTCCAGCGTCCGCCTGCGCCTGCTCGCCGGGCTGGCCCTCCTCCTGGTCGTCGGCCTGGTCACCAGCGCCGTCATCAGCGCCCTTCTCCTGGAGGACTTCCTGGACAAGCGCAACCAGGACACCCTCAAAGCCAACGCCGAGCGCCTGACGCGGGTCATCGGCCAGGGACCGCAGACCGCCAACGCCGACCAGATCGGCGCCCTCCTCGGCTCGCCCCTGGGCACGGTGGCCGTCGACGAGGACGACAAGGTCCTGCTGAGCACCGGCTCCGCGTCCCGGGCCGCCGACGAACTGGCCGCACTCAGTGCGACGGCACCGACGGGAAGCGTCGTCGTCCTGGAGGGTGGCGACCTCAGCGCCGTACGCATCCCCAGTCCGGGCCTGATCATCGACCGCGGGCCCGCCGAAGGCACCGTGGCACCGGCGACCGTCATCCTCGCCATCGACACCTCCGTCGACGACGCCACCACCGACGCGCTCATCGGACGGCAACTTGCCCTCATCGGCAGCGCGTTACTGGTGCTCCTGGGGCTGTCCGGCATCGTTCTGCGCCTCGGCATGCGCCCGCTCGCCCGCATGGCCCGCAGCGCCGACGCCATCGCCGCCGGCTCCCTGACCGAGCGGCTGCCCACCCATCGCAACGGCAGCGAAGCCGACCTGCTGGCCAAGGCGGTCAACCGGGCGTTCGACGCCCAGGCCCGCGCGGAGGCGACCGTCCGCTCGCTGGCCGCCGACACCTCCCACGAACTGCGCACCCCCCTGTCCACCATCTCCGGATGGCTGGACCTGCACCGCCAAGGCGGCCTTTCCGGTGCAGGCCTGGAGACCGCACTCGAGCACATCGAGAACGAAGTGGGGCGGATGCGCCTGCTCGTTGAGGATCTCTCGCTGCTCGCCCGCCTGGACGCCGGACGCCCCGTCGAGAAGGACGATGTCGATCTCACCGTTCTGGCCGCCGGCGTTGTCGAGGACGCGCAGATCATTTACCCCCAACGGGACATCGCCATGGCACCCGCACTGCCCGCTCCCGTCATCGGGGATGCCGCCCGTCTGCAGCAGGTCCTGCGCAATCTCGTCGGCAACGCCGTCCAGCACACTCCGGCGCAGACCTGCGTGCGCGTCGAGGTCACCCTCAGCCACGAGACCGTGCAGCTGAGTGTCATCGACAACGGCCCTGGAATCTCTCCTGAAGACGTGCCCCGCGTCTTCGAGCGGTTCTGGCGCGCGGAGGCGAGCCGCAGCCGTGCCTATGGCGGTTCAGGTCTCGGCCTGGCCATCGTGGAGGCCATCGTCCACGCCCACCACGGACACGTGGCCGTGTACTCGGACGTGGGCGTCGGAACCACAGTGACCATCCGGATCCCGCGAGGCCATCGCCCCTGACGGCTCACGCACGGTCTCTCCACCACACCGACCCCGGGTCCTACCGATATCCGGAGGATGTCGTGCATGACACACGGACACTGATCGGGAATCGTCCACCGTCCGTCGCGGCACTGGCTTCGTAACTGACGTGCGACACCGTTTGTCACCGAGTTCGGGCAGCTGCCGACCTCGTCAGCTAGTCAGTGCGGGTTGACGGGATTTCAGGTTCGTTCGTTCGACCGTTGCCTGGTCGGCGTAGTGCTTCTCTTCGAACTCGATGGGGCTGAGGTGGCGCCGCAAAGTCTGAGCCCCGGGCCCCGGGCCCCGGGCTCGTCCGCGCCCGTTCGTCGCGGCCTGATTCGGCCAACCACCGCCACACGGTGCGCTCCGACACCCTCAGCGCATCCGCTGCCACCCGGCCATGGCCGGTTGTCAGCTCGCCCCGCACCCGCAGAGCGAGCAGTCGGCGCACCGCCACACCGCGCAGCGCAGTAGCGTCGCATGGCCGGGATCAATGCCGTGCCTGTGACCTTGTCCCCTGCGCTCAGCGCACCGATGCTGCAGTTCGGCCCATGTCGTGCGGGGCCCGTTCATGCATGATGACGGGATGAACCATGGCGACCAGCGCTTCCACGTCATCGTGCTGTCGAACTTCGCGAAGGGCTTCGACAAGTACGCGAACGCTTACGGTAAGGCGGGGATTCCGGAGAGTACCTATCCCGACCGGTTCCACCTGCTGACCCGTGCGGAGTTGGGAATCGGCATCGGCAAGGCGCGACGCCTGCTGGACCGTCTGGCCATTCCTGGGGACCGGCTGCTGGTGCTGGAGACCATGGTGGACCCCGACAAGCTGGTGCCCAACGTGTCGACCGGCCTCGGCATGGAACTGCACGAGGCTCGCATCCGGTTGTCAGCAGTCCACGAACTCGACCTGGGAGGCGACGAGTTCACTCTGCGCGCGACAACCGTCGAGGATGCGATGGCGGCCTCCCTGCACCTGCACGGATCGGCCCAGCGTCGCTATGCCGACTCGCGACCGCGCTCGGTGTCGCTTCTGCCGGTCGCCTCCGCCTGCCAGGCCCGGTGTTCGTTCTGCTTCTCCTCGGCTTCGATCTCCAGCGACCAGGCGCCGGCACGGGTCCCGTGGGGCGCGGTCGCCCACTGGCTGGAGCGCGCCCGTGCGGCAGGTGCCGAGCGTGCGGTGATCACCGGCGGCGGGGAGCCCACGCTCATACCGTTCGAACAGCAGGTGCGACTGGTGTCCGCCTGCTCGGCGGCCTTCCCGAAGGTCGTCCTGATCACCAACGCGCACACCCTGGCGAAAGGCCGGCACGCCGACCGGGCCGGCCGCCTCGCAGCCCTGAGCGCCGCAGGCCTGAGCGTGCTCGCCGTCTCGCGGCACCATCACGACGACGCCGTCAACGAGCGGCTGATGATGCTGCGCACGCCGGTGAGCTCTGTCATCGACACCTGGCGCGTGGAACGTGACCGCTGGCCGGGGCTGCGGATGAGGCTGATCTGCGTGCTCCAGCACGGCGGCGTCGCCGACGCGGCCGAGGTCGCCGACTACCTTTCGTGGGCCGCGGCTCTCGGTGTCGAGGAAGTCTGCTTCAAAGAGCTTTACGTATCCACCAGCACCGAGTCGCTCTACTTCGACCGCGCGGCCAACCTCTGGAGCCGAGAGCACCAGGTTTCGCTGTCCGTCGTCACCCGGTTCACCGAGCAGCACGGCTTCGCACTGGCGAGCCGCCTGCCCTGGGGCGCGCCGGTCTACCACGGCAGCTGGGACGGACGGCCGATGCGGATCGCCGCCTACACCGAGCCCAGCCTGCTCTGGGAACGCACCCACGGGATCGCACGCAGCTGGAACGTCATGGCCGACGGACGCTGCTACGCCTCCCTGGAGGACCGGGCCAGCGAGATCGTGCCGGAAGGCGCATCGGCATGAGGTTCGAGGAGTTCCTGGAATTCCGGCAGCGGCAACTCAGTGCTTCCTCGTCGCTTCTGGACGCCGCCGAGACCAACGTGTACCGGGCGCTTGCTCCGATGCGACCGCAACCGCCGACCGACATGAGTACGGTGCACCGGTGCGATCTCACCCGTGCCTGGCTGCGGCGATTCGAGCTGCCGGAAGAGTGGTCCGGCCACGCCATGGTCTGTCGAGGGGTCCGACATGGACTCGGTGTGGTGTTCCACCGGCTGCGCACCGTGCAAGCGCGGTTGTGGCTGCCCAGCGACGTCTACCCGGTCTACTTCGAGCTGGCCCGCGCTGCCGGTCTCGAACCCACGTCCTACCCGACGCTGCCGGCGCCTGCCCTGCCGACGTCGCCGGCCGACCAACGGCCCGAATACCTGCTGCTCGCCAACCCCAGCAAGCCTCTCGGCCGCTACCTGTCCGATGCCGAGTGCGCCGAGGTTATTTCGTGGTTGCGGGAATCACCACGCCGCCGCCTGCTGATCGACAGCGTCTACGACCTGGGAGCCCCGTTCGCTGCCGGCACACGGCGACTGCTGGACACCGGTTGTGCGGTCCTGCTGCATTCGGTCACCAAGGGATGGCTGTGGCCACGCACGTTCGGCGTGGTCCTGCTGGGTCCGGCGCACGCCGAATTGGCCGAAGCGTTCCGAGCGGATCCGCCGACTGCGGCACAGCTGAGGCTCGCCGGCCGTCTGCTGACCGAGCACAGCGACGTGCCCCGGCAGGTCGTCGATGAACTGACCGCACGGGCTGAGCGGCTGTTCGAACGGTTGCCGGACGAAGTGCTCGCCGCGATTCCCACGGCGAGCCGGACTTGTCCGGGCAACTACTTCTTCCCCGTTGAAATCCCGGCGGAGACGCTCCAGCGCGAGTGCGGCGTGCTCGCCACGCCGGTCAGCGTGTTCGGGGAGAGCAGCTGGTCCGGCTCCATCCTGACCAGCCTTGCTGACGCTTTCGCCCCCACGCCGGCGGGGACACGACACCGCTGAAGCCACCTGGCCGTACACGACGACGCGCACTTCTACGATCAAGAGTTCACCGCGCGCAGCCACGCCATCCCACTTCTTCCTCGGCCAAGCGGTCCAAGCGGGCGGTCCGGTCCTGGAGGTGGCCTGCGGAACCGGGCGCATCACCCTGCCGATCGCGCGGCGGGCGTAGATGCCACCGAGCTTGACATCATGCCCCTCGGTGCTTGCTCGCGCCCGTCAGCGGGCCGAGGGGGTGACGACAGGTCGGGTTGGTCGTAGACCGGTCGTAGGAGCAGCCAACTGCCTTGCCGACGGCTGAAGATGACCGCTCGCCGTCTGTGTCCGCCCGCGCCGGGACCGTTGGAGAAGTACACGGCCCGGTTCGACGGCCTCTAGAGGAACGAGACGATCACCTGCCCAGCAGGGGCCCCGAACCGGTGGCAGGGGCGGGACTGCCGAGGGTGCAGCGGCTGCGGTTCTTCCTCTTCGAGTCCCCCTGGGGAGGCCGAGCGGGTCAACGACCGGCGGCTTGAGCTGCGGCGCGAGGAGCCGGCGGCGGCTCCGCACGACGGCGGGGTGGCGGGGTGGCGGGGTGGCGGGGTCATCGTGATCGGCGGTTCCGGGGACCGCAAGGACGGCACGGCGACCGCGCACGTGGGTCGGCAGTCTTGGGTCGGTAAGGCACAAGACGGACAACGGCATCGTCACGGTGACCACGGTGGGACCGCAGCCGCGTGTACCACCCACTGCACGCGACTCCCCACACCCCGCCCACCACTTCGCCCGCGGCCCGGCCGAACCGGATCCGGCCTTCCGTACGAAACCGCAGCTGGTTGCAGCCCTCGCGGCCGCGGACAAGGGGGCGGGCTTCGGCTGCCGGGTGGTGGTCGCCGACTGCGCCTACTGAAGTCCGCGACACCTAATACCTCGCAGTCGTCCACTGGCAACAAGTCGACTGCCTCACCGGTGGCCATCAGGCTGCCTGGCTCGGTCCTGTCCGCCAGTTCATCCGGCTTCGCCGGTGAAGACTCCTGAGCTTCGGCCACCGACGCGGCAGTGAGAACGGGCGCACCACGGCACGCCCGGCCGCCGCCCACAACTGCGACGGCGGCAGGCGCGCTTCGGAACGGGAGCTGAGATCCAGCGCCAGGCATCGCGAGCGTGTGGCTCCTGCCACGGTAGAAACCACACGCCGCCAGCTGTACATCCGGGGAATCAGGCACCGCTCCATTCAGACAGCCCAGCGGCCCCCTCCCCTTCTTCACCGTCTGGGGAGTCGGCGCCCGACACCCACACGGTCATGCGCGTTGTTGCGGCTCTTCCTGAAAGGCCGCACGATGCTCCCGCCCCTCGGACGCAAGCGGCTCCGCCGGGCGTCCCTGCAGTTCCCGCTCCCTGGCAGCAAGCGCCCTCGCCAGCATCTTCGCCCGGTAGGGGTTCGACGTACCGAGGGCCTTCGCCACCTCCACGGCTTCGTCCAACAGGGCCAACCGTCGCTCAGGCAAGTCCCGCACCAGGGGCGACGCGCTTGCCTCCACCAGGACGTACGCCAGCTTCGACCCGTACGTCTCCGGCTCGACCTGTGTCAGAAGGCGGTAGATCCACAGCCCCTCGGCACCACGCACCACCCGCCGGTTGGCACTCAGCAGCCTGACCCTCGCCAGCACGACCATGTCCTGATCCATCGATCCCCTTCGTCACGCCACCCCCGGCCCATGCACGTCACACGGTGAGACAGCACGGCGACCGCGCCGACAGCCGAGAACGGCTGCCGACACGTTGGCCGGAGAGTGGATGACGACGAGTCTGGCGCGCGGCAGCAACCGCCACAAGAACAAACGGACGTGCGCTGCGTCCTACCGAGAACCGCCTCCGAACAGGCATGATGGACCTGACACTCACTCAAGGCCCGTCCACACGTACTTGCGTGGGTTGCGTCCACGGGAACGGCGTACGGGTTCGGCCTGCTCCGGGGGTTTGCTCCGGCATCGGGATGGTGCCCGCACAGGTGAACAGCCACCGGCTGATCTTCGAAGTGTCGAAGCCTCGAAGGAGATCAGCACGACGACCGCACCCGGCAGTGAGCCCCTGTACGCCCTCGCGGAAGACAACCTCGCGGCGGCGAGTCCCGATCTGCTGCGCGCGATGGTCAAGACGTTCGCCGACGCACGGCATTTCCGTGGCGGCTTATGCCCTCTTGCAACGCCGACTGCGAGCAGGTCAGCGACGAGCGAGTCAACCACCGCAACGGCTATCGCCCGCGGGAGGGGGACACGAGGGCCGGCACCGTCGAACTGGCCATCGGCGAAGCCCAGGAGGGGCGGTTACTTCCCGCACCGGCTCCTCGAACGCCGCCGCCGGACCGAACAGGCGTCGAGCCCGGAACAGGCCTGTCGACCTCGGCGACCTGGACCACATCCGAACCGCCGAGCCAACGGTGAGCGGCTGCGCGCATGAGTTACTCCATCTGTCCGTTGCACCACGCGAGAACCTGACGCCGGCGTCACATGCAAGTCGAGCGCTGCCGGAGCCGACTGCGGGGGTTCGGAGACTTCAGCGTGCCCTGGCGGGACGGGGCCCCTGACCGAGGAGCGGATCGGCCGCCGTGCGCAGGTCGACCGGTTGGCCTCAGCGGCCCACGCTGACGCGTGCGGCACCGTAGGGGCGGCTCCGACCGTCGGCCTGGCGTCGGACGAGCGGTCCATGAATCGGTCCCGTGCCGTCCGGACAGGGGCAGGCCGGTGGCGTGGTTGGCGTGGGAGATGATCTCCGCGGTGATCGAGACGGCTGTCTCCTCGGGTGTGCGGGCGCCGAGGTCGAGCCCGATCGGTGAGCGCAGCCGGGCCAGTCGGGCCTCGGGTACACCGGCCTCGCGCAGGCGGCGCAGCCGTTCTTCGTGGGTGCGCCGGGATCCCATCGCGCCGACGTAGCCGACGGGCAGGTCGAGGGCCAGGCGCAGCAGGGGGATGTCGAACTTGGCGTCGTGGGTAAGGACGCAGATCGCGGTGCGGGCGTCGGCCTCCGTGCGTTCCAGGTACCGGTGGGGCCAGTCGACCACGACCTCGTCCGCCTCCGGGAACCGGGCCGCGGTGGCGAAGACCGGTCGCGCGTCGCACACGGTGACCCGGTAACCCAGGAGGTGTCCGATCCGGCTGAGGGCGGCGGCGAAGTCGACGGCACCGAAGATCAGCATGCGCGGCCGGGACGCGTGGACGTGAACGAGGACGGACAGCTTCTCGGGACAGGTGTCCGCGTCACCGCCGACCTCGACGCGGGCGGTGCGTCCCGCTCGCAGAAGGGCAGCGGCTTGTGCCGTCACCGTCCGGTCCACCTCGCCGTCGTCCAGGGTTCCGTGGGCCGCATCGACGTCGCCGAGGACACACGACGTGCGGCCGACGAGTTCCTCGGGACCGTCGACGACCTGTGCCACAGCCGTGGGCCTGCCCCGGCGTACCTCGTCGAACGCGGCAGCCAGGTGGGGCTGCGCTGTGGGGTCGATGCGCTGGACCAGGACGTCGAGTTCGCCGCCGCAGGTCAGTCCGACGGCGAAGGCGTCGTCGTCGGAGTAGCCGAACCAGGCGCGCTGCGGCACGCCCCCGTCCTCTAGTACCTGCCGGCACAGCTCGTAGACGGCGCCCTCCACGCAGCCGCCGGAGATGCTGCCGACCGCGTTGCCGTCCATGTCCACCGCGACCGACGTGCCGGTGGGAAGGGGTGCGCTTCCGTGGACGTCCACGACGGCGGCAAGGGCGAAGGGGCGTGGTTCGCGGCACCAGCGGTGCAGTGTGTCCGCGATGTTGAACATGGGCCTGTCTCCGTGGGTGTGGGGAAGGGCCGTCGGCGCGCTCTACCGGGCGGGGCGGGAACGCGGCGGCGGCCCTGGGAGGTCCGGCAGCCGGACGGGGGACCGTCCCCCACTGCCTTAAGGGCGTGGGGGCCCCAGCCGGACGGGCATGGAGTGCCCTGGGCACTGGGCTTCTCCTCGGTGGCCCAGGGCACCCCGGCTCAGATCAACGCCTCGGCGGTGATGGGCAGTTCGCGGATGCGGCGGCCGGTGGCGTTGAAGACCGCGTTGGCGATGGCCGCCGCCACTCCGACCTGGACGATCTCCCCGATCCCCTTGACGCCGAGGGCATTGGCCTGCGGGTCCTCGCCCTCCAGGTAGATGGCCTTCAGGTCGGGGATGTCGGCGTTGACCGGGACGAGGTAGTCGGCGAGGTTCGCGTTGACGATCCGGCCGTCGCGGTGGTCGGTGACCGTGTGCTCCAGCAGTGCCTGGCCGATGCCGCCCACCATGCCGCCCAGCGCCTGGCTGTCGGCCAGCTTGGGGCTGACGATGCGGCCCACGTCGTACACACCGAGCATCCGCCGCACCCGGACCAGGCCGAGGGTGGCGTCGACGCCCACCTCGGTGAAGACCGCGCCGTAGGAGAAGTACGAGTGCCGCTCGGGCTCCGGTGCGCCTGCGTACGCGCCGACGGCTTCGAGGTGGGTGAGCCTGTTGCGGGTCAGCAGCCGCTTGTAGGTCTCGCCGCGGGTGGGACCGCCGTGTACGTGCAGCCGGCCGCCGCGCACGACGACGTCCTCGGCCTTGACGCCGTACAGCGGCGACTCCTCGTCCTCGACGGCCAGCTTGATCGCCTGGCCACGAACCTTGTTGCAGGCGTCGAGGACGGCGGAGCCGACGACCGTCATGGTCATCGAGCCGCCGTGCGGCGGGGTCGGCGGGTAGAGGGAGTCGCCGAGCCGGAAGGTCACCGTGCGCATGGTCAGCCCGAGCGCGTCGGCGGCGACCTGGGTCTGGGAGGTGTAGGTCCCCGGGCCCATGTCGATGGTGGCCGCCTCGGCCACCGCGGTGCCCTCGGCGTCCAGGCGGACCCGGGCCTGCGCGGGGAAACGCACCGGGTCGTACACGGCCGCTGCCATGCCCAGGCCGATCAGCCAGTCCCGGTCACGCGTCGAGCGGGGCTTGGGGTTGCGCCGGTCCCAGCCGAACTCCCGGGCGCCCACGGTGTAGCACTCGCGCAGCTTGCGGGTGGACCAGGGCAGGCCGTTCGACTCGCCCTCGGCCGGCTCGTTGCGCAGCCGCAGCTCGACCGGGTCGACACCGAGCCGGTTCGCGAGCTCGTCCATGGCCGACTCGATGGCGAAGGACGCGTTCGCGAAGCCGGGGCCCCGCATATACAGCGGGGTGTTCACGTCCAGCGGCACCTTCCGGTACGCCTGGCTGACGTTGGGGGTGCTGTAGAACATCTGGCCGGCGAGCATGATGGCCTCTTCGAACTTCTCGTACGACGAGGTCTCCGCGTCCATCTCGTGCACCATGGCGGTCAGCCGGCCCCGCCGGTCGCTGCCGAGGCGCAGGCGGTAGTCGTAGGAGGGCCGGAAGCCTGTGCCGAAGTACATCTGCCGGCGGGTCAGGACTACCTTGACGGGACGTTTCATCTCGCGGGCGGCGAGTGCGGCGACCACCGTGTGCGGCCAGCAGCGCAGCCCGCTGCCGAAGCCGCCCCCGACGAACGGCGAGATGACCCGCACCGATTTCATGGGCAGGTCGAACACCGTGGAGAGTTCGGTCTGGGTGCCCACCACCCACTGGGTCTTGTCCCACACGGTCAGCTTGTCGCCCTTCCAGCGGGCGATGGTGGCGTGCGGCTCCATCGGGTTCTGGTGGTTGCGCGCCATGCGGTAGTCGAGGTCCATGCGCACCGCCGCGTCGCGCAGCCCGGCGGCGGCGTCACCGCGCGCGTACTTGGTCGGCTCGTCCGGCTTCGCCTCGGCCATGTCGGTCGAGGGCCTTTTCGCGTCGTAGCGGACCGCGACCAGGCTCGCGCCGTGCTGCGCGGCCTCCAGGGTGGTGGCGATCACAACGGCGACCGGCTGACCGTGGAAGAGGACCTTGTCGTCCTGGAAGACCCGCAGCCGCCGACCCTGCGGGTTGTTCGACCCGGGGTTGTCGAGGTACGGCAGCTTCGGCGCGTTGTCGTGACTGATCACCCGCAGCACACCGGGGTGGGCCAGCGCGGCGTCCGTCTCGACGGACGTGATACGGCCGAGGCCGACGCTGCTGTCGACGATGACCGCGTGCAGGACACCGTCGACGTCGTGTTCGGCGGCGTACAGGGCCTGACCGGTGGCCTTGAGCCGTCCGTCCACCCGGGAGAGTGAGGCGCCTACGGCGGCTTGGGGCTGGGGACTCACTTCGTACCTCCCACGACGCGCAGCTGACGCTCGACCGTCCTCTGGAGCAACTCGGGCTTGAACCGGTTGTATCGCAAGGGCCGTGCCCCGTCGGCCGCCTTCTCCGCGGCCGCCGCCCACAGGGCTGCCGAGGGGCGTCCACCGATCAAGCGCCGTTCCACGGCGGGCAGTTTCCAGGGAACGGTGCCTACTCCCCCGGCGGCGACCTTCGCCTCCCGGATCACACCTCCCCGCACGTGCAGCGCGACGGCCGCCGAGGTCAGGGCGAACTCGTAGGACTGCCGGTCACGCACCTTCAGGTAGCCCGACCTCAGCGGACGCGGGAGCGCGGGGATCTCGACCGCCGTGATCAACTCACCTTGCCGGATGGCCTGGTCACGGTCGGGGGTCCGGCCGGGCCGCAGCAGGAAGTCGGCGAAGCGGACACGGCGCTCCCCGTCCGGGCCGAGCAGGTGCATGGTCGCCTCCAGAGCGGAGAACGCAACGGCGACGTCGGAGGGGTGTGTGGCCACGCAGGCGTCGGACGTGCCGAGGATCGCGTGGGTGCGGTTGTGGCCCTTCAGGGCGGCACAACCCGAGCCGGGATTCCGCTTGTTGCAGGCGGCGGTCGCGTCACGGAAGTACGTGCAGCGGGTGCGCTGCATGATGTTGCCGCCGATGGTCGCCATGTTCCGCAGCTGGGCGGAGGCGCTCAGTTCCAGTGACTCGGAGATGACGGGGTACAGGGTGCGCACCTTGGGGTGAGCGGCGGCTTCGGCCATCGTGACCAGCGCGCCGATCCGCAGTCCGCCCCGCTCGGTGGCTCTGACCTCGCGCAGCGGCAGGCCGCTGATGTCGACCAGGGTCTCGGGACGCTCCACGGTCTCGCGCATCAGGTCGACGAGGGTGGTGCCCCCGGCGATGTAACGGCCGCCTCGGCGACCGGCGTCGAGGGCCTCGCGTGTGTCGGAGGCGCGGGTGTAGGAGAAAGGAAACATGACGGCCGCTCCTCTACTTCCGGCCGGCGGTCTGCTCGACCGCCCGCACGATCTTCACGTAACAGCCGCAGCGGCAGATGTTGCCGCTCATCCACTCCCGGATCTCCTCCGGCGAGCCGGTGTGCCCCTCCTCAATGCAGCCGACGCCGGACATGATCTGCCCCGGTGTGCAATAGCCGCACTGGAAGGCGTCCTCGTCGATGAACGCCTGCTGCAACGGGTGCAGCCGGTCGCCGTCGTCCAAGCCCTCGATCGTGGTGACCTCGGCGCCTTCCAGACGCACGGCGAGGGTCAGGCAGGCGTTGTGCCGCTGCCCGTCGACCAGAACCGTGCACGCCCCGCAGGCCCCGGCGTTGCAGCCCTTCTTGGCGCCGGTGAGGTCGAAGTGCTCGCGCAACAGGTCCAGCAGCGAGGTGCGGTTGTCCACCGTCACCGTCCGCCGGGTGCCGTTCACCGTCAGGGACACCCGGCTCGACGGCGCCGCCTCGGCACCGGCCGCCTCCTCCGTACCGCCGAGAAGGGCCCCTCCGATGGCTCCGCCCGCGACCACGACACCACCGGCCACGGTGGTCGTGGCGATGAAGGTCCGCCGAGTGGGTGCCGAATGGGGCTCGCTGGATCCGGTGGAGGGTGGAACAGATTCAGGGAGTTCAGTGGACATGCCTACGCCTTCGCATCACGGTCGGGTGTCTGCCGCACACGGCGGTACGGCGAGAAGCGGGATTTCCATCCCGCGAGACCTCTACAAACCGGGCGCCTCGACGGCGCGTGCGGTTACGCGGAAGCGTGCCACCATCATCGTGCGCGAAACAGGGAGAAAATCCTCCCCCCATAAGACTCACGTGTCACAGCACGAGCGTGACGAGGGAACGCACCTTACCTTCCTGTGGCCATCCTGTGGATCTCAAACATTCGTCATCGGCGAAACCCTGATGTCCACTCAGATCCACTGATCAAGAGGGGATTTGCCCGGTCACGCCAAGGGAGAAGCGGTGTGGTGGCGTGGCCGGGACATACCCCTTGGCCCATTCCCTGGAATCAGGCCTTACGGCAGGCCCTATTCCCAGGCATTACCCCGTCATGACCGACTGCTCAGCGAACGAGCGGCTCGTAGTCGAACCAGTCGAAGTGAATGGATCCGGCTGAGACGAACATCCCGATGACCCGGCCGGTGAAGCCGCCGGCGACCTCTGTGGAGAGGTATTTGCCGTCGAGCGAGGCGAGTTCGACGAGGGTGCCGTCCGGTTCCTCGATCCCGATGGTGAGGGTGTCGGGTCCGGTGCGCGCGTCGGTCACGGCGTCGACGGCGGAAACATCGACGCGCAGGACGACGGGGCCGGGCGGTACCGGCCGGGACGCCACGACCGTGCTCATCGGGCCGACGCGAGCGCGTACCCGCACCTCGTCGGACGTGGCCTCGATGTCGTAGTGATGCTGCTCGTCGAGCCGGACGGTCAGGCCACCCCGCCCCTCCCCCACGTCGACCAGGGTCCGCGCCCGGCAGGACAGATGCTGCTGTCGTCGGCCGACGAACGTCACATCGGTGTCGTCCAGGGACGCTCCGCGGGCGCGCAGCGTGAGCCAGCCGGGCCGTTCCTTCGTGGTGCAGTCCTCTGCGGGGCGATGGCGCAGTGAGACCCAGTGTGGGGCGAGTTCGCTCAGGTCGAAGTCGTCCCGGACCGGCGTGGCCGCGCCCGGCCGGAGCGGCCACGGGGGTGCGGGGGCCCTGAGGGAAAGCTCGCCGACGACCGGCCAGCCGTCCACCCAGTCGACGGGCACCAGGAAGGTCTCCCGGCCGAGGACGTGCCAGCCGGGCGTGCCGCCGCCCGCTCGCACCCCGAGCAGCACCATCCACCACGAACCGTCGGGCCCCTGGACCAGATCCGCGTGGCCGGTGTTCTGGATGGGGTGGTCGGTGCCGCGGTGGGTCAGGATCGGGTTGGCCGGACACGGCTCGAAGGGGCCGTCGGGCGTGCGGCCGCGCGCGATCGAGACACCGTGGCAGCGCTCGGTGCCGCCCTCGGCGATGAGCAGGTACCAGTACTCGCCGATCCGGTACAGGTGCGGTGCCTCCGGGGCCTTGGCGCCGGGGCTTCCGGACCAGATCTTCCGATCGGGGCCGAACGTCTCCCCGGTATGGGGGTCGATGCGGACCTGTCCGACGCCGGCGACGGTGCACCAGCAGTTGCCCTCGTCGTCCCAGGCAAGGTCCGGGTCGATGCCGGGGACCCCTGGAAGCCGTATCGGTTCGGACCAGGGGCCCGCCGGGTCGGTGGCCGTGAACAGCAGATTGCCGTCCGCGCTCACATTCGTGACGATCAGCCAGAAGCGGCCGTCGTGGTGGCGCAGGGTGGGTGCGTAAATCCCTCCCGAGGAGGGCGAGTCCAGCGGCAGGCGCAGCTGGCTCGGCCGGTCCAGCGCGTTGCCGATCTGCGTCCAGTGCACCAGGTCCCGGCTGTGGAAGACGGGCACTCCGGGAAAGTACTCGAAGCTGGAGCACGCGACGTAGTAGTCCTCGCCCACCCGGCAGATGCTCGGATCGGGGTGAAAGCCGGGGATCACGGGGTTGTTGAAGGTGGTGGTGCCTGTCTCGTGCATGCTCGACACCTTGATCGAGTCCTTTCGGGAGGGTCCGCTACGGCAGGTTCAGCGGACGGGGTGGAGTTGGACGACCACGATCGAACAGGTCGGTACGGTCTGGCGGTTGGCGCTGCCGGATACGGCGGACCCGATCGACGTGGCGTTGTTCAGGTACGAGTGGACGGTCGGGGTGGCCGAGGCCGGGGTGAACCGCTGTAGGCAGGGTGACCGTGGCGTCGTTCGGGACGGACGGGATTCCTCCGTCGTCGTCATCGGTGGCGCCCTCCATCGTGGTCACGTGGCTGCAGTCGGTGCCGTTGTGCAGGTTCCACCGGTCGAGGGTGAAGGCGCCGTTCTCCATCCACGTCGGACACTCGTCGGGCGCGTGCCGATCGGGTAGTGGCGCACGACCACGAAGTCGATCTTCGATGTCGCGATCGACAGGACCATGTGGTTCCCGTCCATGGTGTCGCCGGGGCCGGTGATGCCGTCGGGCCAGGCTCCCGGGGTGGTCAGCACGGCGCCGATCTCGACGGTCGGGTCGACGGCCTTCATCGCGGTGGCGTATCGCACCCAGCCCGCCGCCTCCTCGGGGGTGCCCGAGCCGTGGTCGGCGGTGATGATCGGCTGCGCTCCGGTGGCGTAGCCGCCGCCGGGGTAGCGGACCACGCCGACACCCGTGTCCCTGAGCAAGCCCGGAACAGCGAAGTGGTTCATGTTGCCGTCGTGCACGGCGACGTTCATGCCGACGCCGGTGGTCGGGACGGTCGCGAGCGTGCGGCCGGTGTCGACGGACACCGAGGCGGTGATCGCCGCGGGGGGCGGCCTGCACGGACGGGTTGGTCGCGAGGGAGCCGGTCGCGGCGAACGCCACGGCCGCGACAAGCCCGATCAAGCGGGTGCGGTGTCTTGGAACCAGCCTGCGCATAAGTCCTCCAGCGGGACGACGAGCGGGGCGGGTGGATCGGAACCGCGCACCACGGTCCGCCAACGAAGGGCTCTTGGCAAGTGTCGTGGTGACAATACGAAAGTTTTCCGTCCGCTGTACAGAGACCTACTTCGGCGGGGCCGTGCTGCCGCGGACCGTCAGAGTCGTCGCGATCTCAAGTCCGGCCTGAGGCGCCTGCTCGCCGCGGCCGAGGGTGAGCGCGAGCTCGGTCGCGGCCACCGCCATCTCGGTCAGGGGCTGGTGGACGGTGGTCAGGGGCGGGTCCACCCAGGCCACGACCGGAAGGTCGTCGAAGCCGACGACGCTCAGGTCGTCCGGGATGCGCAGGCCGGCCTCGCGCGCGGCCTGATAGACACCGAGCGCCTGGAGATCGTTGGCGGCGAAGATCGCCGTGGGCCGTTCGGGCAGGGCCAGCAGGGATCGCGCGGCCGCGCATCCGTCCTCGCGGGTGAGTTCCGCGTGGACGACGAGCTCCGGATCGAACGGCAGGCCGGCGGCCTGCATCGCGGACCGGTATCCGTCGAGCCGCGCAACGCAGAACAGCACGTCCTGCGGTCCGCTGATAGCCGCGACACGGCGGTGCCCGAGTTCGGTCAGATGGCGGGTCGCGGCCCGCCCGCCGGACCAGTTGGTGGTGCCTACGAACGGGACGTCGTCCGGCAGTTCGGCGGTCGGATCGAAGACGACGAACGGGATGCCCTTCGCCGTGAGTTGCTCGCGCTCCGCCTCGGAGAGCTGGGCCACCGACAGCACAGCCTTCGGACGCCGCGAGACGGTGTCGTCCCAGCTCGGCGTGGAGTCGTGCAGTCCGAACCGGGACACCATGAGACCGACGCCGTGCCGACGGGCCACCTCCTCGACACCGCGGATGATCTCGACCGCCCACATGTCCTTGAGCTCACGGAACACGAGCTCCACGACGTTGCTGCGGTTCCACCCGGACGGCTTGCGGTAGCCGTACCTGCTGACCAGCTCCTCGACCCGGGCGCGGGTGTCCGCGGAGACCCCCGACTTGCCGTTGATCACCTTGGACACGGTCGGGACCGACACCCCCGCCGTCTCGGCGATGTACGCGATGGTGACCGGCCTGGACGAGTCCACCTGCCGTTCCTCGCCGGCCGGTCCGTCAGCTGCGTGGTCGCCCAAGGTCGCCTGCCCGATCTCGTGTGGGTGTGCTCGGCATTCTGTCATCTCTTACGGACGGACCTGTGGCCTCTCCCACATCTTCATGTAAATTTCTCCGCCACATAGAGAGAAAGTTTCTATCGAGCAGTCGTAAGCGTTCCCTGCGCGGTCTAGCCCTCCCCCCCCACCACCGGAAGGTGCTCGTGATGACGAGGAGACCAGCCAACTTCCTTCTCCTGGCCATCGCCCTGCTCCTGCTGATACCCCGCCACCGCACAGGCAGCCGACCCACCCCCGCCCAGCTCGCCTGCGGCGCGGAGCGCGGTCGCGGCCATGCAGCCCGGCTGGAACCTGGGCAACACCTACGACGCGATCCCCGACGAGACGTCCTGGGGCAACCCTCCCGTGACCAGGGAACTCCTGAAGAAGGTCAAGTCACAGGGCTTCAGGAGCATCCGACTGCCCGTCACCCGGAGCATCCATCAAGGCCCCGGACCCGACTACACCATCGACCCGGCCTGGCTGGCGAAAGTACGCCGGGTCGCGGACCTAGCGCTCGACGAGGGCCTGTATGTACTGCTCAACATGCACCACGACTCCCTGCGCCTGTGTCCCACAGCAGCAACCAGACCGAGCATCGTCACCCCGCCGAGCTCCCTCCCTTTCAAACGTTGCTGGAGAGCACCGATTGGG
The DNA here is from genome assembly GCF_053592095.1 of Streptomyces sp. NPDC002787. Taxonomy (NCBI): domain Bacteria; kingdom Bacillati; phylum Actinomycetota; class Actinomycetes; order Kitasatosporales; family Streptomycetaceae; genus Streptomyces; species Streptomyces sp. NPDC002787. The sequence continues at coordinate 13,109 of NZ_JBSFVC010000057.1, read as the reverse complement.
CGCTGACACGCCTCACCAACCCTGACCCGGTGGTCAGGGAGTCCGCTGTCCGGGATGCTCTTGGGGCAGTGACTCACCAGAACAGCATCTACGAGGTCACCGTGCCTGCGGCACTGTACGTCGCGGCGGTCCTCGACCATCCCACGATCGCGACGGGCTGTTCCCCCGACGATGCCAATGAGTACGAGGAGATGCGTGCGTTTCGGGACGCGCGCCCCGCAATCTTCTCCGCTGTTCACACCCTTCTCGGTCACGACAACGCCGCCATACGCCACGCGGCGCTGGTTGCTGCCATCCCCCTCGTGGAACGCCCCCTCCTCACCCAGCACCAGGCCGACCTAGCCCGTCACGCCCGACGTTTGCTGGCCACCAGCACTGACCGGCACCACCGAGACCGCGTCCCGGACGCGCTGAAGGCACGGGGTCACGACACCAGCAGCCTGGAGAACGCGTCCGACATTGCAGCTTGCGAGCACCACGCTCGCCTCAGGGCCGCACGAGCGTCTTGGGAAGGCAACTGGACAGACGACGGCTACAGCGAAGACCCGCCGTTCTGACTCCGGTCCCAAGCGGCCCACTGATCTGAGGTCCTGGGCAACGAGGCGCTGTAGCACCCTCGTCAGTCAACGGCGCGCGGGGTCACTAGGCCCGATTCGTAGGCGAGGACAACGAGCTGGGCGCGGTCGCGGGCGTGGAGCTTGGCCATGGCTCGGTTGATGTGGGTCTTGGCGGTCAACGGGCTGATGACCAGGCGGTCGGCGATCTCGTCGTTGGACAGGCCCTGGGCGGCAAGGGCGACCGCCTCACGTTCGCGGCTGGTCAGCTCCTCCAGGCCGCGGCCGGCGCGGGTGGGAAGCGCTTGGGAGACGTACCGGTCGATGAGCCTGCGGGTGATCGCGGGGGCGAGCAGGGCGTCACCGCGGGCGGCGACACGTACGGCGTGCAGGAAGTCCTCCGGGACGATGTCCTTGACGAGGAAGCCGGCGGCGCCGGCGCGCAGCGCGTCGAAGACGTACTCGTCCATGCCGTAGTTGGTCAGTATGACGACGTGTACGCCGGCCAGGGCGGGGTCCGCGGCGATGCGGCGGGTCGCTTCGATGCCGTCCATGACGGGCATCTGGATGTCGATGAGCGCGACGTCGGGCAGCTGCTGCTGGGCGAGCGCCAAGCCCTCTTGGCCGTCGGCGGCCTCGGCCACCACCTCGATGTCGTCTTCGAGGTCGAGTAGCGCGCGGAAGCCGCTGCGGATGAGTGGCTGGTCGTCGACCAGCAGGACTCGGATCACGACGCTCCGTTCGTCGGGAGTTCGGCCTGGACGGTGAAGCCGCCTGTGCTGCGCGGGTCGGTGCGCAGTCGGCCGCCCAGGGCGGTGACGCGTTCGTGCATGCCGAGCAGTCCGAGGCCGGGCGACGGTGCGGGGTGCAAGGTGGCCTTTCCGTTGTCGTCCACGCGGATGGCGAGGGCGTCCGGCCGGTAGTCGATGAGCACTGAGGCAGTGGTCGCGGCGGCATGCCGGGCGACGTTGGTGAGCGACTCCTGAACGATCCGGTAAGCGGTACGGCCCACCGCGGCCGACACGGCGTGCGGATGTCCTTCGATCGTCAGCGTCGTCTCCAGGCCGGTCGTTCGGAACCGTTTCACCAGGCTGGGTATGTGGTCGAGTCCGTGCGGCGGGGCGGTGTCGTCGTCGCGCAGCGCCTCAAGGGTCGCGCGCAGCTCCCGGCTCGCCTCGCGGCCGGCTTCCTGGATCGCCAGCAGGGATTCCGGCACCTGCTCACCTCGCCGCCGGGCCACGTGGACGGCGACCTCGGACTGCACCTTGATGACGGAGATCTGGTGGGTGAGTGAGTCGTGCAGCTCCCGTGCGATGCGCAGCCGCTCCTCGTCGGCCCGACGCCTGGCGGTCTCCTCGCGGGTTCGCTCGGCTTCGTCCGCCCTCCGGTCGGCCTGCCGCACCGCCTCCCCTGTGGCGAATGCGGCGATCAGCCAGGCGATCTCAAGGGTGTTCCGGGCCTGCGTCACGACCTCGCGCGCGGGCGCGTCATGGAAGACCAGGGCCGTGAGGTGGAGCACGGCCACCAGGCCCCCGGAGGCAGCCAGTGCGGCGGCGCGTCGCCCGGCGCGCACCGCGCCGTAGACCGCGACCAGGTACGAGACGGCGAGCACCTCGAACCCGGCCGCCAGGTAGCCCACCGCGCACAGCCCGGTGACGACCAGGAGCGCGAACGGCGCCCGGCGGCGCGCGGCCAGCGCCAGCCCGCCGGCCGCCAGCAGCGTGGAGCCGAGCAGCTCGCGGCCCCCGGCCGGGTGTGGCCCGGACAGCCCGGTGCCCAGCAACAGCGCCGCCACGCCCATGGCGATCGCACAGTCGGTGACCGCGGCCGGGACAGCGAACCGTCCTTTGTCCATGGCTGCACCGTAGCCGGACGCGGTTGTGGGCGAGTCCGGCTCAGGGACGAGCGGTCGGCTACCGCGTGTGTGGTACCGGCGCGCCGCCTGCCGCCGCGGCGGTATCCGTATGCCGCGGCAGCAGCAGTGGAAAGTGCCTGCGTCTGCTGGACGATCGGCAGGCTGTCGGGCGCGCATGCTCAAGGCGCATCGAACCTCGCAGTCAGCGATGGAGAAGGAGGACAGCGGCATGAGTGCTTCAGCAGCGCTGATGGTGGCCGCCGAGGGCGGGATCATCGGCGACGGGCGGACCGGCGCCAACCTGGCCCTCGGGGTAGGGCTGCTCGGGCTGGCCATCGGTTGGCCGGCTCTGGCCCGCGCAGACGGCCGGATCAGCATCGGCAACGCGCGCGTCGGCGGGATATCGGCCATCGCTGTGGGGCTGGTCGGCACGGCCCTCGCGGTGCTGCACCTGGCCACCTCCAGCGGCGGTCCCGGCACGGGCAACGGGCTCGTCGGCGCCATCATCGCCGTCCCGCTGGGGCTGGGCGCCGTGCTCCTCGGCCGTCGGGCGCTGACCCGCTCCCGCGGCGCCGATCGGCCGATCGATCGGATGAGCCTCTGACCGCCCCCGACAAGGTGCGGTGACTGGGTGCTCCGGGCCGCTCGACGACGTCGCGGATCTACGCCGTGATGAGCGCGGCGACATCTGCGTCGGGTTCCAGCCGGACGGCGTCCAGGACCGCGACAAGAGGGGCGGCCGGTCTCCAGATCGGCGACAAGTGAGCAGGCCAAGGACACCCACTTTGTCGCCCACACCGCGGTGCGCTGCTGGGGCGACGGTTCGCTCAGCGCCTGGTGCACCACGATGCGGTGGACCACCAGGTCGCTGAAGTCCGGGGCCGCCGGTTCTCCGGCAGGCGCACCACCGCGGTCCGTCCTCGTTTCTTTCCCCCTGGTCGGTGCACCGCATCGTTTCGCTCCGGCGAGCACCTCGCGCCGGATCACGGCATACAGGTAGGCGCGAGGGTCAGCGACCGTCCGGGGTGCGCTGGGCACCTTGGCGAACGCGGTGTGGACGATGCCCTCGGCGTCGGTCCGGGACGGCGGGACCTTCGCATCCGCCAGCAGCCGGCGGGCCACGCCGGTCACCTCCCCGGGGAAGCCGGCATACACACGGTTCCAGGTCTTGGCGGAGACCACGTCCGGTTCAGCCATCGTCCCTCGCCTGCCCTCACTTCCCTGCCGGGCACGGGCGAGGCTCGTCCAGCCCGCGCCGTGCACGGATCACCGCAGCCCGACCACAGGCTCTGTTCCGATAGGACACGCGTCGCCCAGGGCCTGCCCGAACCGTTGCTGGAGGAGATGTGCACCGGACGGCATGACCCGGTGATCACGACTCGGCGGCCGCGCGGCCGGGCAGCCCTTCTGTCTGCGAGTCGTTCGACGCCGATCTGTGGCGCCCCCACCCTCTACGCGTCGTGAACCCCGTACCCGCAGCCGGCGCTCGGCACGGCCTACCTGATGTCGGACCGGCCGCTCTCAGCTGTCTCGGCGGCTTCGCAGGTGATCTCGTCACGCGGGGTGTAGTGGGTGCGGAACGGCTCCCGCTTCACTACCTTGCCATCGTTGTAGAAGACCCGTTCGACGGTGACGTCGAAGCCCTCGAGCGGGGTCTGTGGCACGCACTTCTTGTCGGTGCTCACCTTCCGTTCCGGCGGCTTCACATTGGTGCGGGGTCCCTTCACCGACTTGATCTCGTCGTACTTCTTGGTGCCGACGAAGGTGACGGTCACCGAGGTGTCGGTGGACTCGGCCTGGATGTACACGGCGTTGCCGGAGTCGTTGGTGAACCGGAGATCGCGACTGCCCCAGGCGACCGTCGCCTCACGGCCCTCCGGGTAACGCTCGATGTAGAAGGAGTGGGCCCCGTACTCCACCGGCTTGACCCCGGCGAAGAACATCGCGTTGAACACGGTCGTGGCCATGGCGGAGACACCACCGCCGGGCGCCTTGGTGAACTGGTCGTTCAGGATCATGATGCCCTCGACGAAGCCGTTGGCCTCGGTGCGCTCCCCCACGGTCCGGTTGAAGCTCCAGGTCTCGTCGGGCATGACGACGGAGCCGTTGATGAGTTGTGCGGCCCGCCCGATGTTCTTCGTGCGGTACGCGGCCGGTTCGAAGTCGACGGTGAAGGAGGACATCTTCTCCGTCAGCCCCAGCCGCGCCGCGTTCTCCCGGGTCACCTCCGGCTGGATCCGTTGCACGGCCACTTCCCCGGTACGGGCGGGGCCCGCCTCGGTGAGCAGCGGCAGCACTGCCTTGCTCAGCGCCTTGTCGGTGACCTGTGCACCAGGCCGGGCATCGTCGGCCACCACGACCCGGTCGCCGTCCAGCCGCAGTCCGGCGTTCTCGGCCGTGGTGGTGATGCCGGCCAGGGGGCGGGCCACCTCGGGGGCGGAGCGCAGGCCCTTGCCGTCCAGCCGTGGGATCAGTCGGCCGGAGTCGTCCGGCCGCATCGTCAGGTACTCGCCCACAACGGCCGGGCTGATCGTGAACTGCCTGCCGCCCGTGGTGAGTGTGACGGGCGCCGACATCGCCGGCTGCGCGAAGTCGCGCACCGCCCGCCGCACCTCCGCCGCCGCCACCTGCGGCTCGGTCTCGCGTGCGGGCAGTGCCGTGACCGTGTTCGCCGCGCCGCGCAGGAAGGAGGTCCGCAGGGTGGCGACCGCGGCGTCCACGTCCAGTGCGTAACCGCTGTGTGGAGCGACCTGCGCGACCTGACCCTTCTCGAAGGTCACGGCCCCGTCGCGGACCTTCTGGTCGAGGGTCTGCGCCAGCTTCCCGACAGCGGTGCGGGCCTTGTCCTCGTCGAGGCGTACGACCGGCTCGATGTCACCCCCCGAGCGGAAGAACGCAGCGATCACGCTGAACGGATCGGAGGCTGTGCGCGCCGCCCGGTCGACGGTCCGCTCGGCGTCGAAGGTGAGTCCGGCCTGGCGAGGGTCGATGGTCGCGCTGCGTGCGCCGACCTTCACGGCCAGCTCCCGCGAGCCGGCCACCGCCAGGTGGTCGTCCAGCTTGCGGATGGCTTCCGTGCGGCTGAGGCCCCCGATGTCCACCCCGCGCACCGTCGTGCCCGCTTCGACCTCACCGCCCGTGAGGAGCAGCCCGGCCAGATACAGACCGCCGACGCCGACAGTCAGCGCACCGCCCGTCAGGGCGAGGGGCGGCACGGAGGCTATTCGAGGGCGCATTGGTCTCCCGGACCGAGGATCGGCAGGCGGTGCGTTCGACGACGCAGCGGCGCTGACGGGGCAAGTACCTCAAGCTACCCAAAACGGGTGACGGCAGCGTATGTCGCAGACCACTTCTGCTCCAGATCACTTCGGGCCATTGTGACCACTGGGACTGGCGTGCCACCGTCTGGGCCCTGGCCGTGTGCAGCGCCGTGGCACTCGTCGCCACGCAGCGCCGTGGCTCCTCGCCACGACGCTGCTGTGCCTGCGGTGCCCGCGCGCGGCGGCGGCTCGATGGCTCTGCTGCTCGCCGTCGGCGTCTGGAAGCCCGCGGCGATCGTCTTCCTGCTGAGCTGGGGAGCTCACCTGCTCCGCGCTGCCGGTCGCTCTGCAGACCCTGGTCCTCCGCAGCGCCCCCAGGAGCACGCGTCCGCCTGCCGACGGCCACTGCCTCCGGGCGGCCTCGGAGCTCTCCGAGCGCGAGAGGCAAGTACGCCTTGACAATCTCGAACTGTCAAGGCGTACTTGCCTCATGTCGCTTCCAGACCTGGACGATCTCATCGCAGAAGTGGACCGTAGCTGCGCCACCGCGCACCGCCCCGGCGCGGAAGAACAGCCCGACTGGCTCGCCCTGCTCACGGCGGCCGCCCAACTCGCGGGCCAACTACAGGCTTTGGCGGACGACCTGGTCGAGGACTACGTCGAGCACTGCCGCATGCACGGCAACTCGTGGACCGATATCGGCGCCGCCTTGGGCGTGACCCGGCAGGCGGTCCAGCAGCGCTTCCACGCGCCGCACAAGCGCTACAGCCCCGAGACGATGACCGAGGACCTCCGCCAGGCGATGGTTCACGTCAAGCAGGCGGCGGTGCACCACCGCAACAACTACATCGGCACCGAGCATCTGCTCTGGGGACTGACCGCGGAGGACAACAGCGCCACCAGGCTCCTGCAGACCGCCGGCGTCTCACCGGAGACGGTCCACCGATCCGTCGGGACGCGGCTGAACATGGGGGCTTCCCAGGCGGCCGAACGCATCGCCTGGACCCCCTACTCCCGCAAGGCCATCGCCATCGCCGAGGAACGGTCCGAGCAGAGGGGCTCGGCCCGCATCGACTGCGAAGACCTGCTGATCGGCCTGGCCCAACTCGGCCGAGGAGTGGCCGCCACCGTCCTCACCGACGCCGGCTACGCCCCGGCAACTTTCGACACCACGCACGGCGACGCCCAGGCATCAGCCGACGGGTGAACACCTCGTACGCGGACATGTGTGAGACGCGTCCACGCGTCCCGTCTCACTGCGGGCGAGCGTCGCCACGCATGGCGGCGAGTCACTTGGGCGAGCGTCGCCACACATGGCGGCGAGCGATTCCGGCGACATGGCACACGGGTACATGCTCAGCATGCAGGGAGACACGGAAACGAGTACGGCATGACGCGGCGCAGGACCCGAGGCTCGCCCCTACGACCGCAGTACGCCTGCTCGACGACGCCGAGCCCTCCGTGGGCGGGCCCACCGCCCGAAATCCCGCCCGCGGGGTTCTGCTCCGCTTGCTGCGCGGACGACCCGGTAAGCGCCAGGACGCACCCTCACCTGATGCGGTGGGTTTCCCAGAACGGGCCGAGATCCTCGTCCGTCGCCGCCTGTGCGGCCTTCTTGAAGGCCGCCGTGGTGGAGACGCCGTACCAGTGGTCCTGGGCGTACCGCTTGAGAAGCCGGGCCATGGTGCCGGCGCCGAGGGTGCGTTCCAGGTCGGCCAGGGCGCAGGGCCCGGCCGTGTAGATGAGGTGGTACTCGCCGCGGTGCTGGGACCAGTAGGCCATCGAGTTGGTCAGCGCGGCACTGTCGCTCGGCCAGTAGACGTCCGACCAGCAGTCGCGGGTCTCCCACCCGTAGAAGCGGGCGTTGGCGTACTGGGCGAAGCTCTCGTCCAGCCACGGGGACGCGTACTCGTCGTTGCCGACGATGCCGTACCACCACTGGTGTGCCACCTCGTGGACGACGGCGCCGCCCTCCTCGGTGGTGCCGACCAAAACCAGGCCCGGGTATTCCATGCCGCCGCCGAAACTGCTGGTCATCACGACGTCGATCTCGCCGTACGGGTAGCGGCCGAACTCCTTGCCGAAGCGGTCGATCGCGGCGACGGCGTCCGCGCGGTTGAGGCGTACCCCCGCGGCAGGTGTGTCGGCCGCCCAGTACGACTTCACGCGTACGCCCCCGGGCGTGGTCTCCGTCGCCGTGCGGAACGGGCCCGCCGCCCACGCGAAGTCCCGCACGCGGTGCGCGACGCTCAGCGTGACCGTACGGCCGCGGCCACCGGGGAGGGTCTGGGTGCGACCGGTCGCTGGCACCTCCAGGGCCGACGGGTGGTCGAGGCGGACCCGGAAGTCGCTCGTCAGCGCGTGGAAACTCTCACCGAGTGCCATGTACGGGTCGAGGTGCCACCCCTGCGCGTCGTGCACGGCGAGCACCGGCAGGGCGTTGCCGAGGAAGCGGTGGGCGCCGTCGCGCCCGAAGCGCGCGTTGCGGTCGGGCACGGTGAGGGAGACGTCGAAGGCGATCGACGTGCGCTCGCCGTGCCCGAGCGGCCTGGGCAGGGCGATGCGCAGGGCCGTGCACAGTACGGTGAGCCCCTCCGGTGTGCCACCGTCGATGTTCGACACGGTGACGGGGGTAGGTGCACCGGGTGTGCCGCACTGGTCCTCGCCGTTGCCCCAGAGGCGCAGGTACACCTCACGCAGCGGCTGACGGGAGGCGTTCCGGAACGACACCCGCTGCCGTCCTGTCCAGTGACTGCCGTCGGTGTCGGAGCGCAGGGACACGTCGTAGCGAGCGAGATCCGGCGTCGCGACCCCGGCCGCTCCCGGCCCGGCCACCGCGCCGGCATCAAGCGCACCGGGGCCGACCGCGACGAGCTGCAGGAGCAGCACGAGCAGGACACCCGTCAGACGACGACCGGAGCTGGGCGACCACACGACCGACGGCGACATGGCATCGGATACTGCCACAACTCGCGCCGCACGGAGCTGACTTGGACGAGCTTTCCTGCGGAGGGGGAAGGCATGGACCGACGCGGACTCCTCCGCGCGCAGCCGCACGCCTGGGCCCGTGGTGCCCACCCTCGCCATCAGGGTCGCGACCGGAAGGGTGACCGGTGCGACCGAGGAAGCACCGGCCGAACGCGAAGCCAACCCCCGTCGGCGAGGCACCAAACCGCTCCGGTTCGACCGGCCGGGACGGCCCCACCATCGAGCCGAGACACACCTCGCATTCGGCCGCCGCCCCGACCTGGCCGGGCTGTGACGCCGATCAGTGGCTCCCTCGCCGGGGCACGTCGACTGAAGCAGGGCCAATGGGCAGTCAGGCTCACAGGCGCATGGCGGCCGTCGCGAGCGGCAGTTGCGGATGGGCATAGGGCTGGTTCGACGGTGACGCGGACCAGGTCCGGGGTGTGCGGGTAGGCCGCCCTGGTTGACCCGCCGTGCTCCGACGCGCGGGCGGACTCGCTGCGCGGCAGGCGCCCTGGTGACCTGCCGGGCGCCGGAATGTGAGGAGGCGAATATGCGGGCCCGCGTGTCGTTCGGATCTGCCGCAGTAGGTCGTTCGCCTCTGCCGCAGGTAGGTCGTTCGCCTCTGCCGGTCCGATGCCGTGCTGCCGGGGGCGTCCGGTGCGCCCTCCTCGGGACACCCTTGGGACGCCGTTTTGCCGGACCGGCAACAGGAGTGGCCGATCCGGAAGGCCGTGGGCGACCGTGGGCCCCATGACCGACAACAGCGCAGCAGGATCACCCGTCTTCGAGTCCTCCTTCTCGTCTGCCGACGGATACGTCGGCGAAGCCGCGGTGCGGGCGGAGTGGGACAGCCGGTACGCCGAACGGCAACAGTTGTGGAGCGGCCGGCCCAACGGCGCGCTCGTGGCCGAGACCGCCGGGCTCACACCCGGGCGGGTCCTCGATGTCGGCTGCGGCGAGGGCGCGGACGCCGTCTGGCTCGCATGCGGCGGCTGGGACGTGACCGCGCTCGAGGTCTCGGGCGTGGCGCTGGAGCGGGCGGCCGGGCACGCACGGGACGCCGGCGTCGCCGTCCACTGGGTACACGCCGAACTCACCCGGGCGGCGCTCCCGCCGGCCTCCTTCGACCTGGTCTCCGCGCAGTATCCGGCCCTGCTGCGCACCCCCGACGCCGCGGCCGAACGAGCCCTGCTCGCGGCCGTCGCGCCCGGCGGCGTGCTGCTGCTCGTACACCACGCGGGTATGCAGACCCAGCAGGCACACGACAGCGCCTTCGACCCGGCCGACTACGTCTGGCCCTCGATGGTCGCCGAACTGCTCGACGACGACTGGGAGATAGAGACGAACGAGCAACGGCCACGCCTGGCGCCCGACGGTGGCGCCGGCGCACACCATACCGACGACCTGGTGCTCCGCGTGCGCCGACTGCGCTGAGAGGAGCTCATCAGTGAACACCCTGGTCGGCAACGGGACCGTCCCGAAGAGACCTGCTCCTGCAGCTTGCTGCCGACAGCCTGGGCCACCGACCCTGATCCGTCCGCAGCGGGAACCCCGCTGCGGACGGATCAGGTCAGTCCCACTGCTCGTCGGCGAGGGAGCTGACCGGCTGCGGCTTGCCGATGACGGCCAGGGCGATGAAGAAGTTGATCTGGCCGATCGCGATGGTGAGGGTGGCCAGCGCCTTCTCGTCGTAGTGCTTCGCCACCTCGGCGTACAGCTCGTCGGAAACGCGTTCCTTACCGTGCGGGGCGGGCTGGAGGGTGGCCTCCACCAAGGCGAGGGCGGCACGCTCGGCATCGGTGAAGTACGGGGCGTCCTGCCAGGAGGAGACGGCGGTGATGCGCTCCTCGGACTGCCCGGCCTTGCGCAGGAAGCCGGTGTTGAGGATGGTCAGGTACGTGTTGCCGACGATCTGCCCGGCGCGCAGGTGGACGAGGCTCATCGTGGTGCGCGGCACCGAGCGGTTGCCCGTGGCCCGGAAGAGGGCGGCGCTGATGTCGTTCAGCTCGGGCACGAACTCGGCCGGGTTGGGCATCCGGGAGATGGAGGCGTTCGTCATGGCTGCGACCTTTCGCGTCGGCCTGGTTGGCGTCTTCACAGCACTGACGGATGGACCCACGGACATGTGACAGGAATCCGGAGAGATTTTTCGACCACAACGACCCGAGGTTCCCGACGCCGGTGCCGAGGGTGGTCGCGGCGATGAGGGGGCCGACGGCGGCGCCGGCGTTGAGTCCCTGGTCGAGTACGAGCCCGCCTTCGGGGGCCTGCGTCCTCGTCACCGGGTCGGACGACGTCGGCGTTGTACGTGGCCGCAGCGATGGTGGGTCAGAAGCCGACGTCGGCGGGGCGGTATGCCGGTGGCCGATGCGCCCAGCCGGCCTGTTCGTAGGCGTGGGCCAGCCGGAGCAGGGTCGGCTCGCTCCATGCCGTCGCCGGGACGATCATGGAGCTAAGCAGGTCCTCGAGTTGCTCGGCCGTGGGGATGTCGGTCTCGGCGGCTCTCCTGGCCCTCGCCCTCAACGTCCGACAGAGCCAGGCAGAGGTAGCCCGGCGGAACATGTGCCGCGTGGGGCGCAGTACGGACGTGCATCATCTTCCCATGACCGATTTTGCGGAGTCCCGGCTCAACCAGTCTCTGGCTGCTGTCGATTCAGATGCGTTGCTGGCGCTGGCCGATGGATATCACGCTCGCACTGTGCGAGCACTGGGCAGCCGGACGGTTGCCGGGCACCTGGTGAAGCCTTATGCGATCGAGGCGCCCGGACGGAGCGTGACCGACGAGAACGCGCGGTGCGCGCTGCGGGTCGCCGCCGATCATCTGTCATCGGCCCAGCTGCGGGGCTCTCTTGGGCTCTGCGTGCTGCTCATCCATGCTGGTGGCGACGGCGACTACGTCTTGGTCCACACGTGGATCGAGGGCTACATGTCCGACCTCGCCATCTTCACCGGTCCGCCTGGCGATGCCGCCCAACTCAGGCCCGGCCGGACGGGCCTGGCCCCGTGCGTATGGGAGGCGGCAGTCCTCGCGCACGAACGCGATTCCGTCACCCGTCACGTGCTGGAAGGGCACGGAACGGTCGATGAGCGGCTCGTGGCCTGGCGCGGCGACGTGCTGGAGGGCGAGGTCCGGTGACGGCTGCCGCAGCAACTCGGGTGCGACGCGCACAACTCGCCGATCTTCCACAGGTCGCCCAGCTGGCAGCCGAACATGCCGCCTTCGAAAAGGCCGGGGCTCTGCCACCGGACTTGGCTCGGCGGTTGGAAACACTGCTGTTCGATACAGAGACGCCGCGATTGCGGTGCTTCGTCGCGGAGTTGAACGACAGCGAGATCATCGGCTACGCCTCGTGCGCCCCGGAGGTCTCCACGTGGAACGGGGCGGAGTACCTACATATGGACTGCCTGTTCGTGCGCGAGGGTCACCGGGGTCTGAGGGTCGGCCCGCTGCTGGTGGAGGCCGTGGTGGCTGAGGCGCGCGCCCTGGGGCTCGACCACGTCCAGTGGCAGACCCCGCCCTGGAACACCGGCGCGCTCAAATTCTACGAGCGACTGGGGGCCAAGGCGAAGGAGAAGCTGCGCTACCACCTGCCAGCCAACTGACCCCCCTCCCATCGCCAACCGTGAGGCCGGAACAGCTCAGGGGAGCGACGCGGTCACCGACGTCGCCGCCCGCGTCGGCACGGCGGGCCTGGACGGCGTACTCCACTCCGGCGGCGGCGTTGCCGCCCTGCCGGGGTCTGATCGCGTTCACCGTCCTGCTCCGACGTCCGGGCCGACGCACGGAGAAGCCGGGCGGAAGAGCCGACCAAGGCATCACCGTAGAAGCACACGTTCGCCCCGTCGGGCCGCCGTCCACAGCGCCAGCGTCACCGATCCCCTCGCCATCACCACCATCGCCGGGCCGGCGAGGTCAGTTGAGCGATCACGCCCACCTGGCCCGTGCTGCTGTTCGGAGCGCGCCATCCCACGCCTCGGCGGCGCCATGATGGACGTCCTCTTGAAACGATTACTGACCGATCACCGGCCGTGGCGCCCGGTGCCTTGCTTCCCCGCCCAGGTCCGCAGCCGGGTTACGGCCTCTTCCCGGCGACACCACGGTCGGGATCGCGCCGCGGTTTACGGCCTGGATCTCGGCGCCATCGAGCATGACATCGAGGGCAATGGTGAGCTACTGACCGGTGATCTTATCGGTTGGCTCGCCGAAGGCGCGGGTGACTAGCCCCGTGGCAGCTCCGCCGTCCCGGATTGGGCCCGACTCGAAGTACGCCCCCGCGTGATCATTGAGTACTGTGCGGACTTCTGGAATTTGCAAGGAAAATGCCCGGGACACGGCCCTGTGCAACACCCTTCAGGCGACTGTGGCCGTGACCGGTGTCCCTCCCCTCGTAGCGTGAAGACCGTGACTGCAGGGGAAGTTGGGAGTCATGGCGGAGAAGCGACGGAAGTTCGATCCGGAGTTCCGTGAGG
>NZ_JBSFVC010000056.1:0-33373 GCF_053592095.1 Streptomyces sp. NPDC002787 | reverse complement strand
ATGAAGGAGCGAGGCGTCATCGTCTTCCCCAACGGCGTGCACGACAACGTACTGAAGATCAAACCGCCCATGACCTTCCGCCGCGAGCACGTGGACCTCTACGTCGACGCGCTGGACGAAGTCCTGTCCCTGCCCGAGCTGCGCTCGGCCGTTCAGTCCTGAGACGGGAAACCGTCCACTGAGGCAGTGAACGAGAGCGGCCCGCGCATGCGAGAAGTGCCCGCGGGCCGGCTTCTCCGGCCAGAACTTCACGTGCTTGCCCGCAGGGACCTCGCGGATCACCCACTCGTTGCGGGGATCAGCGCTGCCGCCGACAACGCCCGCGAGGCTCAGTTCCCCGGGCTCGGCGGCCAGCAGGCGCCAGATCGATGCCGTCGGTCCACCAGGGAACCGGCACGCAGATCGCGCGGAGCCATCCAGGGCGGCTCCGGTGCTGTGAAGCACAGCTCAGGGAGCATCGCTGCCTGCCTCTCGCGGTCGCATGGGGTCGAAATCGTCGCCCCATGCGTCCAGCACCTCGCCGTGTCCGGCCTCCCGGGCCGCCTTCTCGACAAGGGTGAACAGCTGCCGTTGCAGGGATACGTCGCCTGCTGCCGAGATGCGGTCCACAGCACGCAGCAGCATGTCGGTGTCTCAGCCCGGCAGCGGATATCGGGCGAGCTCCCACTCCAGGTACTTGTTGTAAGGGCGAGGGCGAGGGCGACGGTGGAGAGCGAAGAGCAATTCCAGCAGGAACCGCATGCTGTCGGCCGCGTCGAGGCGGGCGGCCAGAGCCAGGCCGTCCCGGTGGTTCTTGACTGAGCGGTAGAGAGAGTTGGCGTAGGCGTCGAGCCATCCGCCGACGTCCCGGAACGCCTCATCGGCATCCAAACGGGCCCAGCCGGCAAGGATGCGGGCGATGCCTCCGTCGAGCCGGTCGAGAACGACCCGAGCACGGGCGAGGGCATAGCGTTCCCAACCGGGCATCCCGGCTCCGCGGAACTCGGTGAGAGTGACGATGACGAGGTCGAGCTCGGCGCTGCGGTGCCCCGTGAACCGGGACAGGTCGGTGGTGGCGTCATCGGCAACGACCACATACAGGTCGTGGTCGGAGTGCGGGGTGATCATGCCGTCGTGGGCCTGGGAACCTTTGAGGACAAGACCGAGCACGGCTGATTCGGCGACGGCGAGTTCGACGAACGCGTCGTAGGTGAGCGGCTGCTGAGCAGTCATGGTGTGGAACTTTGGTGTGGTGATGACGGGTATGCCTGCTGGGGCGACCCCATTACGAGGCGCCCTGCACCGTCCGCGGCTGCACGTGGCTGCCGCCCGGAAGATCAACGCACATCTGGACCCTATCGCTCGGCCGGGCCATGGGGTACGGCTTTTGAAGCCGTCAGGAGCCTCGTAATGCGACCGACAAGCTCACCTCAGGAGAGCCGCACCGATCCCGGAGGAGGTGTGGTCAATCACCTTGGCCAGTTGCTGTGCGTGGCCTTCAAGCAGTGGTTTGAGGGCGCCGTAGTAGGGCTGGTGGTCAGCTTTGCGGAGCCAGTGGAACACGTTGTGTCGCTCCCGGGTCCAGGCAGCGCGTAGTTGGGGGTCGAGGGTGATGTGCGGCGGGCAGGGCACGAAATCGGGCTCGCCTTCGGTGACGCGGGTCCAGATGTAGGCACTGACGGCCAGGCGTCTGCGGTCGTCGCTGATGGGTTTTCGATGGCTTGTGAGGGCCGGGAGCTGAGCGAGGATGTGCTGCCAGTTCTCGGGTTCCAGGGTCCAAGTGGCGAGGACCTTGCGTCGGCGCTGGTAGTCGATGACAGGGCCGGCGAGGAGTTCGGCGGTGATGGCGTCGAGGGCCTGCTCGAAGTCGCGGGCCGTGCCGCTGGTGCGGAGATGGCGGTTCAGCAGCTGTGTGTAGCCGTTCCTTTTGCCCTGGGGGTTGATCCCGAGGAACTGGGCGGCTTCGTCGAGACTGCCGCCGCGTGCGCGCCGGACCAGGAAGACCGAGGCACTGCGTCGGTGCATCTTGGGGGCGATGGCCGAGAGGAAGTTGAGGTGATGTCCGGCGAGCGCTTGGGGCAGGAACGCGGGAATGTGTTCGGGTCTCAGGCCGACACCGTTGGAGGGGAGGCGGAGTCCGCCTTTGCCGGTGCGTCGGAAGGTGGGAACGATCGTCTCGGCGGCGTGCTGGAAGCGTTCGGAGCATGCGCTGCGGTGCTTCTTGAAGTTCTTGTCCCAGATCAGGTGCCGTGTGGGCGGGATTCCGCTGCGGGTCCTGTTCTCCTCGGGGGCGAGCAAGGAGAGGGCTTCGCGCAGGTCGTCGGCGGCCAGGAGGCGATCGGTGACCTGGAGGAGGCCAGCGCAGGCGAACGCGTCGACGGGCGCCCCGGTGGAGCGGTAGGGACGGGAGTCGGTTCCTTCGTAAATGGCGAGGTGCTTGGCGACGGCCGCGGCGAGTTGGCGGGTGGTGCCGACCGGCTGGACGCGCGGCCAGCAGATCATGACCAGTCCCGCGAGCAGGATGAGCTCGGTGAAGTACTGCTGTGCCGGCAGTTTCGGACCGCCCGGCCGGAGTAGTCGAAGGATCTTGTGCTGGAGCGCGAGCAGGGCGGGGCCGGGCCGGTGATGGTGCAGTGGGTCGTGCGCAAGCGGTGCCCCGCAGGGGGCGCCGGGCCGGCTGGTCGGGATGTCCTGGTCCGTGGAAGACCGGCAGTGGGCAGGGTGGACTCCGGAGGCGGCAGGACGGGGAAACAACTGGGCTCTGCTGCTGAAATTGACCGGTTTGTGGCACTGGGGGCAGAGGTGTTCCAGGAACACCTCGTGGAGCGGGCAGGCGAAGACGACCGGAAGGCGCCAGAGGATCTGCCATGGCCCGCCGTGGGCGTTCTGGATGTCGGAGCCGTCGCCGGCGAGGCAGCGGGGGCAGTAGCGGGCGGTGGTGGCGAACAGCCATCCGTCCGTGTGCATGGAGTAGACCTTCCCGGCCCGTACGTTGGCGACGCTGCGGGCCGTCGGCAGGTAGCGGGAGGCGAGAGGTTCCAGCGTCATCGCGCGGACCTCGCGGGGGTCCAGGCGGGTGGTGGCGGCGAAGTTCTTGATCTCGGCGGGGGTCAGCCGCGTGGAGAGTGACGCCCGGGCCCGACCGAGCCGGTCCTGTTCGGTCAGGCCGGTCAGCCGGGCGAGCTCGTGGGGCGAGATGTGCAGGCGGTGGGCCAGACGCAGGACGAAACCGGCCAGGGACTCGCCCTTCAGAGGGTCGAGGCTGAGTCCGAAGGGCCGCCTCCCGGAGCTCATGGCCATGTCAGTCACCTGAGGTCGGCCTGTTCCCGCGGTCGTCGAGGACCGTGTTGCGTCCGCGCCGTCGGCGGGGCTTGGGCTTCGCGGGCGGGGCGGTGTTCTGCGGGATGTCGGGGACCTCACCGGCGCCGGGGTCGAGGTCGTCAATGTTGCCGAGGTGGATCGTGGTCTTCGCGAGCAGTTCCGGGGTGAGGCGTTCTTCGCCGGTGAGGATCGCCTCGGTGCAGCCGTCCTCGATCAGCCGCCGCAGCAGGCCGACGACGCCGCGGGTGCGGCCGAAGATGTACTCGGGCATCTCGCCGCTGGTGAGCATGCCTTCGAAGGACCGCAGGAGCCGCAGCTGGTCCTCGATGCCGGCCAGGTGGTCGAGGAAGGCGGTGATGCCGGCCGGGGTGGAGTAGTCGAACGGATCGAGATCGACCATGTCGAACCGGCGGCCGGTCTGCGTGGCCGCTGCGGTGCTGTGCCGCCCGCCTCGCCCGTTGTCGGGGAAGACCCACTGACCGGTGCGCTGGTCGACGTAGGCGCCCCGCAGGAGGCCGGAGCCGGGGATGTCCACGCCGATCAGGATCAGGGTGACGTTGAGGTCCATCAGCTCGCGGATCAGGTCGAGAGTGTCCTGGTCGTCCTCGCGGTGGAGCCGGAGCCGGGTGATGTCGTCGATCAGCAGGGCGGTGGTGTGATGGTCCCGGATCGCGTCCCGCACCGCTCTGACCAGGTCGTCCAGGGTTCCGGGGTGTGGGTTGCCGTAGACGTTCAAGATCGCCTTGCAGAGGCCCTTGGGGGTCGCGCGGACCGGCAGGCGGCAGTAGGCGACGGGCACGAAGACGTCCCGGGTGCCGGGGGTGGGGCCGGGCAGCAGCTGGTGGTGGACCTCGCGCCAGACGTCCTCGAAGGACGCGGCCGCGTCGCAGGCGGTCTCGGTCTTGCCCTGGAACCCGCCGCCGTTGATCATCAGGCCGTCGCGGGTGCCGGGCATGAACTTCACCGCGTTGTTCTGCAGCCGGCCGCGCATCAGGTTCGCGACCCGCGCGCTCATCGGTGTCTCCTGCAGCCGCATGTTGACGTGCGTCGCGGTGCGGTGCAGGTCGTGCAGAGCCCGCCGCCGGGGACTCAGGCTCTGGTAGTCCGCCGGCGTCAGACGCGGCGCGGGCACGAAGGTGCCGCGGATCTTCCGCCACTGCTGCCAGCCCTCCCAGCGGGTGCGGTCCGGCGGCGGGCCGGCCCGCAGGAACGGGACGACCGCGTGGTCATCCGGCGTCGTCTGGTCCACCACGGTCCTCCTCCAGGTCGTCCTCGGGCAGGACGAACACGCTGCGGGCCCGGAAGCTGTGACCCAGCTCGGGTGGCGGAACGGGAGCGGGCCGGACGGCCTCCCGCCGCCGGCGCCGTTCCCCGGCGATCGCTTCCTGCGTCTGGCGGGCCCGGCCCGGCCAGCTCAGCACCGTCGCTGTCTCCTCCCCAGCGGGAGCGGGGGCGGGTGGTGGGGCCGCGGCCGCCGTGCTCGGCGGCCGGTCGGCCTGCGCGGCCCTGGCCTGGTGCGTCTCGCGGGCGTGCTCGGTGCGCTGGGACTTCTTCAGCTGGGTCGGCCACTTGCTGACCGGGATGTTCGAGCCGATCAGCTCCAGCAGCACCGGCAGCAGTTCGGCGTCCGACTTCGGCTTCAGCCCGGCCGCGGCGGCCTTCGAGAGCAGGGCGCTGGCCCGCGCGTCCCCGAAGGCCGGCATCTGCCCGGCCCGGGGCATGCCCGTCCAGGACAGCGAGTGCCAGGCATGGCTGAGCGGGTCCTGGAAGAACACCTGGCGCCGATCCCGCGGGTCGCGGCGGATGAGCCACTTGCCCTTGTGCTTGCCGCCCCGCGTCGACAGCTCGCCGCGGTAGTCCCGCAGGACATCGGCGTCGTCGTACCAAAGTCCGCGGATCTTCACCCCTCGCCGCTTGTCGATGCGGACGTAGTGGGCGGGCAGCAGCTCGTAGAACAGCTCCGGGGAGGGGATGTCCATCGCGAAGCCGGTCTGCGCGAACGACGCCGCGAACAGCGAGTTCGGGCTGTGCGAGCCGTCCGGATCCCAGGCCGGGGCATACTCGCCCAGCTTGCGCTTCTGCCAGACGCCGACGATCCAGGTCGCGATCAGGTGCTCGAGCCGGTCGGCCGTCAGCACCGCGTCCGCGGCCGGGTCGGCCCCGCGGTCGGCGACATCGACACCGGTGTAACCGACCAGGTGCTCGAACAGCAGCTGCCGGATCACACCGAACGCCCGCTCGACGGCGGCCTTGTCGGTCGGCCGCAGCACCCGCGCGGGCAGGACCTGGCAGCCCAGCACCCGCTCGACCTCGACCAGGTGGTGGTTGCGATAGACCGATCCGTGGTCGGTGGTCACCGTCTCCGGGGTGAAGAACGGCAGTCCGGCCACCGCGTGCCCGGCGAACTCCGCCACCACCGCGGCCGGCAGGCCGGGGTAGGGCCACTCCAGGTCCTCGCCCCAGTCCGCCCGCATCGGCAGCGGCATCGTCACATCCCGCAGCACCATCGCGACGTCCACCGAGGTGTCGGAGACCAGCGTCAGCCGGAAGGCAACCAGCGAGTGCGTGCAGACGTCCAGGGCCAGGGTGAGGTGCATCTTCACCGGATCGCCGAAGACGTGCTCGCGGACCATCACCGGCAGCACCGTGGTGTCCAACGCGACGACCTGGCCCGGCCGATGCACCAGGACGTGCCCCTCCGACTCCGGCAGATCGGCCGACCTCGCGTAGCGCTGACGGGCGCCGCCGGGGCCGAACCACTCCTGCCAGAGCCGGCGCAGGGTGTCGTAGCTGGGCACCTTCGTCTCGGGCCCGAACTCCTCACGGACGTACTGGCGGATCATGCGGTCCTTGGTCCGCATCGACACCTTCGCCATCCGCTTCGTCTCCTCGCGGACCGCCAGGACCGCCTCCCGCACCGGCTCGGAAACCGTCCGGGTTCCGCCGCTTCGGCGCAGCCAGCGGTCGTCCGCGCAACCGACCAGCCCGAACCGGCGGCGGGCGCTCTCCCACCGGATCAGCGTGCGGTAGCCGACCGAGCCCAAACCGAGCAGCTTCGCGTGCTGCGGGTCCAGGGTCGCGAGCTCCGCCACCTTCGCGTGCCGGCGCTCGGTGAGCGTCGTCGTCGCCGGGTCGTACTCGGCTCGCGGCTCGCCCGGGCCCGGGTGGAACGGGTCACCGGAGCGGAACCCGGTCGCCACTTCCAGCCGGTGTGCCATCCGCAGCTCGGTCAGCTCCAGCCGGCCCGCTTTCAGGTCCTCGGACGCCTTGCGCTGGCGGCCCCGGTCGGCCCCCGCCGCCGACGTCCGCGATGACGGCCGGCACTGCGGATGGTTGGCCGGGAACCGGAACGTCATCCGCTCGCGGGTGCCGTCGTCCTTCACCAACTGCACCCGGCCCAGGTGCGGTTCGCGGCGCTCGACCGTCCACTCCGTCCCGTCCAGCACCAGCCCGGCGCCGGGGGAAAGGTCCAGCACCGCCGCCGCGGTCACCGGCCCGCCTCCCCGGCGGGCATCACGAGCGAGCGGTCCTGCAGCGGGCCGGCCAGGTCGACGCTCAGCTGCCGGGACCACAGCAGGTGCAGCAGCTGGGCCCGGGCGACCGGCTCGCAGCCCGTCGCCGCCGCGAGCTCACCGAACCTCCGCCCGCCCCCGACCTCGGCAAGCAGCACCGGCCGAAGCCCCAGCGGATCGGACCTCAGTCGGCGCCGCGACGCCATCGCGTCCAGCCCTGCGAAGGCGTGCTCGCGCCAGCGGGCAGCCACCGCGTAGCGCCAGCCGCAGGCGACGGCGACCTCGGCGGCCGCGGCGAACGACTCCCGGTCCGACTCCTTGATCAAAGGCTCGGGGCGTACGTCGATCAGCCAGACGCCGCGGCGGGTCACCGCGAGGTAGTCAGGAATGTGGGAGCGACGCTTCCCGCAGGTGACGAAGGAGATCTTCAGCGGCTGCGAGACGACGTCCACCACATCCCCGGCGAAGTCCAAGGCCAGCAACACCCGGCTCTCCTCCAGGCTCTCCGCGCCGTGATGCCGACCAGTACTGGTCAGGAACTGCAGGCCAGGACGGTGCCGTTGGTCCCGGCGCCAGGTGAAGTGCCGCATCGGATCGCTCCTGAGCACCGGCTCCTGTACGAGATCGTGCACCGAACAGGACGCACCGATCCCACCCGCCCGCCAAGAGACCGTCCACCGTCTCGTCCAGCCGTCGCCCAGATCCAGACCGGACCTGCCCGCGTCGACGTCCGTCGGCACGAAAAGGTCTTCCCAGCTGCACCGATGCGACCAGACAGCCCCGCTGTCAGCGGCTTCGACTACCCTTCCCGACCCAGCACGTGTAGCGGCCATGAGCTCATCGAAGCGCCGTGGAGAACCTCAGACTCCCGATCTTCGTTTCTGGTGACAGAAAGACTGCTGAATGAGCGCCTGTGACAAGTCGAATGCCTCGTTGGTGACAACCAGGCTGCCTCGAACGTCCCCATTCACCAGCTCAGCCGGTCCCGCTGGTGACAACTCCTGAGCTTCGGCTCATCGTCGCGGACGCGAGCCGGCTCACCGCCGCCACCGGCTGGCAGCCCGCCCACACCCTGGAGGAAGGCCTCGCCCAGACGGTGGAGTTCTTCCGCGACCCGGCCAACCTCGCCCGCTACAAGACCGGCATCTACAACATCTGACTCCCGCACGTGCGCCGTACAACCACGCAGTCCACGAAGGAGGAGCACCATGCACGCAGTGATCCTGGCGGGAGGCAAGGGCGTCCGGCTGCGGCCCTACACGACCGCGCTGCCGAAACCGCTCGTTCCCATCGGCGACCAGCACGCCATCCTGGAGATCGTGCTGCGCCAGCTCTCCATGGCCGGCTTCACCCACGTCACCCTCGCCATCGGCCACCTCGGCGAGATCATCCGCGCCTACGTCGGCGACGGCTCCCAGTGGGGCCTGACCGTCGACTCCGCCACCGAGGAGAGCCCCCTCGGCACCATGGGACCCCTGCTCCACCTGCGCGAGCGGCTGCCCGAGTCGTTCCTCGTGATGAACGGCGACATCCTCACCGACCTCGACTACGCCGACGTCCTGCACCGCCACCGTGAGTGCGGCGCCCCGCTCACCATCGCCACCTACGCCCGCAAGGTCCACATCGACTTCGGCGTGCTGACCACCGACGACAGCAAGGTCGTCGCCTTCACCGAGAAGCCGAGCATGGACTACCGCGTCTCCATGGGCGTCTACGGCGTGTCCCGCTCCACCCTCGACGGCTACACCCCCGGACTGCCGCTGGGCTTCGACGAACTGGTCCTCGACCTGATAAAGGCTCAGAACCAGCCGCACGCCTACGACTTCGACGGGTACTGGCTGGACATAGGCCGCCCGGACGACTACGACCGGGCCAACGCCGAGTTCACCACCCGCAAGTCGCTTCTGCTCAAGGGAGCCTGAGCACCACATGCGCATTCTCGTCCTGGGTTTCACCGGCTATCTGGGCGCCCATGCCGCCGAGGGACTGCGGGCCCTGCCGGGCGCGCTGGTCCTCGGCGCCGGCCGCGCGCCCACCGCCGACCACCACATCGACCTCGCCACCGTCGGCCGGGAGCGACTGGCCAAGACCCTGGCGGCGGCCGCGCCCGACACCGTGATCAACTGCGCGGGCGCGACCGGCGGCGATCCCGTCACCCTCGCCGAGGTCAACACCCGAGGCCCCGCCGTGCTGTGCGCGGCGCTCCGCGACGCGGCCCCCGGCGCGCGCCTGGTGCATCTGGGCTCGGCCGCCGAGTACGGCCCCGGTGTCGCGGACGTGCGGGTGACGGAGTCGGCGGCCATGCGCCCCGCCGGCCCCTTACGGCGCGACCAAACTCGCGGGGACGGTCGCCGTCACGACCTCCGGTCTGGACGCGGTCGTCCTGCGGGTCGGCAACCCGGTCGCCCCGGGGCACCGCCCACCGGTCTCCCCGGCCGCATCGCCACCCTGCTCCGCGCGGCCGGCCCCGACCCCGACGCCGTACTTCCCCTCGGTGACCTCTCCGCGTACCGCGACTTCGTCGACGTACGCGACGTCGCCCGGGCGGTCGTCCTCGCCGCCACGGCCCCCGGTCCGCTGCCCGCCGTCCTCAACATCGGCGGTGGCCGCGCCGTCCCGGTCCGCGAGGTGGTACGGGGGCTGGCCGACAAGGCGGGCTTCCGGGGGCGGATCGTGGAGAACGCGGCGGACCCCGCCGGCGGGACGCGGCCGGCCGGCGCCGGGCGCAGAGGGGGGCCGGCCGGTTCAGCGAAGCCGGCCGGTTCGACGGGGGCGGGCCGGGGGGCCGGTTCGGCCCATGTGGCCGGCTCGGTCCGTTCGGCGGACGTGTCGTGGCAGTGCTCCGACATCACCGCCGCCGAGGCGGCCCTGGGCTGGCGCCCCGTCCACACCCTCGACGACGCGCTGACCTCGCTGTGGGAAAGCAGCGGGGGCGGGGTCGACGGCGGCGAAGGTGACGCCACGCCGTGAGCCTGCTGATTCCCCTCTATGTCCACCCGGCCGAGGACCCCGGGGCCTGGCACCGGCTGATCAGGGCCGCGACCCGTACGTACGGGGTCGTCCTGAACCCCGCGAACGGTCCAGGCGACGGCCCCGACCTCGCGTTCACCGCGGCGGCAGACGCGCTCCGGGCGGCCGGGGCCCGACTGCTCGGCTACGTCGACACCGACTACGGGGTGCGGGACCGTGCCGAGATCGCCGACGACGTACGCCGTCACCAGGAGTGGTACGCGGCCGACGGGTGCTTCCTCGACCAGGTGACGGCCACACCGGACGGCCTGTCCGCCTGTCGCCGACTCGTCCGGACCGTACGCCGGCTCGGCGCCGGGACCGTCGTCCTCAACCCCGGCGTCCATCCGGCACCGGGATACGCCCGCCTCGCCGACCTGACCGTTACGTTCGAGGGCCACTGGTCGACGTACGTGTCGGCGTTCAGCAGACCCGCCTGGGCCGCCCGGCACCCACCCGAGCGGCTCTGCCACCTCGTCTACCGCGTCCCCGAGGCGCTCGTCCCGCTCGCCGTCCGCACCGCACACGACCGCGGCGCCGCCGTCTGCGGCCCGGTGACCGGCGAACCGCCCAACCCCTGGGCCCAGTTGACCCCCGCACTCACCGGCACGGAACAATGAGGAGGCCGACGCCCGCGCACCTGGCCCTGCTGGTCGCGCTGGTGGCTTCGACGCTGGCGGGCTGCTCCGGCGACAGCGGCGGCGAGACGCGCTGGAAACCCCGGCCCGGCCTCGCCTGGCAGTGGCAGCTGGACGGCAGGGTCGACCCCTCGGCGGACGTGCCTGTCTACGACATCGACGGCTTCGAGAACTCCGCGGCGGACGTGGCCGGGCTGCACCGCGACGGCCGCAAGGTCATCTGCTACATCAACGTCGGCGCCTGGGAGGACTTCCGGCCCGACAAGGACGCCTTCCCCCGCTCGGTGCTCGGCGGGCCGAACGGCTGGGCCGGCGAACGGTGGCTGGACATCCGGCGACTTGACGTCCTGCGGCCCCTCATGGAGCGACGCTTCGACATGTGCCGCGACAAGGGCTTCGACGCGGTGGAGCCCGACCTGATGGAGGGCTACGGCAACGACACCGGCTTCCCGCTCACCGCACGCGACCAGCTCGCCTACAACCGCATGATCGCCGACATCGCCCACGAACGCGGACTGTCGGTGGGGCTGAAGAACGACCTCCCCCAAATCCCCCAACTGCTCGACGACTTCGACTCCGCCGTCAACGAGGAGTGCGCACAGTACGACGAGTGCGCCGAGCTCACCCCCTTCATCGCCGCCGGCAAGGCCGTGTTCCACGTGGAGTACACGGAGCCGAGGAGCGGCTTCTGCGCCGAGTCCCGTCGGCTGAGGTTGTCGTCGATGGTGAAACGACCGGAACTGGGGGTGTGGCGCAAGCCCTGTTGAGGGCCGCCCGAGGTCACGGCCCGTGACTCCGCGTACCTTTGACGAACGCTTCTCCTGCCCTTGAAATGCGTTGTCCAGGCCCTAACTCACCTCCAGCAACAGTGGCTTCACCGCTTCACACCGCTGGAAGGGAACAGAACCATGGCAACTGTCGGGCGACCGCAGCGCAGAGCGATACTCACCGGAGGGCTCGTCACCACCGCCGCCCTGATCACCGGGTGTTCGTCGAAGAGCGAGGCCGCCACCAGCAGGACGGCGGCCGACGCGGCGGCGAAGACCACGCTCTCCCCCTCCCCTTCCTCGGGCCCCCGGCCGGACTCCGCCGGCAGCGCTTTCACGAGGCTGATGGAGGGCAACGAGCGGTGGGTGGCCGGAAACCTCCAGCACCCCGACATCGACCCCGCCCGACGCAAGGCCGTCGCCGAGGAGCAGAAGCCGTACGGTGTGATCGTCTCCTGCATCGACTCCCGGGTGCCGCCGGAGCTCGTCTTCGACACCGGGCTCGGCGACCTCTTCGTGATGCGCACCGGCGGTCACGTCGTGCAGCCGGTGGTCACCGGTTCCATCGAGTACGGCCCGCTGACCGCCGGGACCCCGCTGATCGTCGTCCTCGGACACCAGCGCTGCGGCGCCATCAAGGCGGCCCATGAAGCGCTGAAGACCGGCAAGAAGCTCCCCGGCACCCTCCAGCCGATCGCCGAGGCCCTGCGGCCCGCGTACCAGGAGACGGCCAAGGGCAAGCACGCCGACCCGGTCGACGCCATGATCCGCATCCACAGCAGGCAGACGGCTCGCGACCTGCGGTCCAACCCCGCCCTCGCCCCGCTCCGGAAGAAGGGCGCCCTGTCGGTGGTCAGCGCCTACTACTCGCTCGACACAGGCCGAGTGGAAGTGCTGGACGGCGCGCCCAAGTCCTGACGCCTCGGCGCCGCGGCGGCCTCACCGGGGGTCCTGTCGTCCGGTGGGGCGGGGCATCAGGCCTTGCCCGGGCCGGCTGAGACCCGCCCGGCCGCGCTCGGCCGGCTCCTGAGGGGACGGCATGGAGTGGCTGGTCGGGATCGGGGAGTTCCCGAGGGATTCCGGACGCGCCTGCCTGGCGCAGTGACCGACGTGTGGCGCCCGGCGCACCCGCGACGCTGTGTCCTCCAGTGCACAACCGTGCGTGACCCGCGTGCGTGACCTGCCTGTCTTCCTGGAAGTGGACCGCGCCCCGGCGGCCTGCGGATCCTATGGTGGAGATCACAGGACGGCGACGGACGCTGAGGCGGCGACCATGGCGGATACCGGGATCGACTACGCGGCGGTGTTCCAGGCGCTGCCGGGCATGGTGGCGCTGCTGACACCCGAGCTGGTGTTCGCGGACGCCAACGAGGAGTTTCTGAAAATGTCGGGCCGCACCCGCGAGCAGGTGGTCGGCCGGTTCCTCTTCGACGTGTTCCCGGACAACCCGTCCGACCCCTCCGCGAGCGGGATGCGGAACCTGGCGGCCTCCCTCACCCGCGTGGTGGCCAGCGGTGAGCGGGACGCGATGGCGCTGCAGCGCTACGACGTGGAGTCGGTGGAGCGGCCGGGGGAGTGGGAGGAACGCTACTGGAGCCCGGTGAACGCGCCGGTCGTCGGCCCCGACGGGAACGTCGAGCTGCTGATCCACCGGGTGGAGGAGATCACCGAGCTGATCCGCGCCCGTGAACGCGCGCCCACCGACCGGGCCCGGGTGCTGGAGGCCGAGCTCTACAGCCGGGCGCGTGAGCTGCAGGAGGTCAACGAACGGCTGCGCGAGGCGCACGCCCACGAGCGTGAGGTCGCGCTCGCCCTGCAGAAGGCGATGCTGCCCGCACCGAATCCCGTAGAACACCACCGTGCGGCCGTGCGCTACCAGCCGGCGACCGACGCGCTGAACGTGTGCGGCGACTGGTACGACCTCGTCGATCTGTCCGGCGTGGACCGCATCGGCATCGCCGTCGGTGACGTGGTCGGTCATGGACTGGCCGCCGCCTGCGTCATGGGCAAGCTGCGCAGCGCGCTCAGCGCCGCGTCCTTGGTCGCGGACGGCCCCGCCCAGGCGCTGGACGCCCTCGGCCTGTACGCCCGGTCCGTCGACGGCGCCGAGAACACCACCGTCGTCCAGACGTGCGTCGACTGGGACACCCACACGATCACCTACAGCAGCGCCGGCCATCTGCCGCCCGCGCTGCTGAGCCGCGACGGCACGGTCACCTTCCTCGACCAGGCCACCGATCCGCCGCTCGGAGCCCGCCCGGAACACACGCCCCGCCCCCAGGCCACCCTCGACTTCACCGAGGGCGACACCCTGGTCCTCTACACGGACGGCCTGGTCGAACGCCGCGACGAGGACATCGACCACAGTGTCGCCCGCCTCTCCGACGCCCTCGCCCGCCACCGCCGATCAGCTCCCGAACCCCTCGCCGACGCCCTCCTCCTCGACCTGCTCCCCTCCGGACGCGCCACCGACGACGCGGCCCTGGTCATCATCCGGCTCTGATCCCGGGAACGCGCTCTGCGGTGAGCGGCGAGGACGACCGCCGCCGCCCCCAAAAGCTCCTCGGCGAACTCGCGAACGCCTGAGACACCGGACCGCGGGACGCCCCAGCCGGCTCAGTCGAGGAAGTCGGCGACGAGGGCGGCGAACTCGTCGGGATCGGCCAGGCGTATGCCGAGGGCCTCGGCCTTGGCGCGCTTGGAGCCGGCGTTCTCGCCCGCGACGACCAGGGAGGTCTTCTTGGAGACGCTGGAAGAAGCGCGTCCGCCGGCGCGTTCGATGAGCTCGTTCATCTGGTTGCGGCTGAGCTTCTCCAGTACGCCGGTCATCGCGCCCGTGACCACCACGGCCATCCCGGCGAGCGGCCCGCCCTCGGGCTCGGCGCCCCCCTCCGAGTCGGTGGTGGTGTCGTCCGCCGGGGCCGGCGGTGTGGCACCCGGCTCGGTCATGTTCACCCCGGCCGCGGCGAGCTTGTCGATGAGCGGGGCCAGTTCGGCCAGCTCGGCGACGATGGACGGGGCCTTCTCGGTGCCGATGCCCTCGACCCGCTGGATCGCCTCGGCGTCCGCGGCGCGGATGTTGTCCATCGTGGCGAAGTGCCGGGCGATACGGCGGGACATGGAGCGACCGGTGCCCCGGACCCCCAGCGCGCACAACACCCGTGACAACGGCCGTCCCTTGGCCGTCTCGAGTGCGGCGAGGAGATTGTCGGTGCTGGTCTCACCCATGCGCTCCAGAGCGAGGAGCTGTTCCCGGGTGAGGGTGAACAGATCGGCGAGATCGGCGACCAGGCCCGCCTCCACGAGCTGGACGACGCGGGTGTGCCCGAGCCCTTCGACGTCGAGCTGGTCGCGGCCGACGGCGTACGACAGGGACGCCACCAGATGGCAGTTGCGGCCGTTCTCGCAGCGCCAGCGCTGTTCCCCGGTGTCGATGCCGGAGCCGCATCTCGGGCAGACCTCGGGGAAGACGATGGGCTGTTCCTCGCCGGTGCGCAGATGGGCGACGGGCGCCTCCACGCGGGGGATGACGTCACCCGCGCGGTGCACCATGACGTGGTCGCCCAGCCGCAGGTCGCGGCGGGTGATGTCGGCCGGGTTGTGCAGGGTGGCGTACGTGATGGTGGAGCCGTCGATCTCGACGGGCTCCAGCACACCGCGCGGGGCGATGATGCCGGTGCGGCCGACGTTCCACTGCACCTCCAGCAGCCGGGTGATCTTCTCGACGGCCGGCAGCTTGTAGGCGATCGCCCAGCGCGGGGCACGGGAACCGGACCCGGCGGCCCGCTGGTCGGCGGCCAGGTCGGCCTTGACGACGATGCCGTCGATGCCGAACGGCAGCTCCGCCCGCAGCGCGGCGATCTCCTTCACCCGCTCCAGGACGCCCTCGACCGTGTCGGCGGTGACGCCGGGCACGGCCGTACTCGCGGTGGTGCTCACCCCCAGTTCGGCGGCCCGTGCCATCAGTTCGCTGTGCGCGAGCTCGCCCAGGCGCGCGGCGGAGTCGGCGTCCGTGCCGGGCAGCGGCAGCATGCCGTAGCCGAAGAACGTCATCGGCACGGTGTAGGCACGCTCCTTGGCGCGCAGCGTGCCCGCGGCGGCGTTGCGGGGGTTCGCGAACGGCTGCCCGCCGTGCGCGGTGCGCACCTCGTTGGCGTGCTCGAACTGGGCGGTCGTCATGAGGACTTCGCCCCGCACCTCCACGGTGACCGGCTCGGTCAGCTCGCCCGGCAGCCCCTCGATGGTGCCGATCGCGTGCGAGACGTCCTCCCCGGCCGTCCCGTCGCCACGGGTGATCAGCCGTGTGAGCCGCCCCCGCGTGTAGCGGGCGGCGACCGCCAGCCCGTCGAGCTTCGGCTCCACACCGAACCGCTCCACGTCGTGCCCGATACGGCGGGCCAGCGAAGCCGTCCACGCCGTGAACTCCTCACCCGAGAACACGTTGTCCAGGCTCAGCATCGCCACGGTGTGCGGGACGTCCCCCTCGACCGCCCCGCCGGCGACCTTCCCGGTGGGCGAGTCGGGCAGTATCCGGTCGGGATGCTCGGCCTCCCACGCCGCGATGCCCCGCACGAGCCGGTCGTAGGCGTCGTCGTCCAGCACCGACGTACCGCCCGTGTAGTAGGCGGCCGAAGCCCTCACCGCGTCCTCGACGGCCTGGGCGTAGGCGGCGGCATCCACGATCACTGCACCTGATGTCGTCATGCCCGCCATCTTGCCTGCCACCACTGACAACGCCCTGGCCCCCGGCACGGACCCCACCGCGCGGGGGCCGGACGAGCCATGGTCAGCCCTTCGGCTGGGTGAAGCGGATGCTGTTGCCGAAGGGGTCGCGCAGACCGCAGTCGATGCCGTACGGGCGCTCGGTGGGCTCCTCGGTGAATTCGACGCCCCTGCCGAGCAGCGTCTCGTAGGTCTTGCGGCAGTCGTCCGTGCTGAAGATGAGGTGGCCGCCCATGGCGCCCTTCGTGAGGAGTTCGCGGACCTGCGCCGCGGTCTCCTCGGAGAGCGCAGGGGCCCCCGGCCTCTCCAGGAGGATCTGGCGCTCCGGGTGGCCGGGCACGTTGACGGTCAGCCAGCGCATGAAGCCCAGGTCGACATCGGTGTTGACCTCCAGGCCCAGCTTGCCCACGTAGAAGTCGAGGGCGTCGTCCTGGTCGAGGACGTAGATCTGCGAGTGCGTGATAGCGGTGAACATGGGCATCACGCTATCGATCGGGCCGGAGGAAAACTTATCCAAAACTGCTCAGCCGACGGCCGTCCCGGGCTCATCCGCACGGGATCCGCTCGGTCGCATCCACGCCTTCGCGAAACACGTCGGTACGGCCACGGTCACCGCCGCCTTGCGGTACTCCCTCGGCGATCGGCCGACGATGTCGCGGAACGTGCGGCTGAAGGTGCCGGGGCTGCCGAAGCCGACCTCGAAACAGATGTCGGTCACGCTGCGGTCGGTCTCCCGCAGCAGGAACATCGCCCGTTCGACGCGGCGGCGCTGAAGGTAGCGGTGCGGTGTCTCGCCGAACGTGGCCCGGAAGGTGCGTGTGAAGTGCGCTTCGGACACATGCGCGATCCGGGCCAGGGACGGGACGTCCAACGGCTGGGCGTAGGAGCGGTCCATGACGTCCCTGGCCCGGAGCATGCGGCGGTTCGACTCTTCCGCGGTGCGACTCACGGCGTCATCACACCACGCTTCTCCGACCGCCGGTCAGACCGCCGGAGCCGGGTACGTCGGGTACTCCACCCCGGAGACGTGCTGGACGACCCGGATGACCTGGCAGGAGTAGCCGAACTCGTTGTCGTACCAGAGGTAGAGGATCGCGTTGTCGCCGTCGACCTTGGTGGCGCCGGCGTCGACGATCGAGGCGTGACGGGAGCCGATGAAGTCGCTGGAGACCGAGTCGGGCGCGTTGGTGAAGTCGATCTGGCGCTTGAGCGGCGAGGTCAGCGAGACGCCTCGGAGGTAGTCGAGGACCTCCTCGCGGTCGGTCTCACGGCCGAGGCGCAGGCTGAGGATCGCGATCGAGACGTCCGGGACGGGGACGCGGATCGAGCTGCCCGTGATCGGCGCCTTCAGGTCGGGCAGCGCCTTGGCGACGGCCGAGGCGGCACCCGTCTCGGTGATGACCATGTTGAGCGGCGCGGAACGGCCCCGTCGGTCGGACTTGTGGTAGTTGTCCAGCAGGTTCTGGTCGTTGGTGAACGAGTGGACGGTCTCCACGTGGCCGCGCAGCACACCGAACTCGTCGTCCATCGCCTTCAGCGGCGGCACGATCGCGTTGGTGGTGCAGGAGGCGCAGGACAGGATCCGCTCGTCCGGCTTGATCGTGTCGTGGTTGACGCCGTGCACGATGTTCGGGACATCGCCCTTGCCGGGCGCGGTCAGAACGACCTTGTCGATACCGGGGCGCAGGTGCGTCGACAGGCCCTCGCGGTCGCGCCACTTGCCGGTGTTGTCGATGAGGATGGCGTTCTTGATGCCGTACGCCGTGTAGTCGACCTCGGACGGATCGTTCGTGTAGATCACCTTGATCGTGTTGCCGTTGGCGACGATCGTGCTGCTCGCCTCGTCGACCGTGATCGTGCCCTGGAACTGGCCGTGGATGGAGTCCCGGCGCAGCAGCGAGGCCCGCTTGACGATGTCCTGGTCGCCGCCCCCGCGCACGACGATGGCGCGCAGCCGCAGACCGTTGCCGGAGCCGGCCTTCTCGATCAGCAGGCGGGCGACGAGACGGCCGATGCGGCCGAAGCCGTAGAGGACGACGTCGCGGCCCTCGCCGCCCTCGATCTTGTTGGCGCCCGTGGCGCCGGCGACGGCCTCGGCCGTGAACTCGGCGATCGACAGACCCCGGCCGTCGGCCCGGTAGGTCGCGGCCAGCATGCCGATGTCGATCTGGGAGGGACCGAGGTCGAGCGTGGTGAGGGCCTGCAGGAACGGCAGGGTGTCGGTGACCGACAGTTCCTCACCGGCGATCTGGCGGGCGAACCGGTGGGTCTTCAGGATGCTGACCACCGACTTGTTCACCAAGGAGCGGCTGTGCAGCAGGACCGTCACGTCCCGCTCGCGGTGCAGCTTCCCGATGATCGGGATCATCGACTCCGCGATCTCCTCGCGGTTCTTCCAGTTGGTGAACGAGTCCTCGTTGACAGTCACAGATTTATCTTTCGAGCTAGGCGGCGCTCATATGCTAAACGGCCGCCGAAAGGATCACGCCACCGGGGTCCCGAGCCCGGTGGCGTGGTCTTCGAACGAGTTCAGGGGCTGTTCACGAGACACGCCAGGACACGGCGTAGGGCTGGGCGAACTGGGTGATCCGGTGGGCGCGTACGACGACCTCGGCGTCACCGGAGGGGACACCCTTCCAGTTGACCTGCTCGACGTTGTTGACGCGGTCGAAGCCGACTCCCGTGCCCATGTTGCCGTGGCGCTCCTGACCGCCCGCGTGGACGATCAGGTCCAGATCGTTCTGCAGGGCCGCGCCCGGCGGGTCCGTCCACACCAGGGTGACCTTCAGGGTGCGGGCCGCCCCTTGGGGCACCGGGATGCGGAACGAGCGTTCGTCGCCCTGCTCCAGATCCTCCTCGTCGGCGAACCCGGCCCCGTTGTTGCCCGGGAGGGTGACGGAGCGTTCGAGGTTGACCAGACCGAAACCGGAGTTGTTGTTGGGGGACGGGCCGGCCTCGCTGGGGTTGTACTGGCCCGGGAGCTCCTCCGCGCCGTTGATCAGCATGGCCTTCAGCAGGGCCGCGCTGGGATCGGGGGTGCCGTTCTTCACCAGGGTCTCGCGGAGTACGGCCACACACCCCGCGACGAGGGGCGTGGCCATGCTGGTGCCGCTGAGGAAGGAGTAGGCGGGGTCCGAGGAGGCACCGAAGAACGAGTCGTCCGGAGCCACCTGGGAGCGGGTTGACAGGATCGATGTGCCGGGGGCGACGATGTCGGGCGCTATCCGGCCCTCCTGGGTCGGCCCGCGGCTGCTGAAGGCCGCCATTCCGGACGGGTTGTCGGCCTGCAGGTCGTCCCGGATCGGATTGGTGGGGAAGGCGAGAATGCTCAGGTCGCCGTACCTCAGCGGGATGTTCGGGCGCTTGCTCTCGCTGGCGCCGACCGTGATGGTGTTCTTGGCACCTGCCTGTCCGCTCACCGAGGACTGGTTGATCCGGCCGTCGCGGTCCCGGTCGTGCCCCTTGTTGCCCGCCGAGAAGCAGATGACGAAGTTCTTGTGGTCCCAGACCATCTGGTCGGCCTCGAACGCTCTTCTGTCGTACGGCAGGCTGGGAGGCTTCGGTCCCCACGAGTTGGTGTGGATCCTCGCCCCGTGCTGGAACGCGGGCTCGAACAGGTCGCTCAGGTCGGTCGGGATTCCACCGAGGCCGTCGTCGTCGTCAAGGAGCGACTGCAGTATCAGCTTCGCCTCGGGGGCCGTGCCGGTGACGGCGCCTCCCATCGACTGGGAGTTCCCGTTGCCGAGGACCGACCCCGCGACATGGGTTCCGTGGCCATCGGGGTCGTCCGCCTGCTGTGAGATCGGGCGGCCGAGGGCGACCAGGTTCTGGACCCGGCCGGTGAAGGCGGGATGCACGTTCACCGTGGAGCCGAGGTCGAAGCCGGTGTCGGCGACCGCCACTATCTGGCCCTTGCCCCCGAAGGACGTCCCGTTCACAGAGATCTTGGCGTGCATCAGAGTTCCGGCGACGCTGTTGTGCAACACCATCTCGGGGACCTCCTCGACATGGCGCACCTCGTCGAGGGCCGCCAGCGCGGGCAGGTCCGTCTCGTGAACCGTCAGCCGCACCTTGTGGCGGTTGGACTCGATGCCGTCGGTGGAGGAGCCGACCGCTTGGGCGATCCGCTCCCGCACTGCGCCGGTCGTCGTATCGATGTCGTCGTGCAACACGACGTCCACGGTGTGCGTGCGGGGTGACGCGGCCACGACGGGCTCGGCCAGTACGGCGACGGCGGGCCGCAGCCGGTCCGGCCGCAGTGACGGAGCGATCTTGAACCCTTTGAGATACACGTCGGCCCACGCGACGAACGGCAGCGCGCGCACGGCCTCCAGGTCCGTGGGCCGGTAGCCGCACAGATACGTGCTCTCCGGAACGTATTCGTGGATCACCACGCCGAGCGCGGCGAGTTGTTCCTTCTCCTCGGCGGTGGGCGGACGCGTGGTCTGCACGAGCAGATAATTGGAGTGCGAGGCGTCCTCCGACACCAGGCTCGCACCGGCGAGTTCGGCGGACTGGGTCAGAGGGTCGACGCTCACGCCATTGATGGTGATGCGAGCCATGACGGACTCCTTGGGGGTGAGGGGGCCGGTCGGCCCGGTGGCTCAGGGCCAGACGCCGGAAAAGTCGATCTTCTGCGCCCAGTCCGGGTGATCTATCAGCGGGTTGCGGTTGCCCTGGAGTTCGGCGATGGCCGCGTTGCGGTGGCGTTCGTACTCGCTCACCGGCTCGCCGGCGTGCCAGGCCAGCAGGGTGGGCAGCCGGTTCTCGGGGAACTCGGTGCGGACGTCGCCGACCAGGCCCGGATAACGCAGCAGGAAGTAGAGGGTGGCGCGGGCCACCGCTCCCTTGCCGGCCTCCGGCTCGAAGCCGATCACGTCCCGGTCGGAGCCGATGGGATCGCGCATCCCGCATTCTTCCCGCACGGCTTCCTGGAAGCCCGGGAAGTCGAAGTAGGCGAAGTTGCTGCGGAAGCTGTTGCACTCGACCTCGCAGGCGAACAGATGGTGGAGGTCACCCCGCATCGGCTCTCTCTTGGTGAACCACGACTGCGGCACCACGTGTTCACAGTTGAACGGCATCGACGCCTCCAGCGCGTCGAACTCGGCCTCGAACTCGGCCGGGCCCGCCGTGCCCTCGTGCAGGAAGAGCTCCTGTATACGGGCCAGCCGGGCCTCCGCCACGGCGGCGTCCGCCAGTATGAACTCCTCGGGAGAGAAGGCCTTTCCGGAGTAGATGCTCCGCAGCCGGCCGTCCTTGTGCAGATCGACCCAGGGGTAGACGAGCCGGTTCGGCTTGTACTTGGGCCGGGGTGAGTGGGTCTCCTCCAGCAGTTCGGTGAGCGTGCGGCGCAGTGTCTCTCCGTCGTCGGTGTCGATGTCCGCGTAGTAGGCGTCGCGTGCGGCGGTGTCGGCCTGCCGGTCGTAGTACGGCCGTTCGCGCCCGAGGCGAAGGCTGATCAGGGCGGCCTCCACGTCCCTCTCGACCGCCAGGGCCCCGTCCGGCGGCCCGGCCGGGGGCGGCGGCGGTGGTGTGGGCGCGAGGAAGGGTGGCGGGGTGGGCACCGGCGTCGCCGGGTGGGCCGGCAGGTCGAGTCCGATGCTGATCCTCAGGGGAACGGTGAGGTGGGTGATGCCGTCGGTCACGCGTATCTGTGTTCCGTCGGCGCCGGGCAGCTCCCTCGGCCCGTCGAGCGAGGGCGCGGGCGGCGGCGCAGGTGCGGGCCGAGTGGTTCCGACCGGTGCCGTGACGGTCTTGCCGGTCGGCCCGGTGGTGAGGACCTCGTCGCGGAGCCGGGCCGCTGTGCCGGTCAGGCTGATCGCGCGGAGGGCGCTCAGCACACCGCTGATCCGCACGCCCTCATTGGCCAGCCAGGCCAGTCGTTCCTCGCCCATCTCCGGCGTCCAGACCGTTCCGTCGACGCTCAGGGGACGGCCCTCGCCGTCGGTCTTCGGGACGGCCGAGTGGTGCAGCGCGACGACCTCCCACTGGTCGTTCAGGACCGGTGAACCCGACGAGCCCTGAAGGGTGTCGGCCGTGGAGTGCATGAACCGGTCCAGGATGTCGACGACCTGGTTCTCCCGCAGCGCCACCTGCTTGGGCTCACCTCTGGGGTGCTGAATGATGTTGACGAACTCTCCGACGACGATCTTGCCCTGCTCCTCGCTGAGGGGCAGCCGGCCGAACGAAGAGAGAGCCGCGCCCCGCGCCCCGCGTTCGGCCACCGCGACCAGGCTGAAGTCCAGCTCCCGGTCCGTGACGAAGAACCTCTGCGGCTCCAGCTGGAACACCGTCGGTACCAGCGGCCGGCCGTCGACCCCGGCCTGCAGGTCGAACGCGACGGTGCTGCGGCGTGCCGCCTCCTGGCTGCGCAACACATGGTTGTTGGTCAGCAGCAGCGAGGGGGAGACCAGGAAGCCCGTGCCGTGGCCCCCGCCCGGCCCGCTGACGCTGATCCGGCCGACCGAGCGGGCCACCAGGGCGCCCTTCTCCAGGAACGCGACCGGGGTGAGGTTGTTGCGCCCGATCAGGCGCTCCAGCCCCAGCATGCCGCTGCCGAAGTACTCGGGCGGCAGCCGCAGGGTGCTTCCGGACGCGGTACGGGGCTCGGACGGTTCCCGATCGATCGCCCTGGCCTGAGACCAGTCGGCCCCGAGGCGGTTCAGCCGCTTCTCGACGCGCTCCGGTTCGTCGGCGTACAACACGCCACGGGTTTGGAGCAGTTCCTGGTGGCGCTTCCGTCGCTCCGTCCGGTTCGCGAACCGGTCTGCGGCGTTCGTCAGCTGTGACAGGTAGCCGGATTCCGTGAGGGAGAAGAGTTCCGCCGTCGTCATGGGTCCGCCTCCCGCAGGTGGGGGTGGGGTTGGGGGTACGGCGCGCTACGCCACGAGTCGGGTGCTGCGCGATGCCTGGTCGGGGTGGGTGCCGAGGTAGCCGTGCGCGGAGAACGCGGCGGGTGAGAAGGCGCCCGGCGTGATGTCGTCGCCCGCCGCGAGCTCCACGCAGGCGGTCTGCGGCTGGGCCGTGCTGAGACCGAGGCGGCAGGCGGTGGCCATGAGCTTCACGGTGATGAAGTCGGCGATCTGGGCGCCGAACTCGATGGGCCTGCCGGCGATGGTGATGTCGCCCACCGCGAAGTCCCGGTCCGCCGGCACCTCGTAGACGGCACGCACCGGGGAGCCGGTGTCGCCGCGTTCGTACGTCCAGAAGCCCTTCGGGTTCGAGCCGTCGGGGCTGCTCCAGCCGTCGGTGGCGAGGTCGTCGAAGTAGATGCCCACGGGGTCGCTGAGCGCGATGTCCGCCTTCTGCCGGGCGATGGAGTTGACCACCTCACCGATGTGCGGGTCGCTGTTGCGGTCGGGAACGCCGTACTGGGCGCAGGCGATGAGTTCCTGTGCACCGGTCAGTTCCCGGCCGCCGATGACCCGCCGGATCGTCGCGGCGGCGGCGAGTTCGATCTCCGCGCCGAGGGTGTTGGACTGCTGGATGAGGTGCATCGCCCCCTGGGTTGTGGAGTCGTTCCACTTGTTACGCCGTATGTACCGGCCGTTGGGCGCGAACAGGTCGCCCTTCCGGACGTCGGGGCCGATGTGGGCGCGGTAGAGGTCGAGGGCCTTGTCCGGGTCGGTCTGCGCCAGCACGTCCCAGTACTCGGGTCCTTCGCAGGTGAAGACGGCGCGGGTGATCTTCCCGGCGCTGTCGCGGGTCACGCTCCACTCGCAGTACTCGTCCTGCACATCGCGGCTGGCGTCGGCGCGTTCCCAGCGCTGCCGGTCCGAGATCACGGACTTCAGACGGTTGGGGAAGGCGGTCCAGGTGACGCCCGCCTGGACCGCGTCCGTGGCGGTGTCCGTCTTGGTGAGGTTGTAGAACTGTGGCCTGGGACTGTTGTGCAGTACCTCGCCGGGGTCCGGCCCGGAGACCGCCTCGTCGACGCTGTCGCTGATGAAGACGTGCCACGCCTTCCTCCCGACGTCGTCGAGGTCGGTGAGTCGGCCGGGGGGTCCGTACACGTTGATGGTGGTCATGGAGAACCTCCGGTGGTCACGACACCGACGGCGCCGTCCTCGTTCATGCGCAGCCGAGGCGCGTCGGCGGGGATGTCGGTCGTCGGCAGGGTGAGCGCGAACTCGTTGAGCCTCATCTCCTTGAACGTGCGGCGCCGCGACTCCGCCAGTCGGGTGCAGTCGTCGAATCCCGACGCCGTACGGATCCGGGCCGAGACCTTCTCCAGATACAGGTCGATCCGCTGGGCGAGGACGCGGCGCCAATCGGTCTCGGGGAGCGCCCAGTTGCGCGCGAACTCGGCCTCGGGGCTGTCAGTGGGCAGGGACCGAGCGGCGGTGACGACGGCCGTCGCGATGTCGTCGCACCAGGTCGACACGGGTACGGGCACAGTGGGCACGTACGTCATCAGGCGGGCGCGGACCGGGCTGAAGACGGGGTTGGGGAAGTCCACCATCAGCGCACAGGCCGCGAACCTGGCCGGCACCAGTCCCTTGTCCACCAACTGCCGCACCACGTCGTTGTCCTCGTACGCGGCCTCCGGGACGACGAACGCGAAGAACGTGTCGCCCGGTCGGGAGAAGCCGCTCACCTGTTCCTCGAGGCGGAAGCCGTAGGCCGAGAGGCTGTCCGCGTACAGGGGCGCGGGTACGGTCGGCGCGGTCTCCACGCTCACCGGCAGTCCGAGGTCGTTGAGCAGGGCGTCGGCGTTCAGCCAGAACCCCAGCGGCGGTGTCAGGTCCCGTCCGCCAGAGGCGACCGTCGCGCTCTGCGTGGACGTACTGGCGAGGTTGACCGTGGTGGTCGTGAACAACTGCCGCAGCAGACGATCCGGGTGCACCACCATGCCGTTGTCGACGACCGCCGAGAGGCGGGCGGCGGTCCATCGGGAGACCAGGCCCTTCACCGTGAGTTCCAGGCGCTCGGCACCGATGACCTGCTGGTGGAGGGGGTTGGCACGCAGGGGGTCGTCCGGGGCGAGGTGGATCGTCGCGGACATGGACTGCCAGTTGCTCCAGGGCTGTTTGAGTTCCTTCATGACGACACTGCCGTTGACGTGACTGTCGAAGCAGCCTTTTCCCCGTGACTCGGGTGCCAGTGACGACCAGGAGTCGCCGGTCCACACCCAGGCCGGTGAGATCCGCATGTAGTAGTTGAAGACCTGAGCCACCGGGTCCCAGGCGGCGACCTGGAGGAAGACGG
This sequence comes from Streptomyces sp. NPDC002787, assembly GCF_053592095.1. Taxonomy (NCBI): domain Bacteria; kingdom Bacillati; phylum Actinomycetota; class Actinomycetes; order Kitasatosporales; family Streptomycetaceae; genus Streptomyces; species Streptomyces sp. NPDC002787. The sequence goes on along the minus strand of NZ_JBSFVC010000056.1, from coordinate 8,218 downwards.
AGCCGGGGTCGCTGCTGACCAGCAGGTCGGGGTCCTTGCCCGGCGCCGCACGGGAGATGGCGAAACGGAAGTCGCGGCGGAGTCCGGGCGCCTCGCCCGGGGGGATCTGCCCGGCCTCACTGATCAGATACACGGACTGCACCGGAAGAGCGCCCGCCCCCGTGAGCCCGTCCAGCACCTCTTCCAGCGTCATCGGCCAACGGCCCTGCCGGAAGAAGACGGTGGCCATCGGGTCCCGCAATCCGACGAACTGCTGGTCGGGCATGGGGGTTGGACCCCGGTCCACACCACTCACTCCGCGATACAGCGTTCCCGGCCGAAGTCTCCCACCCTCGTCCGCGGCCGCGAACGCTGTTGCCGGTTCGGCCACCGGCCACGCGGTCGCTCGGCGACGCTCAGGGGTGCGGTCCCACAGCGACATGAATCTTCCACCCTTCGTCGCACACCACCAGGGGGACCGCGCACACCACAGGGCAACCGCTCGCGTCAGCAAGGGGACCGCTCGTGGGCGGAGGACGTGGCTGCGACATGCCTCGGTGAACCGGCCCGCAGTCGCACGGAAACCTCGACAACTCCTCGACGGAGCCATCGCCTTGCCCCGACACCGGGGTGGTCCTGATCTCTCCTTGTGTCGGCTGCCCCTCTTCGATGCTGACAGCTATGGCAAAAATGCGCAAAAGGGTCATGTCCCCTGCTGGAGGTCATGGCCGGCCGAGTCACCCCGGATCTCGGTGTTCGGTGGAGGTGCCTTGACGCCGAGTCCGGTGCGGCCTGTCATGTCTATGCCCGTTGCGCTGGACCCGTGGGAGTCGACCGTCGCCACTGCCGACACGCTGGGCGCGGGTGGCCGGCGGCGGCAGCGGTCGTTCGACGAGGGGTGGCTCTTCTTGTCTGCTGTCCCCCCACGGCGGCCGACGCGGGCGTCCACGTGCTCGGTCAGTCGCGGCCCGAACCCCGGTAGAGGTCCAGCTCCCCTTCCAACTCCACGGCGAGAACGGTCGCGTACGGGTCGAGGTCGGCCTCTCCGGGCGCGTCGATCCACGTCACGCCGGGTACCGCGTCGAGGCCGCCGATCACCTGGTGGCCCACTGCCGTGCCCGTGCCGAGGACGGTGACCCTCTTGACGCGATTGCGCAGCCCTCGCACCGCCACGGATTCACGCGGCACGTCGAAGCACATCAGATACAGGGTGCGCCGGTCGGCGGAGAGGGTGCTGGGGCCGTAGTGGTGCCCGGCGGGCAGCCCGGCGACCGTGCCGTACACGGCGTCGGAGTGCCGTCCGATCCACGCGCCGAGCCCCTCCAGCCGTTCGATCTGCTCGGCGGGGATCGTCCCGTCCTCCCTCGGCCCGACGTCCAGCAGCAGATTGCCGCCCATGCCGATCGTCTCGGCGAAGTAACGCACCAGCTGCCGTACCGACTTGTGGTTGTGGTCCCCGTGCTGGAAACCCCAGGAGTCGTTGATCGTCAGGCACAACTCCCAGGGCCCGTCGGGCGCTTCGAGCGGCACCCCCTGCTCCGGGGTGGCGTAGTCGCCGTGGCTGAGCATGCGGGCGTTGAGGATCGTGTCCGGGTTCTCGGCGAGGATCAGCTCGGCCAACTCCCGTATGCGCCACTGCTCTTCGGTGCGCTCCCATTCGCCGTCGAACCACAGCAGATCGGGGCGGAACCGCTCGACGAGCTCACCCACCTGGCCGTCCCGGTAGGCGAGATAGCGTTCCCAGGCCGCCGGGTCCTCCTTGCCGGGTTCGGCGTGCGAGTAGGGGTTGGCGTCGTTGCCGCCCGGGTGGGTGTTCGTCCACTCGTCGATGTCCGGGTGGCGCAGGCTCGCGTAGTCCGGGTGGTTCCAGTCCGAGTGCGAGTAGTAGAGGCCGACCTTCAGGCCCTGCTCGCGCAGCGCGTCGACGTATCCGGCGATCAGGTCCCGGCGTGCCGGGGTGCGCCCGACGACGCTCAGGTCTCCCTGGGCGGTGTCCCACAGGGCCACCCCGTCGTGGTGCCGGGCGGTGAGCACCGCGTACTTCGCGCCCACCCGGGCGAACAACTCCGCCCAGGCCGTCGGGTCGTAGTGGGAGGCGGTGAAACCGTCGAGCTGTTTCATGTACTGCTCATGCGTCACCTCGCCCCAGTAGAAGGACCAGGACTCCGGCACTCCGTCCACGGCGTAGATGCCGTAGTGGATGAAGATGCCCAGCTTGGCGGCGGGAAACCAGGGTTGCATGGTCATGCGCCCACGCTAGGCGGAGGGCCGGTGCGGTCGCGTGGGCGCCGGTCACCACTACTGGTCGATTCTCACCGCGTGTACTTCGACGACCAGCTCGCCGGGTTCGTCACCGCCTCCGACGTCGGCAAGGCCGACTCGGCGAGCGGCCAGGTCGCCTCACGCTCGGCGTCGGTGCTGAGCGCCACTTCGCGTGAACGATGCGGAGCGGGCCGTGACCCCACGGCCCGCACCACGCGAAAGGTGCCGCCACCCGCCCGGTCCCTCGGGCCCCGCGAACCTCAGGTACATCGGTCAGGCACAGGAATGTCCCCGGCCCTGTCGGGTACGCGAGGGGCGTCGCGCCCGGGACGGACGCCGTCCCGGGCGGCCTTTTCCATCACTACCTGGGATCTTTCATGGACATACCTGCCAACAACCACGACGCGCCCCAGGCCGCCTCGCCGGCCCAGCAGGCGCTGACCACGCTCGCCCTCGACACCCACGACCCGGCCGCGCTGGACACACTCGCCGGCAGTGATGTGCTGGTCCCCGTGCCGGACGACGCCGACGAGGCGGCCGTGAGCGATCCGACGGCCGTGGCGCTGCCCGTCCTGGAGCAGCCGGGCGGCGAACAGGTCGTACCGGTCTTCACCTCGGAACCGGCGATGGCCGAGCTGCTGCCCTTCGTGTCGCGCTACCGCCTGGTGCCCCTGGGAGCCCTCGCCTCCCAGTGGCCGACCGACGCCGACCTCTCCCTGACCATCGACGCCGGTTCCCCGCACGGCCTGACCCTCGACGCCCACGACGTGGGCACCCTGCTGGGAGGACAGGGGATCTGACCCGTACGGATATCCGTACCGATCTCCGTACAGATTTCCGTATAGATTTCCGTACCGATCAGGGAACGGCCCTCACGGCCCTCACAACCCCTTGCCGGGGTTGAGGATCCCGTGCGGGTCGAACACCTCCTTGCCGGCGTGAAGATCTCGCCGGCGTCAGTCCTGCCGCAGCATGCGGGCCAGGACGTCGCGTTGCAACGGCAGTACGTCGGCGTGCAGGTCGCGGCCCTTGTCGGTGAGGGTGACCCACACCCCGCGCCGGTCCTCGGCGCAGACCGACCGCTCCACCAGGCCGTCCTTCTCCAGGCGCCCGATCAGCCGGGACAGCGCGCTCTGGCTGAGATGGACCTTCTCCGCGATGTTCTGTACCCGGCACAGGTCCCCGGCCGCCGTGGCGGCGGCCAGGCCCGACGCGAGGACGTCGAGCACCTCGAAATCGCTGGCGCCCAGGCCGTGCGGGTGCAGGACGCGGTCGATCTCGCACATGGTGCGGGCGTGCACGGAGAGGATGTCCCGCCACTGGTCCTCGAGCCGGGCACCGGCCGTGTTCGCTGCCATATGTGCACGGTAACAGAGCGCGCAGGGTCATTTACCATGCAACTAGTGCAGCCGCATGCATCGCGCCCGAGCGCCGCTCCGCACGAGCGCCCCGCTACTCGGTGGCGGTGTCCTGCAGCAGTCCGATCAGGTTGCCGTCCGCGTCCTTCACCGAGGCGATCAGCCGGCCGCCGCCCACGTCGTGGACGTCCTCCAGCGTCTGAGCGCCGGCCCCGAGCAGTCCCGCGAGCGTCGCCCGGATGTCGGCGACGTGCCAGTACGGCACCGGCCCCGTCATCCCCTTCGCGTGGCCGTTGGGGTCGAGGCCCACGTCCTGCCCCGCGTCCTTGAACCCGACGTAGTACGCCGAGTCCGCGTACGGCTCGACCTCCAGCAGGGTGCTGAACAGCTCCTTCGCCTGAGCCAGGTCCTTGACGGGGTAGATGATGGTCTTGAGTCCAGCGGTCATGGCGTACTCCTCCGCGGTCGTTTCCGGTCGCTGTGATCTACGTCCACGCTAGGCCGCGGAAGCCCGTGCGGGCTTCTCCGATCCTGACCGGTCCCGACCGCCGAGGCACCCCGTCAGGAGCGCGACGTCATGCCGGGCGGAGCCACAGCGTGGCCAGTGGGGGCAGGGTGATGCGGATGTGGGCCGGGCGGCCGTGCCAGGCGTGGGGTTCGGGTGTGACGGGGTGGGGGTTGGTGACGTCGCCGCCTCCGTAGACGGCGGCGTCGGTGTTCAGGACCTCCCGCCAGGCCGGCACGTCGTCGGGCACACCCAGGCGGTAGTCCCGCCGTACCACCGGGCTGAAGTGGGAGACGGCCAGCAGAGGCGTCCCGTCCGCGTCGAGCCGCAGGAACGCGAAGACGTTGTCCTCGGCGGCGTCCGCGCTCACCCACTGGAAACCGGCCGGATCACTGTCGCGCTGCCAGAGGGCGGGGGTGCGGCGGTAGACCGTGTTGAGGTCGCGGACCAGGTCCCGGACACCGCGATGGTCGGCCTCGGCGCCGTACCCCGGATCGAGCAGCCACCAGTCCGGACCCTGGGCTTCCACCCACTCCCCGCCCTGGGCGAACTCCTGTCCCATGAAGAGGAGCTGTTTGCCGGGGTGGGCCCACATGAAGCCGAGGTAGGCGCGGTGGTTGGCGCGCCGCTGCCACCAGTCGCCCGGCATCTTCGACACCAGGGCCCGCTTGCCGTGCACGACCTCGTCGTGGGAGATCGGCAGGACGTAGTTCTCGCTGTAGGCGTACACCATCGAGAACGACATCTCGTTGTGGTGGTACTTGCGGTGCACGGGCTCGTGCTCCATGTAGCCCAGCGAGTCGTGCATCCACCCCATGTTCCACTTCAGGCCGAAGCCCAGCCCGCCGCTGTCGGTCGGGCGGGTCACGCCGTCCCAGGCCGTGGACTCCTCCGCGATGGTCACCACCCCCGGCGCCCGCCGGTACACCGTCGCGTTCATCTCCTGCAGGAAGGCGACCGCGTCCAGGTCCTCGCGCCCGCCGAACACATTGGGGGACCACTGACCGGAGTCGCGCGAGTAGTCGAGGTAGAGCATCGAGGCGACCGCGTCCACCCGCAGCCCGTCGACATGGAACTCCTCGCACCAGTACACGGCGTTCGCCACCAGGAAGTTGCGTACCTCGGTGCGGCCGAAGTCGAACTCGTAGGTTCCCCAGTCGGGATGCTCGGCCCGCCGGGTGTCCCCGGGCTCGTAGAGGGGCTCCCCGTCGAAGCGGCCGAGCGCCCAGTCGTCCTTGGGGAAGTGGGCGGGCACCCAGTCCACGATCACACCGATCCCGGCCCGGTGGAGTGAGTCGACCAGGTACTTGAAGTCGTCCGGGCCGCCGAGCCGGGCCGTGGGCGCGTAGAACCCCGTGACCTGGTAACCCCAGGAGCCGCTGAACGGGTGCTGGGCGACCGGCATCAGCTCGACATGGGTGAAGCCGAGGTCGGAGACGTACTCCGGGAGGACATCGGCGAGTTGACGATACGTCAGTCCCGGTCGCCAGGACGGCAGATGGACTTCGTAGACGGAGAACGGCGCCTCGTGTACCGGGGTGTCCCCGCGCCTCGCCATCCACTCCGCGTCGCCCCACTCGTAGTGGGAGGCCGTGACGACGGACGCCGTCGCGGGCGGCACCTCCGCCTGGCGTGCCATCGGGTCGGCCTTGAGGAAACGGTGGCCGTGACGGGAGGTGATCTCGAACTTGTAGCGGGCGCCCTCGCCCACCCCTGGCAGGAACACCTCCCAGACCCCGGACGCGCCGAGGGACCGCATCGGGAACGCCGTCCCGTCCCAGCAGCCGAAGTCCCCGGCGACACGCACCCCTTGGGCGTTCGGCGCCCACACGGTGAAGCGGGTCCCGGTGACGCCCTGGTGCGTCATCGGCTCGGCCCCGAGTGCCTTCCACAGCTGCTCGTGCCGCCCCTCCCGGATCAGATGCAGGTCCAGCTCGCCGAGCGCGGGCAGGAACCGGTACGGGTCGTCGACCTCGTGATCGGCGTCCTCGTACGACACGAACAGCGTGTACGCGGGGACGGCGTCGAGCGGCAGGAGGACGGAGAAGAGCCCGTCGCCCTCCGAGGCGAGATACGTGCGCTCGCCGTCGATCACGACGCTCACGGCATGGGCGTACGGCCGCAGGGCCCGCAGGGCGACCCCGCCCGGCACCGGATGGGCGCCGAGCAGGGCGTGCGGATCGTGGTGTGCCCCGGAGAGCAGCCGCGCACGGTCGGCGGGATCCAGGGGAGGGGCGGGCACGGTCAGCCGCGGTCTGCGCCGGGGCGGGCCGGCCGACTCGGGGGGCGTGCTGTCGCGCAGGGCCACGGCTTCAGTCTCCTCTCACGGCGAGACGCTCGATCGCCGCCATCGGTACGGGGAGCCAATCGGGTCGGTGCCGCGCCTCGTACAGGACCTCGTACACGGCCCGGTCGGTCTCGTAGGCGCGCAGCAGACCGTGCTTCTTGCGCGGGTCCCAGCCGGCGCGGGCGGCGTAGCCCGCGCAGTAGGCCTCCCGGCAGCGGCGTGCCCATTCCGGGCGCCAGGGGCGGCGCTGCCGGGCGGCGTAGTCGAAGGAACGCAGCATCCCGGCGATGTCCCGCACCGGGGACTGGGTGCCGCACCGCTCGGCGAGCGGACGGGACGGCTCGCCCTCGAAGTCGATGACGAACCACTCCCGGCCGGCCCGCAGTACCTGCCCCAGGTGCAGATCACCGTGGATGCGCTGGGCGGGCGGCCCGACATCGCAGGAGAGCAGGGCACGGAAGGCGGTGCGCAGCCCGGGGACGTACGGCCGCAGTGCCGGTACGCAGCGCGCGGCGGCGTCCAGCCGCTCGGTCATCGCGGCCGCCGTCCGCCCGTTCTCGTCATGGGGCCCGGAGGGGAAGGCCGAGGCCAGCGCCAAGTGCACCTCCGCCGTGGCCCGCCCCAGCTCACGGGCCTCGGCCGTGAAGTCGTGCCCGGCGGCGAGTGCGCCGAGCGCCAGCGTCCAGCCGTCGGACGCGTCGGGCAGGAACGGCTGCAGCACACCGAGCGTCGCCGGGAACGGGTCGGTCGTCCGGAACCACGCCACCGGCGCGGGCACCCGGCCGCACCCCTGCCCCGCCAGCGCACCCGGCACCTCCAGATCGGGGTTCACACCCGGCTGGATGCGCCGGAAGACCTTCAGGATGAACGCGTCCCCGTACACCAGCGAGGAGTTGGACTGCTCGGCGTCCAGCAGCCGAGGCGCCAGCCCCGCCGGAACCCGCACGGCGGGGTCCGCCTCGAAGCGCAGCGGGCCCGCCGTGCCGGGGTGCCGCAGCCGCTCCAGGAGCAGCTGGGCCGAGCGAGGGTCGTACAGGGCGTCGTACACCGTCAGACCCGCCAGGGGGCCCTCGTCGGGTTGCCCGATGAGGGCCCGGCCGAGGCGCGGAACCAGATGGTCGCGTACGCCGAGCAGCAACTGGTAGCAGTCGCCGGCCGGGGGAGCGCCGTGGGGCGAGGGCACCCCGCAGTGACCGGTGTGGCTCGGCTGGCCGGTGTGCACGAGCAGGTGCAGACAGCCCGGATACAGCTCCGTCATCGACAGCAGGGCGAGGTCCGTCACGGGCCGGTCCTTGCCGGCGAACCAGCGCTGCCTCGGCAGCCACTCGCGCAGCAGCCCCGCGAGCGAGGTCATGAGGTCGGCGGTGACCTCGTCGCTGCTCGGCCGGAGCAACGCGGATGCGGTCTTCGACATGGTGACGCGTCCTTTCGCCGGCCCGCGCTTCAACGCCCTCGGGCAGCGCGGGAGAGGACTCGGGAGAGCCGGAACCAGTAGAAGCCGTGGCCCGCGAGGGTGAGCAGATAGGGCAGTTCACCGATGGCGGGGAAACGGACGTCGCCGATGAGTTCGACGGGGTGGCGTCCTTCGTGGGCCCGCAGGTCGAGTTCGGTGGGCTGCGGGAAGCGGGAGAAGTTGTTCACACACAGCACCAGGTCGTCTTTGTGCTCCCGGAGGTACGCCAGCACGGCCGGGTTCGACGACTGGAGTTCGGTGTACGAGCCCAGGCCGAAGGCCGGGTTCTGCTTGCGGATCTCGATCATGCGGCGGGTCCAGTGCAGCAGCGAGGCCGGGGACGACATCGACGCCTCGACGTTCGTCACCTGGTA
>NZ_JBSFVC010000055.1:0-35705 GCF_053592095.1 Streptomyces sp. NPDC002787 | reverse complement strand
TTGAAGGCACGGTCCACATCCAGCGGATACAGCTTGTCCATCGGGACACCGTCGGCCAGCAGCGCGAACTCCAGCTCCGGCAGGTCACCGTCCGGACTGCACATCGAACGGCCGCCCTGGAACGCCCTGGTGTCGAAGAAGTCCGCCCACGACTCCGGCTTCTTACCGCCGAAAGCGTCCGTGCGGTACGCGATGCACTGGCCGTAGAAAGCGTGGCCGATCGCATACTCGGTGACCTGCTCCTGCGGGATCTTCGCGCTCTTCACGCTCTTGACCCGGTCGAGGTCCAGCGCTTCCAGAGCATCCTGCTTGACGTACTTGGTGTGCGACATCATCGAGTTGTTGATGAGGTCGCACTGCGGGCGACCCTGCTTGATCTGCGCCAGCAGCGGAGCATCGTCCAGGTTCAGCACCTTGACGGCGATCCCGGTCTCCTGCGTGAACGGCGTGTAGATCGCCTTCTGCAGCGCCGCCCCGTAGGAACCGCCGCTGTCACGGACGACCACCGTCTTGCCGCCCTTGCCACCGCTGCCGCCGGCCGACCGGCTGGTGCCGGTGCCGCAGGCGGAGAGGGAGGGAAGGGCGGCGAGGGCGGCGAGGCCGCCAGCTCCGCGCAGGAGCGCTCTACGACCGATCTGGGCATCACTCATGGCAATACTCCTCATCTGGGGACGCGTGGGACCAGCTGTGCGGGGGCTTTACCTCGCGGGTGGGGGGGGGTGGGATGGTGCAGGGTGGCGAACGCGGACAGAGCACGCCCGCTTGCGTCGCCGATCGCCGCTTCGGGCGCGTGTTCACCGTGGATCAAGTCCCCCGACGACCTTGTCGTCGGAGCGACGCCGGCTGGAAGACCGGGTGAGTAGCTGCGGGGAAGCTGGAGCCGTGACAGGCGGTGACCAGCGGGGGTGGGGGCGGTCCTCACCAGAGCCGGAACATGAGGGCTCTCGTGAGGGATGAAGCAGAGCCGGGCCTGCGGCTGAGGGACGGGCCGAGCGGTGCATCGGTCCTGGCGACGTTGCTCAGCAGGTGGCTTGGTGGCTTCGCGAGAGATCCCGAAGACAATCGGGGCCCGGCATCGACATCACATCACGGTCACGTAGATCTTGCGTACGGTTTCGATGGTCTTCCAGACGCCGACGAAACCCGGCTTCATGACGAAGCTGTCGCCCGCCTCGTAGACCACCGGCTCGCCGCCTTCGGGGGTGAGTTCGACGAGGCCGGAGAGGATGTGGCAGAACTCGAAGGTCTCACCCTTGATCGAGCGCATCTCGCCGGGCGTCGCCTCCCAGACGCCCGTACGGATCGACTCCCCACGGGCGACGTCCTGGGCCCAGGTCCTGAAAGTCGGGTTGCCGGAAATCAGGCGCTCCGGGAGCGGGCCGGACTCGCGTGGCGCGAAGGACGGATTGGTGTCGATGGCCTTCAAGAGCGACATGTCTTTCCTTTTGAGCTTGAGAAGCTTGAGAAGTTGGTAGCCGCGACCACGGTCGATGATCGCGGCGTGCGCGAGACTCGTGATCGTGCGGTCAGGCCGCGATCGGCGGTCGCCCGAGGCAGAAGGCGAGACGGAGAGCAGGTCGTTAGCCCATTGCTGGTGGTGATGCCAGCAGGGGTGTTCAGGAAGCGGTGTACCCGCCGTCGACGGTCAGGACCGATCCGGTCACGTACGACGACTCCGACGATGCGAAGAAGAGCACCGCGTCAGCGACCTCTTCGGGGGTGGCGAGGCGTTGGAGCGGGATCGTGCTCTCGCGCTCGCGGCGGTAGCCCTCGGGGTCGGGCCTGCGCTGGAACGCCGCTTCGATGATCGGGGTGGAGGTCAAGCCCGGAGCGACGACGTTGACACGGATGTTGCGCGGAGCCCATTCGATCGCCGCGCCCTTGGCGAGCATGATGAGGCCCCCCTTGGCGGCGGAATACAGGACCTGCCCGGACATGCCGACCATGCCCAGCCGTGAACTGACGCAGACGAACGAGCCGCCGGCCTCGGGCATCAGCGGCGCGAAGTGCTTCATCACCAGGAACGCGCTGAGCAGGTTGCTCTCGAGCACGTTCTTCGCGTCGTCGTAGGCCATCTCGGTCAGTGAACTGCTGGCCTGCAGGCCGTGATTGAGGACGACGACATCGACGGTGCCGAGAGACTCGGCGGCCTGCTTGGCCAGGCTCTCGACGAACGCCTCGTCGTTGAGGTCTCCGGGAACGTACAGGTCGTCGGGCTGAGCGCTGTCGAGTCGCTCCCTGCGGCCGGTGAGCAGCAGCCGCGCGCCCTCGCGGCGGAAGTGCGAACTCACCGCCTGTCCGATGCCGCTGCTGGCACCGGTCACCAGGGCCGTGACGTTGTTGAGTCTCATGTCAGGCACTCCGTTACGGGGGAAGTCGGTCGGGTTACGGACTCGGCCACGAAAATCTCGTCCATGCCGGTCAGTTGAGGAATCCGCGGGCGTCGACCGGCCAGCGCTGCAGCGACGTGCCCGTGCTGTCGGTGACGATCAGTTCCTCGAAACCGAGGACGACCGGGCACACGTGGTTCGGCACCACGGGGACGACGGTGCCGACGCTGGGGCGGAACTCGCCGTCCGGCAGCGGAAGGAACCCGTGGTACTCGTTGACCTTGGACAGGACCGCCTTCGTGCCGGCGATGCCGCCGTAGCCGATCTCGGGGCTGCCTTCTTTGCTAAGGGCCTTGTTGCCCACATCGAGGATGACCTGGCCGGGGACCCAGTCGCTGACCACGGTCCCGGCGACGAACAGCGCGATCTGGTCCTCCGTGCAGGCGCCCAGCCGGGCGTTGTTCAGATCGCCGAAGACGTACTCGCCGGGACGGATCTCGGTGATCACGCTGCTGGTGGAGAACTCGAGGGTGGGAGTGGAGCCGGCGCTGACCACCTCAGCGGTGACCCCGACACCGGCGAGGCTGCGTACCGCGGTGGTGAGTGCGGCCTCCTGGTCCTGCGCGGCGCGCTGGCGAGCGTCCCGGCCGGCGCAGCCGTGACCTGGATAGGTGAAGACGCCCACCGGGACCAGGCCGCGCTTGCGGGCGGCGAGCGCGAGATCGCCCGCGGCCTCGGGCGGCGCCCCGGAACGACGGGCGCCGCAGTCGATCTCGATCACGACCTGCAGCCGGTCCGGTTCGTCCCCCATCGCGTCGGCGAGGGCCTCGATCGCCGCGACGTTGTCGGCGCCGACCCGCAGCCGGGCGGACTCGGCGAGCCGACGGATCCGGGGCTTCTTCGATCCGACGGCCCAGATCGGGTAGGCGAGGAAGATGTCGTCGAAGCCGGCCGCGGCGAAGACCTCGGCCTCACCGACATTGCCCGCGGTGATCCCGACCGCACCGGCCTCGATCTGACGGCGCCCGATCTCCACACACTTGTGCGTCTTGACATGCGGCCTGACCTTGAGGTTGTGCTGGTCGGCGAAGCCCTGAACGCGGTCGATGTTCCCCTGCATGACGTCGACCAGCACGATCGGCGCGGGGGTGTCGATCCGCTCGACCAGAGCGTCGAGTGCTCGTTGCAGCCGGTTCACGCTGCCCTCCTTGTGGTTCTGCCTGGAATGACCGAGGGGCGCGGGTGCTGACTCCCCCTGGATGCCGAACGCGCGCGGCCCGCGATATCGCGCGCACTGGCGTACACCGCCGTCGGGCCCGCCCTACGCAGCGGTGCAGACCATCTGGATCTCGACCGGACTGTTGAGCGGCAGCCCGGCGACACCGATCGCGGTGCGGGCGTGGCGTCCGTTCTCACCCAGTACCTCGATGAGCAGTTCACTGGCCGCGTTGGCGACCTGCGACTGCTCACCGAAGTCCGGCGTGCTGGCCACGAAGACCAGCATCTGCACGATCCTGACCCGGTCCAGGTCGCCCACCGCCTGCACAGCGGCAGCGAGGCAGTTGAGCGCGGCATGGCGCGCGAGTGACCGCGCTGTCTCGAGCTCGACGTCCCGGCCGACAGTGCCCTGCCCCAGCAGCCAACCGTCCTTGTAAGGCAGCTGGCCCGAGATGTAGATGCTGGAGCCCACGGTCCGGTGGTGCACGTAGTACGGGTTGTCGCGGAGCTCCGGAAGGGCCAGACCCAAGGCCTGAAGCCGATCGGAAGCCGAGTCGGTGTTCGCTGCCGAAGTCACGGACTGGCTCATCGCGCCACCTCCGCGGACGGAACAGGGCACATGCCACACATGCCCACGCAGTTGACCCCGAGAACCCGCTTCGCATGAATCTTGATCATCTGTACTCGGTTCTCCTCTCGAGCAACAGTGGCGACATAACGCCTTATGGTGACTTAAAACCGCCAGGCTATTGTCGTTTGTCGACCATATGGCTGGCCGTCGAGCACTGTCAACAAAAACTTCAGCCTCGACGCGGCCTCGGAACACCACGTGCGGCTGGACCCGCCGCCGCTGGACACGACGGTCGACGCAGGGACCCGGCTCACCGGCCCATCGGGTTCGGCACGGACGAGCATGTGCAGGCCTACAGCGACTGGCTGCAAGCCCGTGATGACGAGCTCGGCAACGGCGTCGCGTGGCGACACTGGCTGGACCCGTTCAACGGCAGGAAAAACGCCGCCGGCGTCTAGGCGGATCCGACAGGAAGACGACCGTGACGCGGGGGTAACTCGCCCACGAACGGCGGAGGTTGACCGCGCCATTTCCTGCCGATAGGCAAGTACGGCCCCTACCCTGAGCGGCTGCTGAGTGAGTTCGAGGGTGCGATGTGGCGGTTCAGGGCAAGGGCCGGGAGCGCGCGGTGGAGCGGGCCGGGGAGCTGTCCGCCGCTCCCGGGGCGGGCCGCAGAGAGGTGAGCTGCCCGGCGAGTTCGGGACTGGCCGACCGCCTACGGATGTTTGCAGGTCGGGAGGAACGCCGGTCTCTTCACCGCACTACCGGAAGGCATGGCCGCCGAAGTCACCCGCCAGGGCAAGACGGACTTGTCCGGCGGTCAGCGTGGACTCCACGACCGCCCCTGCCCACCACGGCGCACCGGGATGATCCGATAAAGACGTCATGGAGCCTCTTGGGGAAGCTACCGCCGAGCAGGAACAAGCCCAGCCCTGCGACATCCTGTCCCCCGCGGTCGCGCCTCCAGCATGGCGCACCGAGCCGTGGCCACAACTGAGGCCCGGACGCTGCGGCAGTGATCAGGGACGGCGTCCGGGCAGGCCGAGAACGCATGCTTCACGCAGGCGGCATGGCCTCATACGTGCCGGGGCGTGCGTTCCCCTGAGTCTCCCGTCTGGGCTCCCAGCCCCATGGGGAAATGGGCCGCCAGTTCCTTGCGGAAGGCGTCGGTGTCGCCTTCCAGGGCAACCGCGGCCAACCTCTCGTGCTCGACGACCAATTGCTGCGGGTCGTCGCTGTAAGTGCGGTGATCGACGCTGAGGTGGAGGCGCAGCTTGGTCTCCCAGCCGCTCCAGAGACTCTGCAGGACGCCGTGCCCCGAGAGATCGTAGAAGAGCCTGTGGAATCGAAGGTGCGCGTCGATGCTGGCCGGGATGTCGCCCTTCTCCATCGCCCGGCGGAGATCCTCGACGGTCTGCAGCAACTGGGGCCGCTCAGGACCGCGCAGTGCTTCGGCCGAGAGCTCGGCGGCGTACGGCTCGACACGTAGCCGGACCGAGTCGATCTCGGCGACTTCCCGAGCGCTCACCTCCACGACGAAAGCCCCACGGTAAGGGATCTTGACGACGAGCCCTTCCTCCTCCAGCTTGGTCAGCGCCTCGCGCAGCGGGGACCGGCTGATCCCGAGATCAGCGGCGATGTGCGCCTCGCGCAGCTGGCCACCGGGAGGTACGGTCCCATCGAGGATGGCGGCACGCAGTGTGCGGTAGACGCCGTCCGGCGTCGTCATCCGCTGCTCCTGCCACTCGAACTTGTGGTCCACCCCGTTGCCCTTCCTCGGCGCTTGTCGACCACTTGGTCGTTTGTCGACTATACCTCTGCCGGTACATCCACACCTCAACTTGACTGTCTGGCACAGAGCTCCCTGCGCCGAACCTGCGCACGTCCGTTCCCGCGAGTGGACCAAGACCTGATGGAAGGGCTCGCCCGCCCTCACCCTCGACCTCGACCTCGACCTTGACCTTGACCTCGACCTCGACCTCGACCTCGACCTCGACCTCGACCGAGAGCCGATTGCGCCCGGCCCGGCGGATCACCTCAGTCATACGGAAGGGGTTCAGCGCCGAGCCTCTCCGAGGCACTTCTCTGACACTGTTGACAGTCGAGACCCACTTGGTCGACAATCGACTAAAGAGATGGTCGACAATCGACCAGCGACAGGCTGCTCCACTGAAACACTAGGAGGACCGGTGGGATTCGACATCAAGCCCAAGTTCGTGACGTTCGACATGAACGGAACGCTGATCAAGTTCAGCATCAACGACACGATGCGTGAGGTCCTGGGCGACCGACTGCCGGCCGAGGTCGCCGATGAGTACCTGCGCATCTGCAAGGCGTACCGGATCGACGAGTGCACGGGCGCGTACCAGCCGTTCCACCAGGTCGTCGCGCGTTCCATGGAACGCGCCTCGCGCAGCGTCGGTCTCGAGTACCGCGAGGACGAGGCGCGGGCGGTGTACGAGACCATCCCCACCTGGGGCCCGTACCCCGGTGTCACCGAGGCGCTGAACCGCCTGGCCGAGGCGGTCCCGCTGGTCATCATCACCAACAGCGACACCGCGCACGCCGTGCGCCTCGCGGAGAACCTCAAGGCCCCGTTCGCAGACGTCATCAGCGCCGAGGAGATGGGCGTCTACAAGCCGCGACTCCGCGCCTTCGAGTACACGTTTGACAAGCTCGGCGTGACGCCCGACGAGCTCGTGCACGTCTCCGCGAGCCCCATGTACGACCATCGCTCCGCGGCGATCATGGGCATCAAGAACAAGGTGTACATGGACCGCGGCTGGGAGCACGACGAGCACTGGCTCGGCTACGAGCGGATCACCGACATCGCCGAGCTCCCGGTCCTCTTCGGCCTGCCGCGCCCCTGATGCCCCTGACGCCCGAGCTGAGAACTAAGGAAATGATCCACAGCAAGGCGGTGGCGGTGTGAGTCAGCCCCTGCCTCACACCGTCAAGGGTGACTCGGCTTCAGAAAGGCTCCAGGCCCTGGGACTGAAGCTACCCGTCCTCGCCGGCACCACGTACCTCGTGCCCCACCGGACGGTGGGCTCCACCATCCACCTCTCCGGCCAACTCCCCTTCAAGGACGGCGAGCTGCTGGGGAGGGGCGTTGTCGGCCGGGACGTGGAGCTGGAGACCGCGCAGGAGCTCGCGCGCCATGCCGCGCTCAACGCGCTCGCCGCCGCCGTGCAGGCGGTGGGCGACCTGGACCGGGTCCGGATCGTGCAGATGCTGGTCTTCGTGGCCAGCACGCCGGACTTCGGTCAGCAGTCGCAGGTCGCCAACGCGGCCAGTGAACTGCTCATCGAGGTACTGGGTGAGAACGGACGCCATGCCCGCACCGCGATCGGTGTCGCCGGGCTGCCTCTCAACACCCCTGTCGAGATCCAGGTCATCTGCACCGCTGTGTAGCGGCGAGCCACTCATGAGCAGTGCGGCGGTGGCTCGGCTTCAAGATGCACGCGACGCCCTCGGCCAGCACGATCGACACCCCGGTGCAGATCCTGCTGGCCGACGCGATGCAAGACAGCGTCGGCCGAGTCGTCGAGGCGTCCTTCCGGCGCAGGTACGACCCAGAGGCCACCCGCCGTGAGCGTGAGGGGCAGATCCCGCTCCAGCGCCTCGCCACTCCCGAGGAGATCGCCGACGCCGTCCTGTTCCTCGCGTCGTCGGAGTCCTCGTACATCACACCGGGGCAACGCAATCCGTCGACGGCGGCCACACCGCCTTCCAGCAGCGGCCCACGCGGTTCCCAGAGACAGATGAAGGACACACCATGAACGCCCTTGCGGCACCACCCCGAAACGGAGAGCTCGGCTTCTGGGTGGCCCAACTGGCCGACAAGAGGCCCTCGTTCCCCCGCTTCACCGGCCAGGACTCCGTCGACGTGGCCATTGTCGGCGGCGGCTACACCGGCCTGTGGGCGGCGTACTTCGCCAAGAAGCTCGAACCGTCACTCTCGATCGCCGTCTTCGAGGCCGAACAGGTGGGCTACGGCGCATCAGGACGCAACGGCGGCTGGCTCTCGGCGATGCCTCCGGGAAACCGTGCCACCTTCGCCCGCGTCGGCGGAGGGCTGGAGGCGAGCCGGGCGCTGCAGCAGGAGTTCGTCGCCGGTGTCGACGCGGTCCTGGACATCCTTGAGGCCGAGGGGATCGATGCCGATCAGCACAAGGGCGGAGCGCTCATCGCCGCCCACACGCGGGCGGGGCTGGGCCGGCTTGCCACCCGGCGTGATGCCGAACTGAAGTACGGGCTGACCGACGACGAAGTCCACCTGCTCGACCGGGAGGAGTTCCAGTCCCGGATCAACATCTCCACCGTCCACGGCGGGCTCTTCTACAAGCACTGCGCGCGGATCCACCCGGCGAAGCTCGTGTACGGCCTCGCCGACACCCTGACCTCCATGGGGGTCAGGATCTACGAGGGCAGCCGGGTGGACAGCGTCGCGGACAAGACCCTCACCCTGGCCGACGGACGCGTCACCGCGGCGAAGACGTTCATCTGCACCGAAGGCTATTCGGGACAACTGCTGGGCCGCCGGAGCCTGATCCCGGTCAATTCCTCGATGATCGTGACCAAGCCCCTGCCGGAGGAGGCGTGGCAGCAGATCGGCTGGAACGGGCCCCAGTGCCTCAACGACTCCGCTCACACGTTCATCTACTCCCAGCGGACGTCGGACGGCCGTATCGCCATAGGGGGCCGTGGTGTCCCCTACCGCTTCGGGTCCGGCACGGGGGGAGCCGGTGCGACCGCCCAGTCCACCATCGACCTGATCTCGCACAAGCTCAGTACCTTCTTCCCGGGCATCCCCTTCGAGGTGGAGCACGCCTGGTCGGGAGTCCTGGGCGTCACGCGTGACTGGAACGGCGGCGTGCACTGGGACCCGGCATCCGGGGTCGGAACGTCCACCGGCTACGCGGGACACGGTGTCACGGCGTCCTATGTCGGCGGCAGGACTCTCGTGGAGCTCGCCTTCGAGAAGGAAACCGAACGGACCACACTCCCCTGGGTGGGCTACCGGGCGCCGAAGTGGGAACCGGAGCCCTTCCGCTGGCTGGGTGTTCATGCCATGTACCGGCTCTTCGGTATCGCGGACCAGTGGGAAGAGCGCAGGGGCTCCAGCAAGACCTCACTCCTGGCCCGATTCGGCAGCCGCCTCGCCGGACTTCACGAGTAGACGAAAAGGAAAACTGCTCTCATGGACGCAAAGCTCGCAGTCATCGGCCTGGGCAGCATCGGGAGCATGGCCCTGTGGCAGGCCTCCCGGCTGTCCGAATCGGTGGTGGGCTTCGAGGCCGCCACCCCCGCCCACGGCCGCAGTGCCGTCGGCGGAGACACCCGCCTGTTCCGCATGATCTACCTCGGCAGGCCCGAGTACTACCCCATCATCGAACGCTCCCACGGCCTGTGGGCCGAGCTCGAAGCGGAAACCGGGCAGGAAATCCTCACCACCACCGGCGGCCTGTCCATCGGAACCGCGAACGGCAGCTACATCAACAGCCTCCTTGAGGCGACACGCATCACCGGAGCCGAGCACCACGTCCTCAGCCGGGAGGAGATGGCCGAACGCTACCCCCAGCACAACCTCCGCCCCGACGACTGCGCCGTCTACGACCCCCGCGCCGGCGTTCTGCGCACCGACCGCGCCGTCAGCGCCGCCGTCGCGGCGGCCCAGGCGAACGGCGCCACCGTCCTTCAGAACACACCCGTGGACAGCATCACCGAAACCGACCACGGCGTCGTCGTCACCTCGGGCGACAGGACCTGGACGTTCGAGAAGGTCATCGTCGCCTCGGGCGGCTGGTCCCGAAGGCTCATGCCCGACCACCTCAAGGCCGTCACGGAAACCCATCGGATCGTCCTGACCTGGTTCATCGCTCAGGACGGCACGCAGTTCTCGCCGGAGAACTTCCCCGCCTTCAGCCGGTGGTACGAGGATCGCTCCATGTACGGCGCACCCGCCGTCGACGGCGTGACGGTCAAGGCATCGGTGGACGGACCGCTGGCCGGGCGCGCACGGGCAACCCCCGACCCGGACGCCGTGCCCAGGGAACTCACCCGGGAAGAAATCGAGAAGGTCACCGAGATCGTCACCGAATTCTTCCCCGGCCTGATCCCCACCATCGCGCGCTCCGACGCCTTCCCCGACCTCTTCACCGAGGACAGGCATCCGCTCGTCGGCTGGCTGGATGAGAACAACAGCATCTACTGCGCCACCGGATTCTCCGGAAAGGGCTTCAAGATGGCGACCGGCTACGGCCACATCGCCGCACACGAGGCGCTCGGCAAGCAGACGATCCAAGGCCTGGACTTCGTGCGTCCGGACCGGTTCAAGACCAGGTAGCCACCAAGGCCCTGACCAGCTCTTTCGTAGAGACGCTTCCGCCTGGCAGAAGCCGCCTTGCGCGGCAACCACAGCCGTCAGGAACCTGTTCCCAACCACGGCACGCGGGGCGACGACGCCCCGCCGACAGGGACGGGAACCCCATGCCTCACATGACCGCCTTCGCCAGGAACCAGTGGTACGTCGCCGCCTACGCCGAAGAGGTCGGGCGGGAACTTCTCGGCCGGACGATCCTCGGTGAGCCGCTCGTCTTCTACCGGACGGAAGAGGAGGGCACTCCGGTCGCGCTCCACGACCGGTGTGTGCACCGCCGGTACCCGCTGTCGGAGAGCGGGCTGGACGGGGACCGGATCGTGTGCGGTTACCACGGCTTCACGTACGACACGACGGGCGCCTGTGTGTACGTGCCGGGGCAGAAGCGGATCCCCCGGACGGCTCGGGTCGCCTCGTACCCGGTGGTCGAGCAGGACTCGCTGATCTGGGTGTGGATAGGCGACCCGGCGCTCGCGGACCCTCAGACCATCCCGCGCGCCAAGCACCTGTCCGCCCCCGGCTGGGTCACCGTGCGCGGCATGGAGCCGATCAACGCCGACTACGGTCTGCTCGTCGACAACCTGCTCGACCTCTCCCACGAGACCTATCTGCACGGCGGCTACATCGGCACCCCCGAGGTCGCCGAGACGCCGATCACCACCGAGGTCGACGAGGGCGCGGGCATCGTGCGGGTCAGCCGGCACATGGACGACGCCGAGTGCCCGCCGTTCTACGCCAAGTCGACCGGCATCGAGGGCCGGATCACCCGCTGGCAGGACATCGAGTACTTCGCCCCCTGCCTGTACCTGCTGCACAGCCGGATCGCCCCGGTCGGCGTGCTGCCCGAGGCGGACGGCAGCGACCCGAACGGCTTCCACACCGAGATCACGTACGCGATCACGCCGTCGTCGGACGGCAAGGTGTACGACTTCTGGATGGTCTCGCGGGACTGGGCGACCGACAACGACGAGGTCACCGAGTTCCTCAAGGGCAACAACCACACGGTCGTCATGCAGGACGTCGACGCGCTGAACCTGCTCCAGGAGACGCTCGGCACCGAGCGCACCGGCTACCAGGAGCTGAGCATCAACATCGACACCGGTGGTCTGGCGGCCCGCCGCATCCTCGCCCGGCTGGTCGAGCAGGGTGAGAAGCCGGTGGAGAAGGTCCAGTGAGCACACCTCCCACCTTCCAGACCGGAGAGGTCTACCGCATCGACTGGCTGCCGGGCACGGACATCCTGCACGGCACCTGTCACTGCGGGCGCGAGCACACCGCGCAGGACCCCATCGAGATGTGGGAGTGGATGCTCGCCCACCCCCAAGGACACGAGCCGCAAGGAAACAGCTCATGACCTCGTCATCCCCGTCGGCGTCGTACGAAGCCGAACTCGTCGTCGAGGGCCGGGAGTTCGCGGCCGACGGCGTGCTCGCCCTCACCCTGCGGCATCCCCTGGGCGAGGAACTCCCGGCCTGGGAGCCGGGGGCGCACATCGATGTGCTGCTGGGGCCGGAGCTGGAGCGGCAGTACTCCCTGTGCGGTGACCCGGCGGACCGGACGACCTGGCGGATCGGGGTCCTTCGGGAGCCCGACGGGCGCGGCGGATCGGCGTACGTGCACACGGAGTTGGCGCGGGGCGACAAGGTCCGGGTGCGCGGGCCGCGCAACAACTTCGCCCTGGAGCCGGCGCCCCGCTACCGGTTCGTGGCCGGCGGCATCGGTATCACGCCCATCCTGCCGATGCTGGCCGCGGCCGAGGCGGCGGGCGCGGAGTGGTCCCTGCTGTACGGCGGGCGCAGCCGTGAATCCATGGCGTTCCGGGCGGAGTTGGCCACGTACGGGGACCGGGTGACGGTCGCTCCGCAGGACGAGACCGGGCTGCTCGACCTCGGGGCGGTCCTGGACGGTCTGCCCGAGGACGCCCTGGTCTACTGCTGCGGGCCGGGCGCGCTGCTGGACGCGGTCGAGGAGCGGTGTCCCGGGCGGGCGCTCAGGATCGAGCGGTTCCGGCCCAAGGAGCAGGAGACGGGCCCGGACAGCGAGTTCGAGGTTGTGCTGGAGCGGACGGGCAAGACGGTCACCGTACCCGTCGGGGTCTCCGTGCTCGACACCGTGCGGGCCGCCGGGGTCGAGGTGCTCTTCTCCTGCGCCGAGGGCACCTGCGGTACCTGTGAGACGGACGTCCTGGAGGGCACCCCCGACCACCGGGACTCGGTGCTCAGCGACGAGGAGCGCGAGGCCGGGGAGACCATGCTCATCTGCGTGTCCCGGTGTCAGGGGGCACGGCTGGTGCTCGACCTGTAGTGACACCGGCCGGTCCGGCGGCAGTGCCGCCCGGGCCGGCATCGGCTCCGGCTCCGGCTCCGGCTCCGGCTCCGGCTCCGGCTCCGGCCACAGCATCGGGATTGGCTCGGCACAGGGCGGCCCCCGGGGCCACACCTCGCCCCCGGCCCGCGGCCGTCCCGGCCACGCACAGGTCGGCCTCGATCCGGGCGACCGTGGCCAGCAGATGGGGCAGGAGGTCGCGCCGTACCGACTCCACGGAGGTGCGGCCGGCGTGCACCGGGATGTTCACACCGGCCACCACCTCCCCGTCCCCGTCCCGCACCGGGGCGGCGACCGATCTGAGCCCCTCCTCCAGTTCCTGGTCGACGACGGCGTACCCCTGACGTCGCACGCGACGCAGCTCGGCCCTCAGCTGGTCGGCGGAGACGAGGGTGCGCCGGGTGAGGGGCCTGAGGTCGGCGCGGGCGAGCCGGGCGTCGATCTCCTCGTCCGGCAGGTGCGCGAGGACCACCCGGCCGACCGAGGTGACATGGGCGGGGAAACGGGTGCCCACGGTGATCGTCGCCGTCATGATGCGGCTCGTGGGCACCCTCGCCACGTACACGATGTCGTCGCCGTCGAGGACGCACAGCGAGGACGACTCCCCCACCTGCGCGACCAGCCGCTCCAGATGCGGCTCGGCGAGGTCGGGCAGCGTGAAGCTCGACAGATACGCGAAGCCGAGTTCGAGCACACGCGGGGTCAGCCGGAACAGCCGGCCGTCGGTGTGGACGTACCCGAGGTCGACGAGGGTGAGCAGGAAGCGGCGGGCGGCGGCCCGGGTCAGCTCGCAGGTCCGGGCCACCTCGCTGAGCGTCAGCGCGGGGTGCTCGGCGTCGAAGGCCCGGATGACCGCGAGGCCCCGCTCGAAGGACCGGACGAAGTGCGGTTCGCGTGCTCCGCCGAACCGGTCCCGATCTGGCATCGTCGCCTCCCGGAAAGACGCACAGAGAGCGCACGGAAACCACTCGAACGGAGCGCGCCCCGTGCGCTCCGCACGCACGATGGTGCGCTCTGCGCACGCTAGGAGCACACTTCTGCAACTGTCAACGACCTTGCACGGCAAGGGCATTGACCCGCAACCGGCGGCGTTCTACCTTCCCGCTGAGCACTTCTGTGCGGTGTGCGCACAGCATGTCGAAACAGCCCGTCGAAGAACGGTCCCATCAGGGGGAGTCATGCGTCGTCTGCTCATCGGCCTCGCGGCCGGCACCGTGTTCGTCGCCGCGACGGCCTGCGGTTCGTCCGACTCCGGGTCGGACGGCGGGGACTCGTCATCCGGCGGCACCACCACGCTCAAGCTCGGCGTCATCCCCATCATCGATGTCGCCCCGATGTACCTGGGCCAGAAGAAGGGCTTCTACAGCAAGCGCGGGCTCGAACTGGAGCCGACGCTCGCCCAGGGCGGCGCGGCGATCGTGCCCGGTGTGGTCTCCGGCCAGTTCGACTTCGGCTTCAGCAACATGACCTCGCTGCTGGTGGCCCAGTCGAAGAACGTACCCGTCAAGGCCGTGGTGAACGGAGTCGCGTCCACCGGCAAGGCGGGGGCCGACTTCGCGGAGATCGCCGTGCCGAAGGGCAGCCCCCTGAAGTCCGCCAAGGACCTGGAGGGCAGGAAGGTCGCCGCCAACACCCTCGGCAACATCTGCGACACCTCGGTCAACGAGTCGGTCCGCAAGAACGGCGGCGACCCCTCCAAGGTCGAGTACGTCGAGATGCCGTTCGACCAGATGCCCGCCGCCCTGTCCAAGGGCCAGGTCGACGCCGCCTGCGTGGTGGAGCCCGCGCTCGCCACGATCAAGTCCCAGGGCGGCACCGTCCTCGCCTCGAACTTCGTCGACGTGTCGCCATACCTGACCGTGGCCATGTACTTCACCTCCCAGCAGTACGCCCAGAAGAACCCCGAGGTGGTGAAGAAGTTCCAGGAGGCCACGGCCGAGTCGCTCGCGTACGCCGACGAGCACCCGGACGAGGTCCGCGAGATCATCACCACGTACACGAAGATCCCGGAGAACCTGCTGGAGACGGTCGTCCTGCCCCGCTGGCCCGCCGAGCCGGACCGTGCCTCCATCGAGCGGCTGGCCGAACTGGGCCAGCAGGACGGCCTGTTCGAGAAGGCCCCGGACCTGGACAAGCTGCTGCCGTGAGGGGTGCGGACGCCGCACTCGGCGCGGCCGGGCTCGCGGGATTCCTCGCCCTGTGGGAGGCGCTCCCGCGGCTCGGCCTCGTCGAGGACGAGTACTTCCCGCCGGTCAGCCGGGTCGCCGACGCCCTGGCCACCGAGCTCGCCGACGACACGTTCTGGACCGCGCTCGGGGACACGCTCACCGGCTGGGCCCTGGGGCTCCTGATCGCGGTGACGGCCGGAATCCTGACCGGAGTCGTCATCGCCGTCGTGCCGTATCTGCGCGAGGCGACGTCCTCCACGATCGAGTTCCTGCGCCCGATCCCCTCGGTCGCCCTGATCCCCCTCGCGGTCCTCCTGTACGGCACCGAACTGCGGTCGGTGCTCCTGCTGGTGGTCTACGCGTCCTTCTGGCAGATCCTGATCCAGACGCTGTACGGCGTCCAGGACGTCGATCCGGTCGCCGAGGAGACGGCCCGCTCCTACGGCCTGGGCACCTGGGCGCGGGTCCGGCACGTCCTGTGGCCCACGGCGCTGCCGTACGTCATGACGGGCGTCCGGCTGGCCGCCGCCGTGGCCCTCATCCTGGCCGTGACCGCCGAACTCGTCATCGGCGCACCGGGGTTGGGCCAGCGCATCGCGGTCGCCCAGACCTCGCAGGCCGTGCCGGAGATGTACGCCCTGGTGGTGGTCACCGGGCTGCTGGGGCTGCTCATCAACGTGGGTGCCCGCACGGTGGAGCGACGGGCGCTGGCCTGGCACCAGTCGGTGCGCGGGGAGGTGGCGGTGTGAGCCGCGTACCGCTCCGGCTGCTGTTCGTCGTCGCCCTCCCCCTCGTCCTGGTCACCGTCTGGTGGCTCGCGTCGGACGACAGCACCGATGTCTACTGGCCGCCCCTGCGCACGATCCTCACCACCTTCCCGGACGTCTGGACGGCCGAGCGGCTGCGCGCCGACGTCCTGCCCAGCATGCTGCGCCTGTCCGCCGGCTACGCCCTGGCGGCGGTGGCAGGCGTCGCGCTCGGCACGGTCATCGGCTCCTACCGGCGGGTGCGGGCGGTCTGCGAGCCGGTGCTGGAGTTCCTGCGGGCGGTGCCGCCGCCGGTTCTCGTGCCGGTCATCATGCTGTTCGCGGGGATCGGCGACACGATGAAGATCGCCGTCATCGCGAGCGGCTGCGTGTGGCCGGTCCTGCTCAACACCGTCGAGGGCGTCCGGGCGGTGGACTCGGTGATGTCCGAGACGGCCCGGTCGTACGGCATCACGGGTGCGGCCCGGCTGCGGAACGTCGTGCTGCGCTCGGCGAGCCCCCAGATCTTCGCGGGGCTGCGGCAGGCGTTGTCCATCGGCATCATCCTCATGGTCATCAGCGAGATGACCGCGTCCAGCAACGGGCTCGGCTACACCATCGTCCAGTTCCAGCGCGGCTTCGCGATCCCCGACATGTGGACCGGCATCCTCGTCCTCGGTCTGCTCGGGTTCCTGCTGTCGGTCGTCTTCCGGCTGGTCGAGCGGCGCGTGCTCGGCTGGTACCACGGTCTGCGCGCGTCCTCCCGGCGGTCGTAGTGAAACTCGAGAAGGGGCAGCGGGCGATGCACGCCTTGCTTGACGTATCGGGCCTCAAGAAGGTCTACGAGGGTTCCGGGCGGCGCGTTGAGGCGGTCCGGAACCTCACCTTCACCGTCGACGCGGGCGAACTGGTCTGCCTGGTGGGCCCGTCGGGCTGCGGCAAGACGACCCTGTTGAAGTGCGTGGCCGGCCTGCTGAACCCGACGGCCGGTGAAGTCCTCCTCGGGGGACGGCCGGTGGACGGGCCGCCGCCCGGCATGGCGGTCGTCTTCCAGGAGTACGGGCGCAGCCTGTTCCCCTGGATGCGGGTCCGCGACAACGTGGAACTCCCGCTGAGACAGAAGAGGTTGAGCAAGGACCGGCGGCGCGCGCTGGTCGACGACGCGCTCGCCTCGGTCGGCCTCTCCGACGCGGCGGGCGCGTATCCCTGGCAGCTGTCCGGCGGTATGCAGCAGCGGGTGGCGATCGCCCGGGCGCTGGCGTACGAGCCGGACGTGCTGCTGATGGACGAGCCGTTCGCGGCGGTCGACGCCCAGACCCGCGCCGATCTGGAGGACCTCGTTCGGGGCCTGTGGCGGGAGCGGGGCATCACGATCCTCTTCGTCACCCATGACATCGACGAGGCCGTCTACCTGGGCGAGCGGGTGCTGATCCTCTCCGCCTCGCCCACCGTCGTCCAGGAACAGCTCAAGATCGATCTCCCCGCCGAACGCGACCAGTTGCACACCCGGGTGGCGCCGCGCTTCGCGGAGCTGCGGACCCATGTGTACGAACAGATCCAGGCGGCGAAGCGGGGCGTCGCCCTGGACAAGGATTGACCGCCCCGGACAGGGATGGACCTCCGGCGCCGTCGGCGACCTGAACGCCGGCGGCGCCGGAGGGGGTGCGGCTCACCTCTCGGGCGAGGGCACCACGCTCAGGTGGCTCGTGGTGGTGCGCCGGGGGCGGCGCGGCCTGCGGGCGACCTCGGCCGGCCGGCCCACCTCGCGCAGGACCAGGGTCATCCGGCTGTAGCCCATGTCGCGCAGGGTGTCGGGGGTCTCGCCGACGACACGGCAGTCGGTGGCGCCCCAGCGCGGGTCCGGGTGGAGCAGGGGGCGTACGGCGCCGTCGTGCCGGCCGGCGCCGGGGCCGACCGTGCGGAGCCAGTGCGGGAGGCCGTGGCGGTAGGCGGCGTCCATGATCGGGTCCTGGGCGATCTCCCGGCGGATGGACTGCAGGCCCCGGTCCTGGCCGTGCGTCTCCACGGCGGCGGCGAAGTGGGCGAGCATCGGCAGGCACCAGCTGGACTCGTGGTCGCCGAGGACCGTGGCGGCGTCCGGGTGGAAGAGCACGAAGCGGAGGAAGTTGTCGCCCGGCATGGCTGTCGGGTGCGGTCCCACGCCGCCGAAGAGCGTCCGGAACGCGGAGTTGGCCAGGACGACGTCCCAGCGGTGGTCGAGGACGACGGACGGGAACGGCACGGACTCCAGCAGCGCGGCGTAGTCCTGGAGGTACGCCTGTGCTTCCTGGGTTTCCAGGGTGTCGGGGACGGGCCGCGGTACCGACCGCTGCCCTCCTGCCTGATATGCCATCGGGAGGTCACCCCTCTTGCCTATGCGGCCTTCACGCGGCGCCTTGATCCTCCTGCCCTGAGCGGAGTCGTGTCAACTATCGTGGCATTCGGCGTCGGTTGACGGCTGAATCTCGCCACAGTTGTGGCGAGGCCTGGATGTGAGTTCGACCGAACCGCTAGTCTCCCCGCAGTTCACGGTGTACTTGCCGGGACCAGGGTCTCGCGCCAGGCTTGGTTCCACGGATTCCGCAGTACCGCGAAATTGGCCTGAGAGAGACGTAGGAGATCTGTCGGTGACGGATGGCTTCGAGGTTCCGGACGCCGCGGCGACGGTTCTGCTGCCGGCCGTCGTGGCCCGTGTCACCGCGCTGGCGGACAAGCTGCGCGTGGCCCACTCGGAGGTCTTCGACACCCGACGGCTCTCGGTCGCGTCCGGTGTGCCGGAAGCGGTGGTGAAAGCGCTGCTGAGCGGGCAGCGGGCCGGTGAGCCGGACATCCAGGCCCGTTTCCTGCAGCGCCTGGACCTGCTGCGACGCACCCGGCTCAAGCCCAACGGCCGCAGATACACCCAGCAGGAGATCGCCGACGGCGCCGGAATGTCGCGCCAGCAGGCGGGCGCTCTGATCAACGGCGACCGGCGCCCCACGATGGAGCACTGCGACGCCATCCAGCGCTTCTTCAGGGTGCACGCGGGTTTCCTCACCGCCGAGGATCCCGAGGCGCTGGCGAGCGCCCTGATGCGGACCGAGCAGGAGCTCCTCCAGCAGCTCGCCGAGCGTGAGCGCGCGGCGGCCGAGGCCGCCGACGACCCGTTGCAGCGGCTGCTGCAGAACCACGGTGTGCGCTCCATCGCCTGGCGGGCGGCCCAGCTGCCCACCGACCAGCACCGCGACAAGGTGGCGGAGTGGCTGGACATGCTGCTGGAGAGCGTCAAGCGGCCCGAGTCCTGACCGGGGGAGATCTGTGGGCATCGGAAAGGAAATGCGCCGTCTGTGCGGCGAGTTGGTCGGCGAACTCACGCTGCCGGCACCGGCGGACCCCGCCGACCTCTACAGCGCCCTGTGCGACGCCATGAGCAGACGCCGCGGCCGCCCCGTCCACTACCGCACGGCCGCGTTCCCGCCGGGCACGGCCAGCGGGCTGTGGCTGGACATGGCGGAGCAGGACCTGGTCGTCATCGAGGAACGCACCGCCCCCGACCACCAGTTGGTGATCCTCGGCCACGAGCTGTGGCACATGCAGGCCGGGCACTGCGGCCATCACATGGACGGTGCCGCGGTCGCCGCGCGCTTACTGAACCGGGACGCCGATCTGTGCGAGACCGTGCTGAAGGTCGCCGCCCGGACCCGTTTCGACCTGGCGGACGAGCAGGACGCCGAGAGCTTCGGGCTGCTGCTGGCCAGCAAGTGCCGTATGTGGCTGGCGGGTTCGGCTCTGCGCGGGCCTGTGGGCCGCGATCACCTGGCCGGCCGCATCGGGGCCTCGCTGGGCTACCGCGGCCCGCAGGGCTGAGCGGCCGGACCGCGGAAACGCCGAGACGCCGAGACGCCGAAGACATGGACGGGTCCAGCTACTACCTACCGGCCGTCGCGATGACGATCGCCCTCGCCCTGAAGACGCCCGCGCTGCTGCGGAACTGGGGCGACCACCTGATCAGATCCGTGTGCGCGCTGATGACGCTGGCCGCGCTGGTCTTCTGCTTCGCCGCGCCGCCGACGATCAGCGAGGTCAACCGTGTCACCGGCGTCCCGAACATCTCGGCGGCCGTGGTCTATTTCCTGCTGAGCGCCTTCAGCGGTTCCTGCCTGGTGCTGATCACCTACTGGCGCGGCGGCCCACCCGAGACGACGCGCCGCCTCTCGCGCCGCTGGATCGCCGGGTACGGCGCGGTGTGTGCGGCGATCGTGCTGCTGTTCGTGCTCGGCGAGGCGCCCGTGGAGCGGGTGCGGGACTTCGACACGTACTACGCCAACACCCCGTTCCTGCGCGAGATGATCGTGCTGTACCTGACCGGGTTCACCGTCGCGGGTGTCGCGATGAACGTCATGTGCTGGCGCTGGGCGCTCCAGGTGCGCGGCTGGCTGCGCGCCGGGCTGCTGATCATCGCGTTCGGCTTCCTGGTGAACGTGCCGTTCGCGGCGGTCAAGCTGGTCGCCGTGGTGACCCGCTGGCAGGGCGGGGACCTGGACTACCTGAGCACGTACGTCGCCCCGGTGCTGTCGTCCGTCGGCGCCCAGGTCTGCGCGGTCGGCTTCTGTCTGCCGCTGGCCGGGGAGCGCCTCGGCGACTCCTGGACCATCTGGTCCATGTACCGCCGGCTCGGCCCGCTGTGGCGGGAGTTGCGCCCCGTCTGGGCCCAGGCGAGCCACGACGTGCGGATCTCCTGGTGGGCGCCGGCCCGGCTGCAGATGACGCAGCGGGAATCCGACATCCACGACGGCATGCTCAGCCTGTACCCGTACTTCGACTCCGAGGTACGCGCCAAGGCGTACGACGCCGCCGTCGCGGCGGGCTCCGAGCCCCTGCAGGCGCGGGCCGAGGCCGACGCGGCGATGGTGACGGCGGCCGTACGGGCCAAGGCGGACGACCCGGAGGGCCGGGTCATCAGCTCCGCCCCGGCCGACGCGCCCGCCCCGCCCGCCGAGAACCCCCGTGACCTCGTACGGATGTCCATCGCCCTGCGTCAGTCACCCGTCGTGGCGGCCGCCCGTGAATGGGCCGCCGCCACCAGGTCAGAGAGCGACTTCCATGAACGAACCCGTTAGCGGCCCAGGCGCCACCTCGGCCCCCCCTCCCCAGCGTGCCGTCGTCGTCGGCGCGGGCCTGGCCGGCCTGCTGGCCGCCGCCGCGCTGCGCGACCACGCCGAGGTCACCGTCGTCGACCGCGACGCGCTGCCCGAGGGGCCGGAGCCCCGCAAGGGCGTCCCACAGGCCCGTCACGCCCATCTGCTGTGGTCCGGCGGGGCCCGGGCGATGGAGGAACTCCTGCCGGGCGTCACGGAGGCCTGGCTGGCGGCCGGTGCCCGGCGTATCCCGCTGCCGACCGGTCTGGTCTCGATGTCGCCCCAGGGCTGGTTGCGGCGCTGGCCCGAGATGCAGTTCATGATCGCGTGCAGCCGCGATCTGCTGGAGTCGGTGGTCCGCGCCCACCTCCTCGCCGGCCCCCGGGTCACCGTCCTCGACCGCGCCGAGATCCTGGGCCTGGAGGGCGACGCCTCCCGGGTCACGGGGATACGCGTCCGCCCCGCCGACGGCGAGGAGCGGGTGCTCGCCGCCGACCTGGTGGTGGACGCCGCCGGCCGTGGTTCGCGGGGCACCGCCTGGCTGGACACGCTCGGGGTCTCGCCGGCGCCGATGGAGGAGGTCGACTCCGGGCTCGTGTACGCCAGCCGGATCTTCCGGGCGCCCGCCGGCACCGAGGACTTCCCGGTGGTCAATGTGCAGCCGGACGGCTCGCAGCCGGTGCCGGGGCGCAGCGCGACCCTGGTGCCCATCGAGGGCGGACGCTGGCTGGTGACGCTGTCGGGCACCCGGGGTGGTCAACCAACCGCTCTCACCGAGGAGTTCGAGGGGTTCGCACGGAGCGTCCGGCACCCGGTCGTCGGCGAGCTGATCGCCCGCGCCGAGCCGCTGACCGACGTCGTCGTCACCCGCAGCACGATCAACCGGCGGCGCTTCTTCGAGAAGGTGTCCGACTGGCCCGACGGGTTCGTCGCGACCGGCGACTCGGTCGCCACATACAACCCGATCTACGGCCACGGCATGTCGGTCGCCGCCCAGAGCGCCCTCGCGCTGCGCGCACTGGTCGCGGCGCGCGGTCTCACGGCGCCGGGGCTCGCGCGCCGCGTCCAGAAGGCCGTTGCGGTGCCGGTGACCCTCGCGTGGGAGCTGGCCACCGGCGCGGACATCCGTTACCCCGAGGCCATCGGCAAGCAGCCGAACCCCGTGCAGAGGCTGTTCGGCCGCTATCTGGAGCGGCTGGCGCGGACGGCGCTCGGACGGCCCCTGGTCTGCGACGCGTACCTCGGCGTGGTCACCCTCAACGAGCCGATCGGGGCGCTCGTCAGACCGGAGGTCGTCCTGGCGGTGCTGCGCGGCCCGCTCAAACGCCCGCCGCTGGAACCACCGCTGACGGACCATGAGCGGGAGACGGTCCTGGGCGCGTCACCTCGATAGACACGGGATTGTCAGTGGTGGACGGCAAGCTGGGGGTGTGCCACCCGTATGCCGGGGCGGGCACGGAGTTTCGCCGATCCGACCAGGGGAGAGCCGTTCGATGCCGACCGCCGTACTGACCGACCGCGAGCGCGCCGCCGTCCAGGCCTATCTGCGACTGCTGGGGACCGTACGAGCCGCCTTCGACGGGCCGCCGGACGCACGCCGACCACCCGTGGTGCCGCCGGGCACGCTCGCCGAGGCGGAGCAGGCCCTGGCGGCGGCCGGGCTGGCGGGCAACGAGGAGGAGTTCTTCCGGCTGCTGCGGAGTTGGTGCCCGGAGGTCTGAGCCTGCGGGTGCGACGGTCCGCCGGGTGTACCCGGCGGACCGTCGTCGCACTCCTGGGGGGCTAGGTCAGGTACATTCCGGCGGCCTGGTCCACCAACTGCCGCAGGGCCGGCAAGTAGGTCTCGTCGCCGCCCACTTCGTCGAGCACGCGGTGCGCCTCGTCGCGGAACGCCGCGAGGTCCTTCTCGAAACGACGGAGAACGGCGGGGGCGAGCAGCAGCGCGCGGAGTTCCGCACGCTGCTGCTCGGAACTCCGCGCGGCGGCGCTGAGTTCCGCGACACGCGCCCTGGATTCGGGAGGCGTCTCCTCCAGGGCACAGGCGAGCAGATAGGTCACCGTGCCGTTGCGCAGGTCCTCGTCACGGCCGGAGAGAATGTCCTCCTGGTCGTTGAAGAGCTGCCAGAGGATGCCGAAGACATCCCCGAATTCCCGCCATTGTTCGGTCCGTTCGACCCCCGCCCCGGACAGCAGCGCGGCCATCGCCGTGATCATTTTGAAAGGTGCGCCGGATTTTCCGCGATAGGCGGCGACGACCGCGTCCCGCGAGGCGTTCTCCACATCGCCGCGCAGATCCTTCAACTGGCCTTCCACGGCACCGATCCAGCAGTTGACGATCTCACCGGTGAGGGCGTTGCGCATCGTGTCCGGCACCGACTGCGCCTGCACGACCCTGATCGGAAGGGCCTGTCCGGTGAGGACGGACGCCAACAGCGCCTCGTCCGTGCCGAGTCCGTCAGGGGTGTGCGCGCCGTGGCCGTCGGCCAGGTCGTCGAGATAGCAGGCGGAGGTCCACCACAGGACATGCACCGCCGCCAGGGGAACGGCCGGGTCCGGCGTGCCCGTCTCGGCGGCGTGCACGAGGAGCGGAAGCACGGACAGGGGGTATTTCATCTGCTGGTGGCCCAGCAGCCCGGATATGGATTTCCGTACCGCAGTGGATGACGGCCCGAGTCTGTCCAGGGCGGTCGTGATCTCCGCGTCGATGTCCGACGCGACCTGTCTGTGCAGATCCACGTAGGAAAAGGAGTTCACCTGGCGTCCTCGTACTCCGTGGGGAAGGGAACCGAGACCGCCGTCGCCAGCAGCCCCCGCCGGACGGTCCAGCGTCCGTCGAAGGCACCGATACGGCGACCGCCCACCACCGGTCCGGGCACCAGGAGTTCGGCGCGCAGTCCGCCGGAACGGCCGCCGGGGTCGACGGTCACCTCGATGTCGGCCTCCGAGAAGTCCAGCCACCGCCCGGTGAGCGGGAACCATGCCTTGTAGACGGACTCCTTGGCACTGAAGAGCAGCCGGTCCCAGTGGACCGAGGGGTGGTGGGCGGTCAGGCGGCGCAGTCGGGTCTCCTCCACGGGGAGCGCGATCGCCGTCAGGACGCCCTCGGGCAGGGCGTCGTGGGGTTCGGCGTCGATGCCGAGGGAGGCGAGGTCGACGGCGCGGACCAGCGCGGCGGCCGCGTACCCCTCGCAGTGGGTCATGCTGCCGGTCAGCCCGTCCGGCCAGCCGGGAGCGCCGCGCTCGCCGGGCACGATCGCGCGCGGCGCCACCCCGAGCTTCTCCATGGCCCTCCGGGCGCAGGAGCGTACGACGGTGAACTCGCGGCGCCGCTTCTCCACGGCCCGGGCCACGACCGCCTCCTCCTCGGGATACAGCTCGATCCCCTCGGCCGCGGCGGCGTCATCGGCGTGCGCCTCCACGACCACGACCGACCCCGGGAGCAGTTCCTCGATCACCGGCTCCGACCTCCATCGGCAGAATGCGGCGCAGCCTGCCCGGGGGTTCCGGGCGCGGCCGCCACTCGCGGGGGTAACCCACGGACACCTCTTCGAAGCGGACGCCGTCCAGCCAGGTCGTCCGCGGGATGTGCAGATGGCCGTAGACCATCACCTCGACGTGGAAGCGCCGGTGCCAGTCGGCGGTCAGCTCCGTGCCGCACCACATCGCGAACTCCGGGTAGTGCAGGACGTCCGTCGGGTGCCGGTCGAGCGGGTAGTGGTTGACCAGCACCGTGGGCAGGCCGTCGGGGATCTCGGCGAGCCGGCGTTCGGTCTCGGCGACCCGGGCGCGGCACCAGTCGTCGCGGGTCGGATACGGGTCGGGGTACAGCACATGCTCGTCGGTGCACACCACACCCGTGCCGTACGCGTACTCCAGGCCCTCTTCCTTCGTCGCGCAGTCCTTGGGCAGGAACGAGTAGTCGTACAGGAGGAACAGCGGGGCGATCACCACCGGCCCGTCCGGTCCCTCCCAGCGGGGGTAGGGGTCCTCGGGGGTGACGACGCCCAGTTCCCGGCAGAGGGCGACGAGGTGCTCGTACCGCTCGACGCCCCGGTACGGGACGGTCTCGCTGGGGTGGGTCCACAGCTCGTGGTTGCCCGGCACCCACACGACCTTGGAGAAGCGGCCGGCGAGGGTCTGCAGGGCCCAGCGGATGTCGGCGACGGTCTCGGCGACGTCACCGGCCACGAGGAGCCAGTCGTCGTCGGTCTCGGGGCGCATCTGTTCGACCAGGGCGCGGTTCTCGGGATATCCGATGTGCAGATCACTGATGGCCAGCAGACTTCCATGACGGCCGCCCCTGGACTCCACCCGTACCCCCTCCTGAACACCGAACATCCACACGAGAACACAGGTGCGCACCGGTGGACAAGAGCGACTGGCCGAACCGCCGGAGACGTCCCGGAAAGACCGCGGCGCGAGGATTAACACGCGCGTGACAGAAACATGGGCCCCAGTGGCCGTATGATCCGTCCTACACCACCGCCACGCCCCTTCTTCGCGTACGGCGGTTCGGCGTACCTCCATCCCCCCTGGCCGGGCACGGCCTGCTCCGCCGTGCCCGCGAACCCTGGAAAGGCGGCCTGCATGGTCTCTCGCGTACGCGTCTGGCTCAACCGCACGTACGCGGAGAACGTCTTCTTCATGGATCAGCTGCGGCATAATCCGCACGCTTGTCCGGTGGACATCCATGCCACGCACGGCGACGCCGACTCCCCCGTACTGGCCGCCGCCGACACCGCCGACCTGGAGCCCGACGGGCTCTCCCCCGCCGCGTACGTCGAGTACGCGCTCGACCAGTGCGCCAAGCGCGGCATCGACGTGTTCGTGCCCCGGCTGCACCAGTCGGCCATCGCCGCGCACCGCGAGGAGTTCGCGGCACTCGGTACGGCCCTGCTGGCGCCGCCCGCCGACGCCATCGAGGTCTTCGAGGACAAGGTGACCGCGTACGAGGCGGTCCGGGAGCACGGGGTGCCGGTGCCGCCGTGGTTCCGGGTGACGAACGCCGACGAACTCGTCGCCGCCGTCGAGGAGTTGGAGGACGCCGGGCACAGGGCGTGCTTCAAGCCGGCGGCCGGGGCCGGTGGTGTGGGCTTCCGTGTCGTCACGCGCGCCCCCTTCTCGCTCACGCACCTCAGCGGATTCCCGACCCCGTATGTGCAGCTCGACATGGTCGTCGAGGCGGTGCGGGCGGCCGAGGAACCCGTCGACTGGATGGTCATGCCGCGCCTCGAACAGCCGGAAGTGTCCGTCGACTGCCTCACCGGTCCCGACGGGCGGGTGCGGATGGCCGTGGGGCGCACCAAGAACGGCCGTCGGCGCGGTTTCACGCTCCACCCCGCGTGGATCGAGCCGGCGCGGCTGATCGCGGAGCGGTTCGATCTGCACCACCTGACGAACATCCAGTTCCGCATGTACGGCGACGAGCCGGTCCTCATGGACGTCAACACGCGTCCGGCGGGCGGGCTGCACCAGCTCGCGCTGTGCGGGATCAACGCGCCTTGGGCCGCTGTGCGGTTGGCGCTCGGCGAGGACCCGGGCGAGGTGGTGCCGACGCGGCTGGGGCAGGACTACACGGTGGTGTCGGGGGCGCGGCCGGTGCGGCCCGTGGTGTTGCCGCATCAGGTCGAGACGCCGGTCGCCGTCGTCGTGCCGGAGCCGGAGGCTGTGGAGGCGCGTGCGCGGGCGGTGACGCCGCCGGCCGTCTGCAAGTCCACCGCCGACCGTCCACTGGCCGTCTGACAAAGGGTGCGGGTGGGTGGGGGCTGGTCGCGCAGTTCCCCGCGCCCCTGCAAGGACACGGCCCCTGCGGGCCGAAAAGCACGGGGCGCAGCCCCGGCTTTTCAGGGCGCGGGGTACTGCGCGAGCAACCACACACCACCCGCCCCCGTCCACGCACGGAAGAACTACGTCGGGTAGCCCCACAGTTCGGCCAGCTCCGCCAGGCGGGGCGGGAGTTCCGCAGTCGGGTCCGCCTCGCGGGCCCGTTGAATGCGGCCGGACTTGATCGTGGAGGACCAGTCGCCGAGTTGGGGACGGAAGGTGCCGTGGTCCTTGGTGCCGTAGTCGAGCATGCCGGGCTCCCACTCGACACCCAGGTGGTCACAGATGCCCCGGGTGACCTTCTCGGGCTCGGCCGTGAGCTCCTCGTACCGGATCACATGGACGGGGAGGCTCTGCCGGGCCTCCTCCAGCTTCTCGCTGTAGGAGAGGACTTCGGCCCGGATCGCCTCGTGGTCCGGATCGGTGCGGCGGCTCGTGAGGGACTGGACGACCGCGCCGGGGTGCCGCAGCAGCAGGATGTAGCGGGCGTTCGGCCAACATCGGTGCAGCCGCGGCCAGATGAGGGTGTTCGGCGGCGTCTTGTCGACGATGACCCGCTTGCCGCTGCGGGTGAGCTCATGGTGGAGGATGCGGTCCCACAGGACGTGCTCCAGCTCGGTCTTGTCGAGTTCGAGCGCCTTCATGGCGTCCCCGGTGAAGTCCCGCGAGAGATGGACGTGGACCGTCCGAAGGTGCATCTCGTGCGGGGCCCGGATCTGGCTGTGGCTGTTGAGGATCACCCGCAGCAGCGTCGAGCCGGAGCGCACGGAGGAGAGGACGAACACCGGGGCGTCCACCAGCCGGGAGGCGCGGGGAGCCACATACTTCGGCTCCTCGGTGGCGTCGGCCTCGCTGCGGGGCGCCGGCACGGCGTTCAGGGGCTTCTTCGGCGGGCTCACCGCCTCGGCGATCAGTCTGCCGCGGCGCCTCAGCCCCTTGCCGATCGCGGACATGCGCGGATCTCGCACGATGACACCTCACAACTCTCTCTCACGTACTTCCGTATCACACGGGTGACAAGCGAACTCCAGGTGTCATAGAGGGAACGAGAAGTGGTCGCGGCGGGCAAGGCACCCGCCGCGACCAGCTGTTTTATGCCTTTCTTAATTCTTGATGGGAACGGCGGTCACCGTTCCCCCACCGCCAGCCGCAGTGTCTGCACCTCGAACGGGCGCAGCGTCACCGGAACGCCGCTGCCGTCAGTGGCCGCCTCCGACAGGGGGCGTTCCAGCAGGTCGGTGATCTGGGCCCCGGCGAGCGGGAACCCGGTGCGCACGACGCCCTGGGCGCGTCCGCCGCGGGACTCGTAGAGGCGGACGACGACGTCACCGGAGGCGTCGTCGGCGAGCTTGACCGCCTCGACGGTCACGCCCTCGCCGTCCACGGACACGACCGGTTCGGGGGCGCCGGCCGCGTCGGCGACGCGCAGCGGCAGGTTGAGGGCGTAGCCCTCGGCGACCGCGTCGTCGATGCTCGCGCCGGGGAGGAGCGAGTAGGTGAGGCGGTGCCTGCCCTGGTCGGCCTCCGGGTCCGGGATCCGCGGGGCGCGGACGAGGCTGAGGCGGACCGTGGTGGTCGTACCGCCGTCCTCGCGGACCGTGCGGGAGACGTCGTGGCCGTAGGTCGAGTCGTTGATCACCGCTACGCCGTAGCCGGGCTCGGCCACGTGCACCCAGCGGTGGCCGGAGACCTCGAAGCGGGCCGCCTCCCAGCTGGTGTTGGTGTGGGTGGGGCGCTGGATGTGGCCGAACTGGATCTCGGCGGAGGAGTGGGGCGCCCGGATGTCGATCGGGAAACCGGCCTTGAGGAACTTCTCGGCCTCGTGCCAGTCGATGTCCGTCTCGAAGTCGATCCGGGGGCTGCCCGCGCGGAGACTGATCGTCTGGGTGATCCGGGAGCCCTTGCCGAACGAGCGCTCCACGCGGATGGCGCCGAGGAGGGGATCCTCCTCGACCACGGTCACCGACTCCGCTTCCAGCAGGTCCGTGTAGCGGTTCTTGTAGTGCTTGTCGACGTCCCAGGCGTCCCAGTAGTTCGGGAGGTCGGTGTGCAGGCGCAGCAGGTTGCCCTTGTCGCCGAGGACTTCGCGGTCGGCACGCAGGTCGCGGACGGAAGCGAGGGTTCCGTCCTCCGCGATCTCGACCCGGACCAGGCCGTTGTCGAGGACGCGGCCGGAGACGGTGACGGGGTGCGGGGGTTCGGTGGCGGTGAGGGGCGCGCTGCCGCCGGCCGGCACCTGTACGTACACCGGTGCGCCCGCGGACGTACGGATCACCTCGGCCCGGTCGCGCGGGCTGGTGTTGAAGACGCGTGGGTCACCCGCGCCGAGGGCGGTGACCGCCTGCGTCGTCAGCTCCTCCAGTTCCCTCGCCACCCTCGCGTACTCCGCCTCCGCCTCGCGGTGGACCCAGGCGATCGAGGAGCCGGGCAGGATGTCGTGGAACTGGTGGAGGAGGACCGTCTTCCAGAGGCGGTCGAGCTTCTCGTACGGGTAGGCGTAGTCGGCGGCGTGGAGCGCGGCCGTGGTCGCCCACAGCTCCGCCTCGCGCAGGAGGTGCTCGGAGCGGCGGTTGCCCTGCTTGGTGCGGGCCTGGGAGGTGTAGGTGGCGCGGTGGAGTTCGAGGTAGAGCTCGCCGTTCCAGACGGGGGCGTCCTCGTACTCGGCGCGGGCCTTGGCGAAGAACTCGTCGGGGTGTTCGACCACGACCTTCGGGGAGCCTTCGAGGTCGGCGAGGCGCCGGGCCCGTTCCATGATCTCGCGGGTGGGGCCGCCGCCGCCGTCGCCCCAGCCGAAGGGGGCCAGGGAGCGGGTGCCGGCGCCCTTCTCCTGGTAGTTGCGGACGGCGCGGTCCATCTCCTCGCCGCTGAAGCGGGCGTTGTAGGTGTCGACCGGCGGGAAGTGGGTGAAGATCCGGGTGCCGTCGATGCCCTCCCACCAGAAGGTGTGGTGGGGGAACCTGTTGGTCTGGTTCCAGGAGATCTTCTGGGTGAGGAACCAGTCGTTGCCGGCGAGCTTGGCGAGCTGCGGGTAGGAGGCGTTGTAGCCGAACGAGTCCGGCAGCCAGACGCCCTTGGTCTCGATGCCGAAGTGGTCCATGAAGAACCGCTTGCCGTGGACCAGCTGGCGGGCGATGGCCTCGCCGCCGGGCAGGTTGCCGTCGGACTCGACCCACATGCCGCCGACCGGGACCCACTGGCCCTTGTCGACGGCCTTCTTGATGCGCTCCCACACCTGCGGGTAGTTGTCGCGCACCCACTCGTACTGCACGGCCTGGGAGCAGGCGAAGATGAAGTCCTCGTACTCGTCGGCCAGCGCGGTGACGTTGGAGAAGGTGCGGGACGTCTTGCGCTTGGTCTCGCGGATGGGCCAGAGCCACGCGGAGTCGATGTGGGCGTGGCCGACGCCGGAGATGGTGTGGGCGCTGGCGTGGGCGGGCTTGGCGAGGACGGGGGCGAGGATCTCCCGGACGGCCGTGGCGCTGCCGGAGACGTCGTCGAGGTCGACGGCGTCCATGGCCCGGTCCAGGGCGTGCAGGATCTCGTGGCGGCGGGGCTCGTGCTCGCCGAGATGGACCATCAGTTCGCGCAGCACCTGGAGGTCCAGGTCGAGGTGCCAGACCTCCTCGTCGAGGACGGCGATGTCGGCGCGTTGGAAGGTGTAGAGGGGCTTGTCGCCGGCGGTGAGGATGTCGCCCAGTGGCGTGATCCTGGAGAAGTTGTCGGCGAGGATGTCGGGGTTGGAGGCGGCCTCGACCAGGTAGTCGATGGTCTCGCCGCCGCGTACGGGGTTGCCGATCGGCACGTACTGGTTGAGCGGGTTGACCGCCTTCAGCGGGGTGCCGTCGGCGAGGTGGACGAGGGCCTCTGCCTGGTTGCCGGGCCAGTCGCCGACGAAGCCGAGGTCGATGACGGCCTCGACGCGGCGGCCCGCCCACTCAGCGGGCACCTGGCCGTGCATGCGGAACCAGGTCGTGCCCCACGGCGGGCCCCACGGGGTGTCCATCGCGAACGGTGTGTACGAGGCGGCCGCGGCCTCCTCGAAGGGGACGGGCTCCCCCGGCGCCTGCCAGGCCTCGACCTCGAAGGGCACGGAGGCCGCGTAGATCGCGGGCTTGATGCGTTGGGTGTGGACGCGCTCTACGCGTTCCTCGATCCGGCGGCGTTCGTCATGCATGAGGTCTCCAGAGAGGGGGCGGAGCAGAAAGCAGGGAGAGGACGGGGACGGAAAGCGCTTTCCGCCGGGGAGCTTACTTCAGGTAGTCGAGGCCGGGGTGCACCGCCGTGTAGCCCTCGACCAGGCGGCGGGCGACGTTCACCGAGTCCACCAGGGGGTGCAGTGCGAAGGCCTTCACGGCGGCCGTACGGGAACGCGATTCGGCGGCGGCCAGCACCTCGCGCTCGACGGCCTTGACCGCGCAGACCAGGCCGGTTGCGTGGTCGGGCAGCGGGGCGACGGAGACCGGGTGGGCGCCGTTGGCGTCGACCAGGCAGGGCACCTCGATGACGGCCTCGGTGTCGAGGACGGAGAGGGTGCCCTTGTTGCGGACGTTGAGGATGAGGGTGGTGCGCTCGTCGCGGGCGATGGCCCGCATCAGGGCGAGGGCGACCTTCTCGTAGCCGCCGGAGAGGTCGTCGGCGTCGCGTTCG
Organism: Streptomyces sp. NPDC002787; assembly: GCF_053592095.1. Taxonomy (NCBI): domain Bacteria; kingdom Bacillati; phylum Actinomycetota; class Actinomycetes; order Kitasatosporales; family Streptomycetaceae; genus Streptomyces; species Streptomyces sp. NPDC002787. The sequence goes on along the minus strand of NZ_JBSFVC010000055.1, from coordinate 4,378 downwards.
CCGGCGCCGGCCGTCTCCCGGTTCTCCGACATGTACGTGGCCTCGCGCTCTGCGCGGGTGCGGTCCCAGGCCTTGAGCGCGTGGGCGTCGGGGCGGCGCATCTCCTCGTAGAAGTGGGCCTGCTGGTCCTTGAGGAAGGCGCCGCGGGTCTTCTCGGCCGCCTGGTAGGCGCGTACGGCCTCGCGGTTGAAGTAGTAGTAGTGCAGGTACTCGTTGGGGATGGCGCCGAGGGACTGGAGCCAGTCGACGCCGAAGAGCTTGCCCTCCTCGAAGGAGCCGAGGAGGTCGCGGTCGGCGAGCAGACGCGGGAGTTCGTCACGGCCGGCGACGCGCAGGCCGCGCACCCAGCCGAGGTGGTTGAGGCCGACGTAGTCGATCCAGGCCTCCTTGGGGTTCGCCACCCCGAGGACGCGGGCGATGCGGCGGCCGAGGCCGACGGGTGAGTCGCAGATGCCGATGACGCGGTCGCCGAGGTGGCGGGACATGGCCTCGGTGACCAGTCCGGCGGGGTTGGTGAAGTTGATGACCCAGGCGTCGGGGGCGAGACGGGCCACCCGCCGGGCGATGTCCACGGCGACAGGGACCGTGCGCAGGCCGTAGGCGATGCCGCCGGCGCCGACCGTCTCCTGGCCGAGGACGCCCTCGCCGAGGGCCACGCGCTCGTCGTGCGCGCGGCCCTCCAGGCCGCCGACGCGGATCGCGGAGAAGATGAAGTCGGCGCCGGTGAGGGCCTCGTCGAGGTCGGTGGTGGCGGTCACCTCGGGCGCGTCGGGCACGTCCGCCGCCTGCTCGGCGAGGACGCGGGTGACGGCGGAGAGCCGTTCGGCGTCCAGGTCGTGCAGGACGACCCGGGTGACCCGGCCCTCGGCGCGGTCCCCGAGGAGCGCCCCGTACACGAGGGGCACCCGGAATCCTCCGCCGCCCAGAATCGTCAGCTTCACGCAACTACCACCTTTGCCGATCGTGCATATGTCCCGGTTGGGCCGGCACCGTGGGCGCCGACCGTCCGACACGTGTCATCCCGTCATGGGTGCGGGCCGTGCCCGCATGTCTCTCCCATGAGGTCGTTCATGTGGTCACCACCTCGACCCCCGCCTCCTCCAACGACGACAGGGTGCCCGCCTCCACGGTCCCGTTCGTCACCAGCACGTCGATCTCCCTGGGTCCGCAGACCCGCGCCATCCCCGTGCCGGGGAACTTCGCGGAGTCGGCGAGCAGGACGACCTTGTCGCTCGCCCTGATCATCGCGCGTTTGACGGGGACCTCGACGACGGTCGTGTCCATCACCTGTCCGCCGGGCCGCACTCCGCTCGTGCCGAGGAAGAGCCAGTCGGCGTGCAGCTGCCGGAGGTTGTCCTCGGTGAGGAACCCGACGAGGGAACGGTACTCGCGGCGGACCATGCCGCCGAGCAGCACCAGTTCGATGCCCTCGTCGTCGGCCAGTTCCTCGTAGACCACCAGGTTGCTGGTGATCACGGTGAGGCGGCGGCCGTGCAGCTGCCGGGCCAGGCGGTAGGCGGTGGTCCCGATGTCGAGCAGCACGGACTGACCGTCGCGGACCATCGAGGCGGCCTTCGCCGCTATCGCGTCCTTCTCGGCCACCCGCACCTCGGCGACCTCGGCGAAGGGCTGGTCGCCCTCCTCCACGACCGCGCCGCCGTGCACCCGGGTGAGCAGGCCCTCCTCCTCCAGCCGGACGAGGTCACGCCGGACGGTGGCGGGGCTCACACCGAGCTGTTCGGACAGGTCGGTGACGGCCGCCGGGCCGCCTGATCTCAGGGCCCTCAGGATGAGTTGGTGTCGTCGCTCTGCCAGCACGCGCTGAACAGTACTCGTCATTCCCAATCATTTCCATGCTCACTTCTGCTCGACTCTTGCCAAACACCCCGGAGGCGCGCACGATCTGTGCACCGAATTTGAAGACTTTTGAAGAGTGATCTTCGAAGGGCTCGACGAGAGGGTGCACGCGTGGACGACGACCGGCCCGATGTGCTGCTGACCGGGCTGCTCTTCTACGACCTCGTGCTCACGGGGCTGGGAAGGCCGCCCACGCCCGGCGAGGAGATCTGGACCGACGGCATGGGCTGCGGTCCGGGCGGCATCGCCAACCTGGCGGTGGCCGCCGCCCGTTTCGGCCTGCGCACCTCCCTGGCCACGGTCTTCGGCGACGACTACTACGGCGCCTACTGCCGGGACGTCCTCGCCGGACAGGAGGGCGTCGACCTCTCCCTCTCGCGCACCGCCGACGGCTGGCACACCCCCGTCACCGTCTCCCTCGCGCACGGCAACGACCGTGCCCTGGTCACCCACGGCCAGGAACCGCCGTACTCGCAGGACGAGTTGATGCGCACTCCGCCCGAGGCGCGCACCGCCCTCGTGCACCTGGAGGCCGAGCCGCGCGAGTGGCTCGCCAAGGCCGCCGCGAACGGCACGCACATCTACGCGGACGTCGGCTGGGACCCCACCCAGCGGTGGTCCCGCGACCTGCTCGACCAGCTCGCGCTGTGCCACGCCTTCCTCCCCAACGAGACCGAGGCGATGGCCTACACCCGCACCGACAGCGCGGTCGCCGCGCTCGGCACGCTGAGCGAGCTTGTGCCGGTGGCCGTGGTCACCCGCGGTGGCGAGGGCGCGGTCGCGGTGGACCAGACGACCGGTGAGTACGCGGAGGTGCCGGCCCTCGACGTCGACGTGCTCGACGCGACGGGCGCCGGGGACGTGTTCGGCGCGAGCTTCGTCGCCGCCTCCCTCGGCGGCTGGCCCCTGGCCGAGCGGCTGCGGTTCGCCGTGCTGTCCGCCGGACTGTCGGTGGGCCACCACGGCGGAGGTCTCGCCGCACCCGGCTGGTACGGCGTCGACCGCTGGTGGCGCTCACTGACCCAGCCCGACCTGAAGAAGGCCTACGGCTTCCTCGCGGACCGCATCCCCGCCGACGTCGGCCCACCGGTGCACCACGCCCCGGTCACCCCGCCCACGCGGCTCCACTGACCCCCGCCCCTCACAAAAAGCCCCTAAGCACCACGAACAGGAACAAACAGGAGTGACCCGTGGACCTTTCTCGTAGAGGCTTCCTCCAGGCCGCCGTCTTCACCGCGGCAGCCTCCGGACTGACCGTCGCCTGCGGCGGCGGCTCGGAATCCGGCGGTACCAAGAACGGCAAGAACCTGACCATGTGGTACTGGGGCGGCGCCCTCAGCGACAAGGTGGTCGCCGAGGCCAAGACGCACTTCAAGGGCCAGATCAAGCTGACCAGCGCCTCCATCGGCGGCGACTTCAAGCAGAAGCTCACCACCACCCTCGCGGCGGGCGGCTCCTCCGTGCCGGACATCACCGGCATCAAGGGCGAGGACATCGCCTCCTTCCTGCCCAACGCCGACCGCTTCCTCGACCTGAACGACCTGGGCTTCAAGAAGATCTCGTCCCAGTACCTGGAGTGGAAGACCAAGCTCGCCCAGACCAAGGACGGCAAGCAGATCGGGTTCCCGATCGACATCGGCCCCACCGCGCTCTTCTACCGCGAGGACTTCTTCGACAAGGCCGGGCTGCCCACCGACCCGGCCGAGGTCGCCGCCGAGGCCAAGACCTGGGAGGACTACTTCGCGCTCGGCACCGAGCTGAAGAAGTCGCAGCCCGGTGTCTTCCTGGTCAACAACATCAGCTCGGTGTTCAACATCGCGGTCGGCCAGGGCACCAAGCGGTTCATCGACGAGGACAACCACTTCATCGGCGACCAGGAGCACATCCGCACCGCGTGGGAGACGGCGATCCGCCCCTACACCCTGGGCATCGACGCCAAGATCAACGACCAGACCTGGAACGCCGCCATCGGCAAGAACCTGGCGACCGAACTCGGCGCCGCCTGGCACGCGCTGGACATCCAGTCGGCCGCCCCGGGCACCAAGGGCAAGTGGCGGGTCTGCGCGACGCCCAACGGGCCGGCCAACCAGGGCGGTTCCTACCTGGCCCTGCCCTCGCAGTGCCGGAACCCCGAAGAGGCCTTCAAGATCATCAGCTGGATCCTCAGCCCGGACAACAACGCCAAGAGCTACGCGGACGCCACCATCTTCCCCGCCTCCCCGGAGACGTACGCGATGGAGGCCATGACGGGACCCGACGAGTTCTTCGGCGGACAGAAGATCATCGAGGTCTTCGGCCCGGCCGCCGAGGCCATCCCGGTGAGCTACGAGGCACCCGCCGACTCCGCGGTCATGGCGCCGTTCATGGCGGAGCTGAGCAGCATCGAGGCCAAGGGCAAGAAGCCCGACGACGCCTGGAACGACGCGGTCGCCCAGGCCAAGCAGATCGCCCGGCGACAGGGGGTGAACTGAGGTGTCGTCCCCTCCGGTCACCGGCCCCGCCGCGGTGCGCGAGCACCGCG
>NZ_JBSFVC010000054.1:0-36417 GCF_053592095.1 Streptomyces sp. NPDC002787 | reverse complement strand
ATGAAGGAGCGAGGCGTCATCGTCTTCCCCAACGGCGTGCACGACAACGTACTGAAGATCAAACCGCCCATGACCTTCCGCCGCGAGCACGTGGATCTCTACGTCGACGCGCTGGACGAGGTCCTGTCCCTGCCCGAGCTGCGCTCGGCCGTTCAGTCCTGAGACGGGCAACCGCCTACTGAGGCAGCGAACGAGAGTGGCCCGCGAAAGCGAGAAGTGCTCCGCGGGCCGGCTTCTCCGGCCAGGGCTTCGAGCTCTCGCCCGCCATGGGCGGCATCGCCGCGGACCTCGCGCTGGAGCGCCGCGCCTCCCAGTCGATCGACTTCATCACCACGAACGGCCGTTCCACGGCCTGAGTCAGAAAGAGAAAACACATGACCCTGACCATCGGCGCGCTGAGGGCTGAGCCCGGCCAGAAGACTCGCGGGACCCTGCCCGCCGACCTGGGCACCACGACGGTGGAGGTCCCCCTGATCCTCGTCAACGGCTCCCGCCCGGGCCCGAGGGTCGTGATCACCGGCGGTGTCCACGGTGGCGAGTTCATCCCCGTCGACGCCACCACCCGCCTGGCCGGGCTGCTGGAACCGGACGAGATCGCCGGCCAGCTGGTGATCTGCCCCGTGTCCAACCCCCCGGCCGTCTACGGGGGCAGGCTCAACATCTCCCCGCTGGACGGCGTCAACATCAACCGCGTCTTCCCCGGCGACAAGGACGGCGGCCCCACCGACCGGATGGCGGCCTGGCTGTTCGAGAACCTGATCGACGGCGCCGACGCCTACATCGACCTGCACAGCGGCGGCATCGACCAGCACCTGCTCGACTTCGTCGGCTACCGCCTGACCGGTGACGACGAGTTGGACGCGAAGAACAGGGGAATGGCCCACGCGGTCGGATACGAGCGGGTCATCTTCGGCACCAGCGCCGACGGCGGCAACAGCCACGCCGCGGCGAACCGGCAGGGCATCCCCGCGATCCTCGTCGAGACCGGCCAACTCGGCGACCGCGACCCCGCCACCGTGCGCAGGCTGCTCGACGCCCTGTACCGGATCCTGCACCACCTCGATGCCATCGAGGCGTCGGAGCACATCAAGCAGCCGACCGTGCGGCCACGCGACTGGATCTGGACGGGCGACGTCGAGTCTCCGGCCGCAGGCCTCTGGTACCCGGACGCGGTCACCGGCGACGAGGTCACCGAGGGACAGACCATCGGCCGCATCATCGATCCGGTCGACGGCACCGAGCGCAAGGTCACCGCCATCGCCACCGGAAAGATCATCTACAACATGAACGGACTCTCCGTCCGCCCCGGCACGCATCTCGCCGCCATCGCCACCCCGCACCAGTGACGGCCGCACGCCCGCCCACTGATCCCATCCCCCTACCCCACCGAGACGGCCCCATTTCACTCCTTCCAGGAGGATCGTGTATCCAAGCCGGTCTTGCGGACCGTCTCCACCAACAGCACGGCCCCGGCCTGCGAGACCGCTGCACGACCGCTGCCCTCAACACGGTACGACCACGGCGGTCCCGGACGTCGACGTGGACTTCAAGCGGTTCGTCGCCGACGGCGACCTCGTGACGGTGCACACCCATCACGCTCAACGCGACCGACCGCGGCCTCGCGGCCATGGACATCTTCCGGGTGAGGAACGGCAGGATCGTCGAGCACTGGGACGTCTCGACGCCGGTGCCCCAGACTTCGGCCAACGACAACGGCATGTTCTGACCCCGTAGGAGCCCCGCACGCGACGGCGTCCGGGGCTCCTCGCATTCGGCGAGCGGTACGGCCCGCAGTGTGCCTCCCCTCCGCCTCGAGCGCCCGCAAAGCCCCGCCCCGGCGCCGGGCCAACGGCCGCCCCAAGCCCCCGTCCGCCGCGCTACGCCCCCAGCATCCGCCGCAGCAGTTCCCGCAGGGACTCCCGTTCCGTCGTGCTCAGGCCCGCCAGTGGCTCCCGGGCGAAGTCCAGGGAGTCCCGGAGGCTACGGGCCACCTGGCGGCCCTCCTCCGTGGCGGCCGCCAGCTTCACGCGGCGGTCGTTCGGGTCGGGGCGGCGCTCCACCAGACCCCGTGACTCCAGCCGGTCCACGATCCCGGTCACGTTCGACGGCTCGCAGCGGAGTTTCTGGGCGAGGCGGCGCATGGGGAGGGGTTCGAGGGAAAGGAGCCTGAGGAGGCGGGCCTGGGCGCCGGTCAGGGAGTGCTCCGCGGCGGCGTCCTCGTACTCCTCGTGGTAGCGGGCCACGACCGTGCCGATGAGCTCGACGACTTCCATGGTCAGCGGGTCCATGCGGGGCGTGGTCTTCTGTGTGGCCATGGGGTCCAGGCTACCTCTTTACTTGACAACATGAAATATTCAAGCGCATGGTTGTTTCAGGTGATGAAGTAACCGCCTGGTATGCAGCACGCGACACGCGACACGCGACACACGACCACCCGCACCACCGCACCCGCAGGAAGGTCCCCCATGTCCGACACCCCCGCCGTCCCCGCCACCAGCCGTGAATGGCACCTGCTGAGCCGCCCCGTCGGCTGGCCCAAGGACGAGGACTTCGCCCTGGTCGAGGCGGAGATCCGGCAGCCCGGCACGGGTGAGGTCCTCGTACGGAACAAGTACCTCTCCGTGGACCCGTACATGCGTGGCCGCATGAGCGCCGCGAAGTCCTACGTCGCCCCGTTCGAGCTGGGCAAGGCCATGCAGGGCGGCGCCGTGGGCGAGGTCGTCGCCTCCGGGGCGGAGGGCATAGCCGTCGGCGACCACGTGCTGCACTTCGGCGGCTGGCGCGAGTACGCCACCTTCGACGCCAAACAGGCCGTCAAGGTCGACCCGAACGCCGCGCCCCTGTCCACCTTCCTCGGTGTCCTCGGCATGACCGGCCTCACCGCCTACGCCGGCCTCCTGCGCACCGCCTCCTTCAAGGAGGGCGACTCCGTCTTCGTCTCCGGCGCCGCCGGTGCCGTCGGCAGCCAGGTCGGCCAGATCGCCAAGCTCAAGGGCGCCTCACGGGTCATCGGCTCCGCCGGCTCCGACGACAAGGTCAAGCTCCTCGTCGAGGAGTACGGCTTCGACGCGGCCTTCAACTACAAGAGCGGCCCCGTCAACGAGCAGCTCCGCGAGGCCGCGCCCGACGGCATCGACGTCTACTTCGACAACGTCGGCGGCGACCACCTGGAGGCCGCCATCGGCTCCCTCAACGTGCACGGCCGGATCGCCATCTGCGGAATGATCTCGGTCTACAACAACACCGAGCCCGCGCCCGGCCCGAAGAACCTCGCCCGCCTCATCCAGACCCGCGGCCGCGTCGAGGGCCTCCTCGTCGGCGACCACTACGACCTCCAGCCCCAGTTCGTCCAGGAGGTCGGCCCCTGGGTCGCCTCGGGCGCCCTCAAGTACCGCGAGACCGTCGTCGAGGGCATCGAGAACAACCTCGAAGCCTTCCTCGGCGTCCTGCGCGGCGACAACACCGGCAAGATGATCGTCAAGCTCTGAGCCCGACCCCGTGACGGACGCCCGCTCACGTTCGTTGCACACGACGGAGTCCGCACCCCTGGACGTGGGGTGCGGACTCCGTCGTGTGTGCGGGTACGGCCGTGTTACGGGTACAGCCGTGACGGGTGCGGCCGTTGCACGGGTGCGGCCGTCAGGTCGCCAGTGCCGCGCTGTGCACCGCCCGTACCAGCCCCTCGTTCTCCGGTGCCGCCCCACCCGGGAAGGCCATACGGCGGCGGGTGTAGCCGTAGGCGAGGCCGGCGCGGGGGTCGGCGAAGGCCTGGGAGCCGCCGGCACCGCTGTGGCCGATGGTGCCGGCGCCGAGGAAGGGGTGGACGAACTGGGCGGTGGCCTGGAAGCCGAGGCCGAACGCCTTGGGGGCGCGGGCCACGAGATCGTGGCCGAGGGAGTGGATCTGGCCGAACTCGGCGACGGTGTCGGGCTTCAGCAGCGGCGGCCGGCCGTCGACCGTGCTGATGGCCGCCGCGTACATCCCGGCCAGACCGCGCGCGGAGGCGATGCCGCCCGCCGACGACTGCCCGCCCGCACGCACGACACGGGAGTTGGGGAAGTCCGTCAGCTCTCCCGGCTCCGGCACCTGGCCGTTGAACGCGATCGACGCCAGCGTGTGCGGCCCACGCGGTACGGCGTCCAGCTCGGCCTGCTGCGCGGGCGTCGGCGTCATCGGCAGTACGGTGCGGAAGCGGGGCTCGTGCTCGGCCGGCAGCCCCAGGTAGAGGTCGAGGCCGTACGGGGCGCGGACCCGCTCCTCGTACACCTCCTGGAGCGTGCGGCCCGTCGCCCGCCGTACGACCTCTCCGGTGAGCGCGCCGATGACGAGCGCGTGGTAGCCGAAGGCGCTGCCCGGGCGCCAGAACGGGCGCTGGGTGGCGAGGCGTTCGGCGATGACACGGTCGTCCGCCAGCTCCTCCAGGGTGAACCCGGTGTCGGTGCCGATGAGCCCCGCCCGGTGCGAGATCAGCTCCCGCAGGGTCACCGCACCCTTGCCCTCGGCCGCGAACTCCGGCCAGTAGTGGGCGACTTCACGGTCCAGCTCCAGCACTCCCTCCTGGACGAGGAGCGCGACGACGAGATGGGCGGCGCCCTTCGTGGAGGAGAACACGCCGTGCAACGTGTCGCCGCCGCTCTCCGCCTCCTCCACCGGGCCCGCCCACAGGTCGACGACCCGCCGCCCGTGCACATACGCGGTCAACTGCCCCTCGTAGTCGGATCGTTCGGCGGCCACGAACGCGGCGAACGCCTCGCGCGCCGCCTCGAAGCCGTCGGCGACCGTGCCATGGACGGTGGCCTTCCCTGTCTGCTGCGTCATCGCGCTCCCGCCTGGACAATCGACAACCATCGACCGACGATGGGTCAGGTCACCGTCAGCAACGCCCGCCCCACCTGCGGGAATTCCCCCTTCGGGTGGTCACGGAAGAGAGGTTCCGTGCCGAAGAGGACCGCGTTCGGGCCGCTGACGACGGACGCCTTGCCCGCCGCCGCTGCCGGGCCGCCCGTGCCGTCGTCCAGCGGCCGCCAGTGTCCGGAGACCAGCGGATTTCCGGTGCCGTAGGACTGCTCGACCCTGACGCCGGGGCCGAGGTCGGTGAACCAGACGGGCGCGTAGACGAAGCTGTGGTCCGGCGCGTCGCCGGTCACGGGGCCGCCCGAATTCACCACGCGGACAACGCCGTTGGCGTCGCCGTTGCCCGCCACCGCCGTCGCCTTCAGCTGCCCGGTGGCCGTGGCGAGCGCGGCGCCGGTCGTGCCCCGCCCGACCATGCCGTGGCCGGCGAGGAAACCATGGAGAGCCGTACGGGCGGACGCGTTCAGAGAGCCGTACGACAGCCCGGACGACGCGAAGAGCACGTCGGTCCCCGACCAGTCGAAGCCCGCGTTGAGGATCGCCGTCGACACGGGGACCACGTCGAAGTTCATCTCGCGGAGCGCGAACAGCTCGCCCGCCGTGACGGCCGCGGCGACCCGGACGTGGTGCAGGGGAGTGCCGCCAGTGGCCTTCGTCGCGTCGAAGGCCACGTCGTACGACCGGGCGAGCGCCTCGGCCCTCCGCCGTGCCGAGGACGGGACGAGCGCGCTGCCGTCGGCCGCCTGCCGTACCGAAACGCCGTCCCTGAGAAGGGAGTTGAGGGCGGCGATCGCCTGCGGCGAGTCGAGGCGCAGGCGCAGGCCGCCACGCGGGGCCACATGACCGACGCGGGCCGCCGCCGTCACCGTGCGGGTGCGGACGGCCGACAGCCGGCCGCTCTCGACGCCCACCACACTCGCGCCCCACAACCGGCCCAGACTCCAGCCGGAGATGTCGTACATCACCGAGACCTTGTCGCTGATGTCCCGTCCGTCGGCCAGCAGGACGTTGGCCAGCCCGCGCTTGGGCTGACGCATGTCGACGACGTACGACCCCTTCGCGTACGACCGGCCGGCGAGCCGGAAGGCGTGGGTCGCGCGGGTCACGCGGACGTCGTTGGCGAGCAGGTGGTCGACGAGCCGCGCGGCGGCCGTGGCGGACCGCTGGCCGCTGCCCGCCGGGATGACGTAGGCGCGCGGGAACTCGGTCGTGTAGACGTCCTCGGGGCCGATGCCGGGCACGCCGGGCACCGTCTCCCCGGACACCGGGACCTGGGGGGCGCCCGTGGCACCGCGCCGGAAGACCTCGATCTGGTCGGCGACGAGGGCGGTCCGCCTCTCCCGCACGAAGTCGAGGGTCGCGCGCAGGGCCGCGCCCGCCACGTCCACGTTGATCGCGGAACGGCGGCGGAGTTCGTCTACCGGCAGCGACTCGTACGCCGCGTTGTTCACCTGGAGTGGGATCTCCACGGTGTGGGCGGCGACCGTGCCGTGGAAGGCCGCGTACTGCGGGGTGAAGATCGGCGGCCAGTCGTCCCAGCCCTCCGCCGAGTCACGGAACGGGATCTGCGCCGGGTCGACGCCGTCCTTCTCTGGTGTGTAGCCGAGGCCGTTGACGGCGGACTCCATGCGGAGCGCGTTCGCGTAGGTGTTCTTCAGGAAGAGGTCGTACTCGTAGTTCTCGCCGTGCGGGGGAGTGGTCGGCTCGATGAGGGTGCCGTTGACGTATCCGTGCAGATCGAGCATGACGGCCGGCTGCTTGTCGATCTCTATCTGCCGCATCGCCCGCACCTCGGGCTGCGAGGCGGTGACGAAGTCCCGGTTCATGTCGAAGCCGTTCGCGTTCGCGCGGGTGCCCGCGATCCGCCCGTCCGGGTTGGCGGTGATGTTGAAGTACAGCCGGGAGTGGGCGAGGAGGTCTTTGGTCCTGCTGTCGGTCGCCGTCGCCAGCCGCTCGATGAGCTTCAGGGACGCGTCCGTGCCCTCCCACTCGTTGCCGTGGATGTTGTTGTTGAAGAAGACGGGCGTCTTGTACGACTTCTTGACCGCCGTGCTCTTCGCGGCCAAGTGGGGCGTGGATTCGATGAGTTCACGCATCCGCGCCTGCTCGCGGGACTGACGCGCGGTCTCCGGGGCGGTCACGGTGACGAGGTAGAGCCGGTGGCCGCCGGCCGACCGTCCGGCGACCTCGACGCTCACCCGGTCGCCGATCCGCTGGAGGGAGTTCAGCTTCGGGGCGATGGCGTGGTACGGCGTGAGGCCCAGCTTGAGGGACTTGTCGGCCGGGTTCTCCGGGTCCAGGGAGAGGACCTGCTCGCGGGGGTAACCGCGGCTGGAAGCGGCCGTGTCGGCGAGGTCGGCGACCGGGGCGGTGAGGGCCTGACGGGCCGCGCTCGCCGGGGCCTTCGCGGCGCCCCGCGGCAGTGCGGTGCCCTCGCGGACGGTGGGCTTGGGGTCGGCGCCCGCGGGGTGCGGGGCGATCAGGAGCGACCCTGCGGTGACGGTGACGGCGGCAACGCTGAACAGTGCGGATCTCGGGCCGGGTCTCGGCGGACGCACGCTACCTCCTGGAGTGGGGTTCCTTGGACGTGCCGGTGCCAGTGCGGATGCGGTATCAGTGCCGTGTGGTGCCGTGTGGTGCCGTGTGGTGCCGTGTGATGCCGTGTGGTGCGGGCGTGGTGCGACTGCGGTGCGGGTGTCAACCACGGGCGGTCGACCACAGGTGGTCTACCTGTTCGACTCCCGGGCAACAAGAGGGCACGGGCGTCACGAACGCGTCGAACGGAACGTGCCGGGCGGCCGGAGTGGGCATGCTGAGGGCGCCACCGGTCCGGTTCCCGTGCGGCACCGGGTGAGGCTTCGCGTGAGGCGAGGAGGACCCGCATGGCCCCGTTCCCGTCATCGATCCCGGCGGTGATTCCGTCCCTGCCCGGCAAGGACGACCTGCTGCGGATGGCTCGCACCACCACCGACATCACCGGCCAACTCCTGGACACCGCCGGGAACATCACCAGGATCGCCGTCAACACCCTCGACCCGCGCGAGGGTTCGGGCGCCGAGGCGCTGCGCGTCCTGCGCCGGACCACGGCCGAGCTGGCCGAGGCGAGCGCGTCACCGCAGGCGCAGGAGGCCTTCTACCGCATGGTGGAGACCCTGATCCGGCTCGGCACCAGCGGCGCGCCCCTCGCCGCCCACCCCGTCAGCGAACCGGCGCACGCCCTCCTCGCCGCGCTCGGCGACAGCCTGCTGCCGGTCCTCGAAGCGGTCGAACCGGCGGTCGAGGAGGCCGCGGCGGCCCTCGGCGAGCTGGTGGAGGCCGGCTCCCCGCTGCTCCCGGCGGCAGCGGGTCTGGCCGCGGGCACCCTGCTGGCCCTGGCCCCCGTGCTCCACGCCGCCGCCGAGGTCCTGCGCGACTCGACCCCCGAACTGCGCCGTATCGCCGACGCGTCGACCGCCGCGCTCGCCCCGCTGATACCGCTCCAGGTCGCCCTCGCCGAACGCGCGGCCGCCACCGGCGCGGACGTCGTGCGGGCGACCCTGCCGCCCCTGGCCGACCTCACCGAGGCCGCGGCGGCCACGACCGAGGCGGCCCGCCCCCTCCTCGTGGCCGGGGAGGAACTGCTCGTCTCCACCCTGGACCACCTCCAGCCCCTCCTCCTCTCCGGCGCCACCCGAGCCGGCCGAACGGCCCGCGCGGCGGCCGTACGGGTCTCGGCGGCGGTGTCGCCGACGGCGGACCAGGGGGTGGTGATCGCGGTGACACCGGCGTTGACCTAAAGGTCGGCTGCAGTTGCCTAAAGGGTTTAGGGAATTGGATAATCGAGCGTGATCGAGCGTGATCGAGCGTGATCGAGCGTGATCGAGCGTGATCGAGCCCGGCGAGCGGAAGGACGACCATGGCACGCGCGGGGCTCACGCCGGAACGACTGGCCCGGGCGGGCGCGGAGTTGGCCGACGAGATCGGGTTCGACGAGGTCACCGTCTCGGAGCTGGCCCGGCGCTTCGACGTGAAGGTCGCGAGCCTGTACTCGCATGTGCGCAACTCCCACGACCTCAAGACCCGTATCGCCCTGCTCGCCCTGGAGGAGCTGGCCGACCGGGGCGCCGCCGCGCTCGCCGGACGGGCCGGCAAGGACGCGCTGACGGCCCTGGCGAACGTGTACCGCGACTACGCCCGCGCCCACCCCGGCCGGTACGCGGCGGCCCGGCTGAGACTCGACCCGCAGACGGCGGCCGCGAGCGCCGGAGGCAGGCACTCGCAGATGACGAGGGCGATCCTGCGCGGCTACGACCTCACCGAGCCGGACCAGACCCACGCGGTCCGCCTCCTGGGCAGCGTCTTCCACGGCTACGTCAGCCTGGAATCGGCGGGCGGCTTCAGCCACAGCGCCCCCGACTCCCAGGAGAGCTGGGAGCGCATCCTGGACGCCCTCGACGCCCTGCTGCGCGCCTGGCCGGCCAATCCACCCCACTGACCAACAGGTTGAGGCAATGCACCACGACCCCCACACCGACGGCCATCCGGGCCCCCACACGGGCCCCCGCTGGATCACCACCCCCCTCACCGCCGATCTCCTGCGCGGCGCCCTGGAGCTGGAGCACACCGAGCACGGCGTACTGCCGCACCGGCTGCCCGCCCGCGCCCGCGCCCAGTGCGCCGATCCGCAACTGGCCATGGTCGAGTCCCAGCCCTCCGGCGTACGGCTGGTCTTCCGCAGCCGGGCCACCGCCGTCGAACTGGACGCCCTGCGCACCAAGCGGACCTATGTGGGCGCCCCGCCCCGCCCGGACGGCCTCTACGACCTCGTCGTCGACGGCCGTCCGACGGACCGGGCGAGCGTGCCGGACGGCAACACCGTGACGATCGACATGGCCGCCGGGACGGCGGAGCACCAGCCGGGCCCGCCCGGCACCGTGTCCTTCACGGGCCTCCCCGACGGCCTCAAGACGATCGAGATCTGGCTCCCGCACAACGAGACCACCGAACTCCTCGCCCTGCGCACCGACGCCCCCGTCGAACCCGCCCCGGACCAGGGCCGCCGGGTCTGGCTGCACCACGGCAGCTCCATCAGCCACGGCTCCGACGCCGCAGGGCCCACCGGCATCTGGCCCGCGCACGCCGCCCTGCTCGGCGGTGTCGAACTCATCAACCTGGGCTTCGGCGGCAGCGCCCTCCTCGACCCCTTCACCGCCCGCGCGATGCGCGACACCCCCGCCGACCTGATCAGCGTCAAGATCGGCATCAACCTCGTCAACCACGACGTGATGCGGCTGCGCGCCTTCACCTCCGCCGTCCACGGCTTCCTCGACACCCTCCGCGACGGCCACCCGACGACGCCCCTCCTCGTCGTCTCCCCGATCCTCTGCCCCATCCACGAGGACACCCCCGGCCCCAGCGTCCCCGACTTCACCGACCTCGCCGAGGGCCGCCTCCGCTTCCGCGCCCTGGGCGACCCGGACGACCCCACCCCCGGCAAACTCACCCTCCGCGTCATCCGCGACGAACTCGCGGCGATCGTGGCCCAGCGCACCCCCGAGGACCCCCACCTCCACTACCTCGACGGCCTCACGCTCTACGGCGAGCAGGACGCCACCGCCCTGCCCCTCCCGGACGACCTGCACCCGGACGCGGAGACCCACCGCCTCATCGGAGAACGCTTCGCGGACCGGGTCTTCACAGCAGAGGGTGCGTTCGCCAAGTAAGGGCCGCAGGCCCTTTCAGGGGCGCGGGGGAACTGCGCGACCAGCCACAGACAACCCGCACGTACGCTCCCACCGAGGTTCCCCTCACCCCTCCTGGGTAAAGTGCGCCCCATGCGCGATCTAGGGGTGGGCTTCCAGTACCTCGTCCAGGGCCAACGCTGGGTGGCCCGACACGGCAAGCAATACGGCTTCGGACTCGTCCCGGGCCTGATCACACTCGTCCTCTACATAGCCGCCCTCGTGGCCCTGGCCGTCTGGGGCCCGGACTTCGTCACCTGGGCCACCCCCTTCGCGGACGACTGGTCCAGCCCCTGGCCGGGCCTCTTCCGCGGCTTCCTCACCGCCGTCCTGTTCGCCCTGGCCCTCGCCCTCGCGGTCATCACCTTCACCGCCGTGACCCTCCTCATCGGCCAGCCCTTCTACGAGAACCTCTCCGAGAAGGTCGACCGGGACGTCTCACCCGACGGCACCGCACCGGAGTCCGACCTGCCGCTGGTGCGGGAGTTGTGGATCTCGGCCCGGGACAGCCTCCGTGTCCTCCTGCGGGCGCTGCTGTGGGCCGTACTGCTCTTCGCGCTCGGCTTCGTCCCGTTCCTCGGCCAGACGGTCGTCCCCGTGATGGGCTTCTTCGTCACCGGCTTCTTCCTCACCGAGGAACTGACCGCGGTGGCCCTCCAGCGCCGTGGCATCGAACTCCGCGACCGTCTGGCCCTCCTGCGCTCCCGCAAGACGTTGATCTGGGGCTTCGGCACCCCGCTGGGCCTCGCCTTCCTGGTGCCGTTCGTCGCCGTCTTCCTGATGCCGGGCGCGGTGGCGGGTGCCACCCTCATGGCCCGTGACCTGCTCGGCGAGGAGACGGCCGGCGAGGACGAGCGGAACCAGATCCCCGACAGCGGCCACCCCGACGCCATGTTCCGCAAGCCCGAGTTCGGCGCGTGAACGGGATCCTCGCCTTGATGCCGCGCGGCCAGAAGGTCCTCGACAAGGCCATCGGTTCCCTCCTGGCCGGCCTCGGCGTCAGCCTCGCGTCCGCCCCGTCGCACTGAACGAGGCCTCCGCGGCCACCCGTACGATCTCCCGCACCTGGTCGATGATGTCCAGCCGGTTCCGTACGAAGCCGGGATCGGTCACGGTCCCGGTCGCGGGATCGGTATTGCCGGTCCCGAACTGCAGGACGGGCGTGTGCACATGCCCGCCCGGCAGGGTGGAGCCGAGCCCGAGCCGGTCGCGCAGCAGCGTGGCCCGGTAGGCGATCTCGTTGGAGAGGTAGTCGCCGCCGCCCCCGGCCCGCGCGGTCGACCCCGCGGTCGGCCCGTCGGGCCGCACGACCGCCGCCGTGCCGCCCGCCGGGATCTCGGTCACGCTCGTGTTGTCGTACACCGGGAAACGGCCCGTGTCCGCCGCGACGACGTCCGCGTACGGCAGGGTCGTGGACGTCCACTGGGGCTGTGTGGCGGGGTCGGTCACGGGGATGGTCTCCGTGCGGCCGATGTTGTCGTTGTCGCCGAAGCCGCCGCGCCAGGCCCCGTTGGTCCGCTCGATGTCGAAACGGCCGACCCGGCCCTGACTGACGGTCGCGAAAAGGTCCACGTGGGGCAGCTGCCGCCGGAGCGTGCGCTCGACCGTCCCCTCGGTGAAGTCCTGCCACCGGACGGGGAACACGGCGGTCTCGATACGCGCCGGCCCGTCGGCGGTCCGTATCACCGTCCCGTCGAGAGCGAGGGCCGTGGCCCCGGAGGGGTTGGAGATCCGCACGTCCCGGTCGAGCGTGAACGGATCGAACCCGGTGACCAGGATCCGCTTCACCCCCTTGCCGCCCCGCGGATAGTGAACGGAGTCCTGCCCCCGCGAGGTCCGCTCCAACTCACCGATCAGCGCCGCTCTCTGACGCTCACTCAGACCGAACCCCGGCTCCCAGCCCCGCACTTCCCGGGTCATCCCCAACCGGGCCCAGTACAACGGCCGGTCGTCGTCCCGGCTCAGGTCCCCGCCCGCCGGACCCCGGCCCTGTGCCCGGTCCACTGCCCGGGCCCACAACCGCGCACCCTGTCGCGCGACGATCCGCTCGGCCTGGGCGTACGACCGCGCCCCGTCCAGCGCCCGCCCGAACTCCGCTGCCACGGTGTCGAATCCGGAACGCCGCAGGATCTCCTGCGGTACGGCCCGGTCGAGCCGCTGCTCCTCGACGGTGGGGCCCGCCGCCGAAGAGGCCGCGGACGATGCGGAAGCGGAGGCGGGGGCGCAGAGCCCCGCCAGCAGGGCCGCCAGCCCGATGGCCGCCCCGCGCATTCCGCGTCCGCCGAGCCGGGCGCGGGGCGAGGCCGCACGCGGGGAAGCCGGGGAAGTCGAAGAAGCCGGGGAAGCTGGGGAAGTCGGAGAGGCCGAGGAACTCTGAAGGGTCATGGATATCAAGGGAGTTGGGTCCTTCCGTCGCTGGGTCATGCCGTGGGGGATCGCTCCGGACGGCGGCAGTATCGCGTGACGGGAGGGGCGCACGCCATGCCCTGTGACTCAGGTGACGGCACTCCGCGCCGCCGGGATCCGGGCCGCGGCCTCCCGCAACGCCTCCAGGAACGCACGCGCCGCCGGTGACAACGCGACCCCGCGAGCCGTCGCCGCGTACACCGCCCGCCCGGGCGCCTCCTCGTCCGCCACCGGCAGCAGCACGATGTCCGGCCGCATGGACTCCGCGGCCAGCGCCGGTACCAGCGCCACCCCGAGCCCGGCCGCCACATACCCCAGCTTGGCGATCCACTCCACGACGACATGCGCGATCCGGGGCCGGAAGCCGTGCCGCAGCGCCGCGTCGAGGAGGGTGCCCTCGGGCCGGTCGTCGCCGGATATCCAGTCGGCGTCGGCCAGTTGGGGGAGCCGTACCGAGGGGCGGTCAGCGAGCGGATGGCCGGCGGGGACCGCGACGTACAGGGACTCGTCGAGGAGGTGATGGAGGTCGTACGCCTCCAGGGGCACGCGGCCCGTGGTCGAGACGATCGCCAGGTCCAGCTCCCCGGCGGCCAGCCGGTCGAGCAGGGCGGGCGTGAAGCCCTCCTCCCTCGTGAGCCGTACGCCGGGGCACCGGGCCCGGAACGCGGCCATCGCGTGCGGCACGAGCGCCGCGTCCGCCGTGGCGAACGCGCCGATCCGCAGCCGTCCGCCCGCCGCCTCCCGCAGCGCCCCCAGCTCCCGTTCGGCCCGCAGCAGCCGTTCCGTCACGGCCTCCGCATGCGGGACGAGCGTCCGCCCCGCCTCCGTGAGCCGCACCCCGCGCGGCAGCCGGTCGAACAGCGCCGACCCGCCCAACGCACCCTCCAGCGAGGCGACCTGCCGCGACACGGCCGACTGGGTCCACCCGAGCGACCGCGCGGCCACCGTGAACGACCCGTGCCGCGCCACCTCCAGGAACACCCGCAGCCAGAAGACGGACAGCTCGGGGACCTCGGCTCCGGCGGCTTCCAGCGAGCGATGCGATTCCGGCATGGTGGCCATGCTAGACATTTACTTGTCGCATCACACCGTCGGCCCTAGCGTCGACGCCATGGAGATCACCCTCGACAACCCGGCCTCCGCACCCCAGCCGCTCAGCCCGTACTACTCCCAGGTCGCCCGCGTCCAACTCGCTGACGGCAGCGCCCTGTTGTACCTCTCCGGCCAGATCGCCGACGGCGACACCCTGGCCGACCAGAGCCGAGGCGTCTTCGAGACCATCGCCGCCCTCCTCGACGCTCACGGCGCGACCCTCGCCGACATCATCAACATCGGCACCTACCTCACGGACATCACCAAGCTCCACGAATACGGCGCCGTACGCGGGGAGTTCCTGCCCGGCACCCCGCCGACGAGCATGACGACGGAGGTCCCGAAGCTCTTCCGGCCGGAGGCACAGATCGAGATCGAGGTCGTGGCGGCGATACCCGCGGCCGAGTGACCCTCCAGCCGGTCGCCGTACGATTACGAGCGCACCCCGAACCCATAAACCGTCTCCGACCGGTAAACGCCGCCCGGCCGCAACACCGCACTGGGAAACCGCGGCCGGTTCGGCGAATCGGGAAAGTGCTGCGTCTCCAGCGCAATCCCATCCCCAGGCCAAAAAGGCCCCTCCAGATGATCCGCCGTATAAAGCTGCATCCCCGGCTCGGTCGTCGCCACGCTCAACACCCGCCCCGATCCCGGCTCCCACAGCTCGGCCACCCCCTCGGCACGCGCCGTAACCCCCTTGTCGAGCACGAAGTTGTGGTCGTACCCGGCCCCCACCTTCCGCGCCACCCGGAAGTCGAACCGCGTCCCCTCCACCTGCGCCAGTTCCCCCGTGGGAATCAGATCCGCATCCACCGGCGTCACCCGCGACGCGGCGATCCGCAGCTCATGCCCACCCGCGCTCCCGGCCGAGGCGCCCGCGAGGTTCCAGTAGGAGTGATTCGTGAGGTTCACGACGGTCGGCGCGTCGGTGACCGCCTCGTACGCGATCCGCAGCGCACCCCCGTCCTCGTCCAGCGTGTACGTCGCGGAGACCTCCAGTCGCCCCGGGAAGCCCTCTTCCCCGTCCGGACTCACCCGTGACAGCCGCACACCGGCCCCGCCCGCGACGCCCTCCGCCTCCCACACCCGCTTGTCGAAGCCGAGGGGACCACCGTGCAACGAGTTCGGCGGGTTGTTGCGCTCCAACTCGTACACGTGCCCGTCGAGGCTGAACCGCCCCTGGGCGATGCGGTTGGCGTACCGGCCGATGAGCGCCCCGAAGAACGGACCCGAATTGCGCAGGTAGCCGTCGAGATCGGCGAACCCCAGCACGACGTCCGCCGCCCGCCCCTCCCGGTCGGGGACCTCGACCGACTGCACGATCCCGCCGTACGTCAGGACCCGCACCCGGGTGCCGCCCCGCTCCAACGTCCAGCGATGAACTGTCGTGCCGTCGGAAAGTGTGCCGAAAAGTTCGCTCATGAGCGAAACCCTAGGTCACGACCCTAGGCCGCGGCAGAACCCCCGGTCACGATCCCTCCGCGCTGACGATCCGGTACGCGATCTCCGCCAGCCGTGCCTGCCCGTTCACACTCGGGTGGAACCAGTCCCACTGGCTGAGCTGGGCCTGCCCGAAGCGGTAGTCGAAGACGGCGTCCCCGTCGTAGCGGCAGTGGCGGTCCTTCTCGCACACCTCGCGCAGGACGTCGTTGTACGCCTCCACCCGGTCCTGCACGGCGTCCCGCCGCTCGGTGGCCGCCGCGGTGAGGAGGTCGGGATCGGCCAGCATGGACGGACAGATGCCCAGCTTCCACACCTGCTTGCCCATCGGGTTCTTGCGGCCCTCGGACCACAGCCGCTTCAGGTCCGGGACGCTCGCCACGAACACCTGCGCCTTGGGCAGGGCGTCCCGCAGGGTGGCCATCGCGTCCTCGAAGTCGGCGCGGAAGTCGGCGACGGGCGTCATGGCCGCGGCGTTCGCACGGCACGCGTCGTTCGCGCCGATCATCACCGTGACCAGCTCCGGCTTACGGCTCACCGCCCGCGCCACCTGGGTCGGCAGGTCGGCCATCCGGGCCCCGGTCACCGCGTAGTTCCAGCTCCGCTGCGCCGCCCCGGACGCACCCAGCAGCCGTACGGCGAGACTGTCGACCGAGGCGTCACTGCCGGTCGCCCAGGACACCTCGGGGCAGTCGGACAGCACCTTGCACGCGTCGAAGCCACGGGTGATGGAATCGCCGACGGCGACCAGCGACTCGGGGGTGCTGTCCCACGCGGGGGTGGGCGACGGGGAGGCCTTCGCGTTCTTCCCCGTCCCCTCGGGGCCGGGGGAGTTGCCACCGGAGGCGTCACAGCCGGTCACGGCCAGCAGCGCGGCCGCCAGGACGGCGCCGAACACCGCCCTCGAACGGTGACGTCGCTTCCGCATCCCTGGTCCCCTCGTCGGTCGTACACGTGCAAGTTCCCACCCATGACAACGCGCGGGAGTTCCCGGAAAAGGAAAGCCATGGGGACGATGCGACAGCAGACGCAACTGTTCGATCCGCACAGGCGTCCCCTCGGGTGAAACCCGAGTTGTTCCTGGCGCCTGCTCCGACGGTACGTCACACTCCTTGCCCCGCCGCACGGTAGCCTCGCCACGTGGCCGCTCTGCCACTGCCGTTCCATCAAATGACAAGATGCGCTGCTCTGTGGAGGCCCCGGTGACGACACGTGGAGTCCTGTACGTGCACTCCGCGCCGCGTGCGCTGTGCCCGCACGTCGAGTGGGCCGTCGCCGGGGTTCTCGGGACGCGCGTGAACCTCGACTGGATCCGGCAGCCGGCCGCCCCGGGCACCTGGCGCTCCGAGTTCTCCTGGCAGGGCCAGGCCGGCACCGCCTCCAAGCTCGCGTCCGCGCTGCGCGGCTGGCACCTCATCCGCTTCGAGGTCACCGCCGAGCCCTGCGCCACCGCCGAGGGCGAGCGCTACAGCTGCACCCCCGAGCTGGGCATCTTCCACGCCGTCACCGGTATCCACGGCGACATCCTCATCCCCGAGGACCGCCTCCGAGCCGCCCTGACCCGCTCCCAGCGCGGCGAGACCGACCTGGAAGCCGAGATCACCAAACTCCTGGGCAAGCCCTGGGACGACGAGCTGGAACCCTTCAGATACGCGGGAGAGGGCGCCCCGGTCCGCTGGCTGCACCAGGTGGTGTGAGAAGCGCCCCGTAAGGGGCGCGGGGAACTGCGCGAGAAGCCCCCACCGGCCCGCACTCGACCTACAAACAGATGTGGCCCGGATCCCTGAAAGGGGATCCGGGCCACACTCATGTCAGCGATCAAACGGTCCTGAACGCCAGCACCACGTTGTGCCCACCGAACCCGAAGGAGTCGTTGAGGGCAGCGATGCGGCCCTCAACCGGCAGCTTCCGAGCCTCCCCGCGCACGATGTCCGCGTTGGCCTCGGCCTCGGGGTCCAGGTCGTTCACATTGATCGTCGGCGGAGCCACCCGGTGGTACAGCGCGAGCACCGTCGCCACCGTCTCCACACCACCGGCACCACCCAGCAGGTGCCCGGTCATCGACTTCGTCGCGGACACCGCGAAGTGGTCGGTGTCGTCACCGAACACCTTCCGCAGCGCCTTCAACTCGGCGATGTCACCGGCCGGCGTCGACGTCCCGTGCGCGTTGACGTGCACGATCTCCGCCGGGTCCAGGTCGGTCCGGTCCAGCAGGTTCTGCAGGGCGTGGGCGATCCCACGCCCCTCCGGCTCCGGCTGCACGATGTCGTGGCCGTCGGCGGAGATGCCCTGGCCCACGGCCTCGGCGTAGACCCGGGCACCCCGCGCCGCCGCGTGCTCGGCCGACTCCAGGACGACGACACCGGCACCCTCGCCGAGGACGAAGCCGTCACGGCCGGTGTCGTACGGACGGGAGGCGCCCTGCGGGTCCTCGTTGTTCTTGGACATCGCCATCATGTTGCCGAACGCGGCGATCGGCAGCGGGTGGATGGCGGCCTCGGTACCACCGGCGATCACGACATCGGCGCGGCCGGTGCGGATCATCTCGATGGCGTAGCCGATGGCCTCGGCACCCGACGCGCAGGCGGAGACGGGGGTGTGCACACCGGCGCGGGCGCCGACGTACAGACCGACGTTCGCCGACGGCCCGTTGGGCATCAGCATCGGCACGGTGTGCGGGGAGACGCGGCGTACGCCCTTCTCCTTCAGCACGTCGTACTGGTCGAGCAGGGTCGTCACACCGCCGATGCCGGAGGCGATGACCGCGCCGACCCGGTCCGCGTCGACGGTGCCGTCGTCGGCCGAGGTCTCCGAGTAACCGGCGTCGGCCCACGCCTCCTTGGCCGCGATCAGCGCGAACTGCGCCGAGCGGTCCAGGCGGCGGGCCTGCGGCCTGGGGATGACCTCGGTCGGCTCCACGGCGATCTGCGCGGCGATGCGGACCGCCTGGTCGGCGGCCCACTCCTGCTCCAGGGGCCCGACACCGGACTTGCCGGCGATCAGCCCCTCCCAGGTGGAAGTCGCGTCGCCACCCAGCGGTGTGGTTGCGCCGATACCGGTGACGACCACGGTGCGATTGGTCGAGCTCACGGGAATGTTCTCCAACGGTTACGAGGATTCAGCGGCGCCACCGCCGGGTGGCGGGGCAACGGACCGGTCCGAGGACCGGGCCCGGACCCGATGCGAGGATCAGGCCTGGTGCTTGAGGATGTAGTCGGTCGCGTCGCCGACCGTCTTGAGGTTCTTGACGTCGTCGTCCGGGATCTTGACGTCGAAGCGCTCTTCGGCGGCGACGACGACCTCGACCATGGACAGGGAGTCGACGTCCAGGTCGTCGGTGAAGGACTTGTCCAGCTGGACGTCCTCGACCGGGATGCCGGCGATCTCGTTCACGATGTCGGCGAGACCGGCGACGATCTCTTCCTGGGTGGCGGCCATGTCGGGCGCTCCTTCGTAGTTTCCAGAGGGTTGGCGGCCCGCCGCGTCAGCGGCAGGTTGTGCGTTGTCCCGCGCCGGATCACAAGATCCGAAGCGGGTGCCTAGGGGAGGGTAACGACCGTCGCGGCGTACACGAGACCCGCCCCGAAGCCGATGACGAGCGCGGTGTCGCCGCTCTTCGCCTCGCCGGTCGCCAGGAGCCGCTCCATCGCGAGCGGGATCGAGGCGGCCGAGGTGTTGCCGGTGGTGCGCACGTCACGCGCGACCGTGACGTGCTCCGGCAGCTTGAGTGTCTTCACCATCGAGTCGATGATCCGCTCGTTGGCCTGGTGGGGAATGAAGACGTCCAAGTCGTCCGGGCTGATTCCGGCCGCGTCCAGCGCCTGCTGAGCGACCTTCGCCATCTCGAACACGGCCCAGCGGAACACCGCCTGGCCCTCCTGCGTGATCGCGGGGAACTTGACGTTGCCCTCGCTGTCCAGCGGAAGCTTGTCGACGTCACCGATCCGGTACTCGTTCCACGGGACCGTCTGCTTGATCGTTCCGGCTTTGTCGCCCTCGGAGCCCCACACCGTCGGGCCGATGTGCGGCTCCTGGGAGGGGCCGACGACGACCGCGCCGGCGCCGTCACCGAAGAGGAAGGCCGTGGCCCGGTCCTCCAGGTCGGTGAGGTCGGACAGCCGCTCGACACCGATGACAAGTACGTACTCTGCCGAGCCCTCGACGACCATGCCCTTGGCGAGGGTGAGGCCGTAGCCGAAGCCCGCGCAGCCGGCCGAGATGTCGAAGGCAGCGGCCTTGGCCGTACCGAGCTTGTCGGCGATCTCGGTGGCGACGGCCGGGGTCTGACTGAAGTGCGACACGGTCGAGACGACGACGGCGCCGATCTGCTCGACGGAGATCCCGGCGTCGGCGATCGCCTTGCCGGACGCCTCGATCGACATGGCGGCGACGGTCTCCTCGTCGTTCGCCCAATGCCGGGTCTCGATGCCGGAGCGGGAGCGGATCCACTCGTCGGACGAGTCGATCTTCTCCAGGATCACGTCGTTGGGCACCACCCGGACCGGGCGGTAACCGCCCACGCCGAGGATGCGTGCGTACGGGGCGCCCTTGCTCGGCCTGATCTTCGGCATGCTCCAGGGCTCCTAGTTCTGGTGCTCGGCGATGAGCGCGCGAGCGGCGTCGAGGTCGTCGGGTGTCTTGAGCGCCACCGTCGCCACGCCCGGCAGGGCGCGCTTGGCGAGACCGGTGAGCGTGCCGCCGGGGCAGACCTCGAGGATCGCGGTCACGCCCAGCTCCTTGAAGGTCTCCATGCACAGGTCCCAGCGGACCGGGTTGGCGACCTGACCGACGAGACGGGAGAGCACCTCGGCGCCGGTGGCGACGGCCTGCCCGTCCTTGTTCGAGACATAGGTGACCTTGGGGTCCCCGGGCGACAGGTCCTCGGCGGCCTTGGCGAGGGCGTCCACGGCGGGGGCCATGTGGTGCGTGTGGAAGGCGCCGGCGACCTTGAGGGCGACCACGCGCCGTACGCCCTCGGGCTTGTCCGCCTCCAGGGCGGCCAGCTGCTCCAGGGTGCCGGCGGCGACGATCTGGCCCGCGCCGTTCACGTTCGCCGGGGTCAGCCCAAGCTTCTCCAGGTGCGGAATCGTCACCTCGGGGTCGCCGCCGAGCAGCGCGGACATACCGGTCTCGGTGACCGCGGCGGCCTCGGCCATGGCCAGGCCCCGCTTGCGGACGAGGGTCAACGCGGCCGTTTCGTCCAGGACCTCGGCGAACACGGCGGCGGTGATCTCACCGACGCTGTGCCCGGCCACCGCGCCCAGGGGCACGTCGCCGAGGACGACTTTCGCGAGGGAGGCGGCGGACAGCATTCCGGCCGCCACCAGCAGCGGCTGGGCCACGGCGGTGTCGCGGATCGCGTCGGCGTCGGCCTCGGTGCCGTAGTGGGCGAGGTCCAGCCCGATGGCGTCCGACCACGCGCCGAGGCGGTCGGCGGCACCGGGGAGGTCGAGCCAGGGAGTCAGGAAGCCGGGCGTCTGGGCGCCCTGGCCGGGAGCGACGAGTACGAGCACTCTCACACTCTCTCTTGGGGACGGCTCAGGCCGCCCGTGAGGACAGGGACGAAGAACACGTAGGGGTTTTGTAGCTCCTCGACAAAACCCTAGAGCTGAGGATCTCCATCGACCAGACGCCCCAGGATCAACGCGATCCGCAGGGTGAAGGCCGAGCGTACATCGGAGGGCGACCAGCCGGTGACGTCAGTCACACGTCGGAGCCGGTAGCGCACGGTGTTGGGGTGGACGAAGAGCATCCGGGCCGCTCCCTCAAGACTCGAGGCTTGTTCGAGATAGACGCTGAGCGTCTCCAGGAGCGCGGAGCCGGCCTCCTCCAGTGGTCTGTAGATCTCCTCCACCAGTTGCTCACGCGCACTGGGGTCGCCCGCGATCGCTCGCTCCGGAAGGAGATCGTCCGCCAGGACGGGCCGGGGCGCGTCCTGCCACGCCGAGCAGGCCTTGAGTCCGGCGGCCGCGGCCTGCGCGGACCGGGTCGCGGCCAGCAGGTCGGGCACGATCGGCCCGGCCACCACCGGCCCCGCCGCATACGGTCCGATCAGCGACTTCGCGACCTGCAACGGGTCGTTGTTGCCCCCGGCGATCACCACGAGCCGGTCGCCCAGCACCCCGGTGAGCACCTGGACCTTGGCGTGCCGGGCCGCGCGCCGGATCGCCTCCACGGTCAGCTCGCTGTCGCCGTCCGGGGCGGTGCCGAGGACCACACAGACATGGTCGGGGGAGTTCCAGCCGAGGGCGGCGGCCCGGGAGACGGCGCCCTCGTCGGCCTCGCCGCTGAGCACCGCGTTCACGACCAGGGACTCCAGGCGGGCGTCCCAGGCGCCGCGTGCCTCGGCGGCCTGCGCGTACACCTGGGCGGTGGCGAAGGCGATCTCGCGCGCGTAGACGAGCAGGGCCTCGCGCAGCACGCTCTCGTCGCCGGGAGCGGCCACCTCGTCGATGGCCGACTCCATGACCTCGATGGTGGTGCGCACCATCTCCACGGTCTGCCGGAGCGTGATCGCCCGGGTCAGCTCACGCGGCGCGGTCCCGAAGACATCCGTGGAGATGGCCTGCGGGGCGTCCGGGTGCCGGAACCATTCTGTGAAGGCGGCGATACCCGCCTGCGCGACCAGCCCGATCCATGACCGGTTCTCCGGCGGCATCGCCCGGTACCAGGGCAGCGTCTCGTCCATCCGTGCGATGGCCTGCGCGGCGAGGCTTCCGGACGACTTCTCCAGCCGCTTCAGCGTCGCGGCGTGCGCGTGGACGTACGGTGCGGGTCTGGATTTGCTGGCTTCTGGTTCGGGCACGGGACAAGACTGCCTTATCGCTGCGCTGGCTCGCGCCGGAGGGTGGGTGGGCCGGAGTGTGCGGCTGCCAGGGGCTGCCGCCCCCGCACCCCCGCTCCGGCCTGAACGGCGTCGTCCTCGAACGCCGGACGGGCTGGGTGGTGCCGACCGGTCTGGATGGTGCCGCCGGTGTTCGGTGGACCGCCGGGGATACCGTGGAGTCGTGATGGACGTACGGCGCGCCGACACGCGCTACCCCGGTGGTGACCCGGAGGCGGGCATCGCCTCGCTCCACGCCTTCTCCTTCGGCTCGCACTACGACCCGGACAACCTCCGTTTCGGAGCGGTGCTCGCCTGCAACGAGGAGCGGCTCGCGCCCGGCGCCGGCTTCGACGAGCATCCGCACAGCCACACCGAGATCGTCACCTGGGTCGTCGAGGGCGAGCTGACCCACCGTGACACCACCGGCCACGAGACGGTGGTCCGCCCCGGGGACGTCCAGCGGCTCAGCTCGGCGGCCGGCGTCCGGCACGTGGAGCGCAACGACGGCTCCGAGCCGCTGACCTTCGTGCAGATGTGGCTGGCCCCCCTGGACCCGGGCGGCGACCCGGCGTACGAGATCGTCCACGGCATCGCCGACTCCACGCCGTACGCCGTCCCCGAGGCGGGCGCGATGCTGCACGTGCGGCGGCTGACCAGGGCGGGGGAGCGGACGGCCGTGCCGGACGCGGCGAGGGCGTACGCGCATGTCGTCCGGGGTGTCGTGCGGCTGGGGCCGTACGCGCTGGAGCCCGGCGACTCCGTGCGGGCCGAGAGCGAGAAAGGGCTGGAGCTGGTCGCCGTCGCCGCCCCGGCCGAGGTGCTGATCTGGGAGCTGGGGGAGTGACAGGCGGTCAGCTGTCGGCCGGCTCCTCCGCGTTGCGCCAGATCGTGAAGTCCAGCGAGACGTAGTCACTGGGGTCGTTCTCGGGGGCGCTGCCCTGGTATGTGACCAGGGCGATGTGCCCGGAGCTGGTGTGCACGCAGAACTGTGTGCCTTCCGAGAGCTGAGACAAGGACAGGCTCTCGGCGTACCTGGTCTCCTCGCGGCAGGTCTTCAGAGAACCCTGCTGGGCGTTGTTCAGCAGGACGATCTTGTCATCGCCGCTGCCCAGCTTGTCTTCGTAGTGGTACAGGTCGCCGTGCCAGACGCCGCCGCCCTCGTCGTCCGCCCGAGCCGAGCCGAGCAGCGAGCCGGTAACGCGGATCAACTTCCTTGCCGCAGGGCGTGGTTACCGCCCGACCTCGGCGAGCACGGCGTCCGTGAACGGCGTCCACGCCTCGATCGCCCACGGCCCGAACGCCCGGTCCGTCAGCGCCACGCAAGCCACCCCCGCCACCGGGTCGATCCACAGGAACGTCCCCGACTGGCCGAAGTGCCCGAACGTACCCGGCGACGACGAAGTCCCCGTCCAGTGCGGTGTCTTGGAGTCCCGGATCTCGAAGCCGAGCCCCCAGTCGTTGGGGTTCTGGTGCCCGTAACCCGGCAGGACGCCCTTCGTGCCCGGGTACTGCACGGTCATCGCCTCGGCGACCGTGCGCGGGTCGAGCAGCCGGGGCGCCTGCACCTCCGTCGCGAACCGCACCAGGTCCTCGACGGTCGAGACGCCGTCCTTGGCCGGGGAGCCGTCGAGGGAGGTGGCCGTCATCCCCAGCGGTTCGAGCACCGCCTGCCGCGCGTACTCCGCGAAGGGGATGTCCGTCGCCTTGGCCACATGGTCCCCGAGCGCCTCGAACCCGGCGTTCGAGTACAGCCGCCGCTCCCCGGGCGCCGCCGTCACCCGGTGCTCGTCGAAGGCCAGCCCCGAGGTGTGCGCCAGCAGATGCCGCACGGTCGACCCCGTGGGCCCCGCCGGCTCGTCCAGCTCGATCGCCCCCTCCTCGTACGCCACCAGCGCGGCGTACGCGGCGAGCGGCTTGGTGACCGAGGCCAGCGCGAACCGCCGCGCGAGCGGACCGTGGCTCCCGAGGACGGTGCCGTCCGCCCGTACGACGGCCGCGGCGGCGGTGGGGACGGGCCAGTTCTCGATCAGCGCGAGGCTCTGCAAGGACATGCCCATGAGCCTAAGCCGCTCACAGATCCAGCTGCATCAAGGGGTCGGACCTGCGCCGGAAGCCCATCGACGCGTACAGCGGCTCGGCGTCGGCGGAGGCGGTCAGATGGACGTAACCGGCGCCCCGCTCGCGGAACCAGTCGAGGAGCACGTCCATGCAGGCGCGGGCATAGCCCCGGCGGCGGGCGTCGGGGTCGGTGGCGACGCTGAAGACGTGGCCGACCGCGCCGTGCGGGTTGCCGGCCCGTCCGATGCGGTAGTCGACCGTCCCCGCCACCAGCGCGGCGAGCGCGCCCGGCCGCTCCGGATGGTCGACCACGAAGGCCGCGAAGTCCCCGTCGTAGTCGGCGAGTCGACTGCGTACGGTCGGCAGGGACTCGTGGTGCCAGTCGGTGGAACGGTCCGCTCCGCGCATCGAGTCGATCATCACCTGACGCAGCCGGAGCAGTTCCTCGGCGTCCTCGGGGGCCGCACGTCGTACGAGACTCATGTCCGGCACGCTAACCGGCGTGATCACATGACGTCCTGGTGTTTTCTCACCGAATCCGCTTGCTTCGAGCGCACTCCAGGGTTTTAGCGTGGAGGCCATGACGGTGATGGAGACCACGAGTGCCACGAGTACGACGAGTGCCACCAGTACTGCCAGTACCGACAGTTGTGCCGGTCCACCGCGGCAGCCCCGGCGGCCCGACGGACAGGACCGGTACACGATCAGCGAGGTCGTGGTCCTCACCGGTCTGACGGCGCACACGCTGCGCTGGTACGAGCGGATCGGGCTGATGCCGCACATCGACCGCTCCCACACCGGCCAGCGCCGCTACCGCAACCGCGACCTCGACTGGCTCGACCTCGTCGGCAAGCTCCGCCTCACCGGCATGCCCGTCGCCGACATGGTCCGCTACGCGGAACTGGTGCGCGAGGGCGACCACACCTACAGCGAGCGCTTCGACCTGCTCAAGCAGACCCGACAGGACGTCCTGTCCCGGATCGCCGAGCTCCAGGACACCCTGAACGTGCTCGACCGAAAGATCAACTTCTATGCGGACGCCGGGCAGGCCCTGGCGTCGGAGAGGGCCTCATGACGAACGGCAGCATCGCGAGGACACGGCTGGGAGCGGACGGCCCCGAGGTCGGCGTACAGGGCCTCGGCTGCATGGGCATGAGCTTCGCGTACGGCCCCTCGGACGCGGCGGAGTCCAGGGCCACCCTGGAGCGCGCGCTGGAACTGGGGGTCACGCTCTACGACACGGCCCAGGCGTACGGCGCCGGCGAGAACGAGAAGTTCCTCTCGCCCTTCGTCAGGGCGCACCGCGACGACCTCATCATCGCCACCAAGTTCGGCCTGGCCATCGACCCCGACGACCCGACGAAGCGGATCATCCGCAACGACGAGCCGCACATCCGCGAGGCCGTCGAGTCGAGCCTGCGCCGCCTCGGCGTCGAGGTGATCGACCTCTACTACATGCACCGCCGCGACGTGAACGTCCCGATCGAGGAGACCGTCGGTGTCATGGCCGACCTCGTCCGCGAGGGCAAGGTCAAGCAGCTGGGCCTCAGCGAGGTCACGGCCGCCGAGCTGCGCGCCGCCCAGGCCGTGCACCCCATCGCCGCCCTGCAGTCCGAGTGGTCCCTCTTCAGCCGGGACATCGAGGCCCAGGTGGTTCCCACGGCCCGCGATCTCGGCGTCACCCTCGTCGCCTACTCGCCGCTCGGCCGAGGCTTCCTCACCGGCTCCTTCGCCAAGGCCGAGGACCTCACCCCCGACGACTTCCGCCGCCAGCAGCCCCGCTTCACCGGCGACAACGCCGCCGCCAACGCGGCTCTCCTGGCCCCCATCCGCGAGGTCGCCGAGGCCCACGGCGCCACCCTCGGCCAGGTAGCCCTGGCCTGGGTCCAGCAGCAGGCCTCCGTGCACGGCCTCCCGGTCGTCCCGATCCCGGGCACCCGCAAGCCGGCAAGGGTGGAGGAGAACGCGGCGGCCACGAGGATCGTGCTCGGTGAGGAGGACATGGCCCTACTGGAGCCGCTGGCGGCCAAGGTGGCGGGCGACCGCTACGCGGACATGAGGTTCGCATCGGCGGGCAGGGAGTAGGGCGGTCTTGTGAGCAGGGGTACTGCGGCGTATCTCAGCGGCGCGGGGAACCGCGCGAGCAACCACAACGCACCCGCGGTCGGCCGAGCGGCGAGCCCCCGACGGCGATTCCCCTAAAGCTCAGCCAACAACTCCGCCTTCTTCACACTGAACTCCTCATCCGTCACCAGCCCCGCCTGATGCAACTCCCCGAGATGCCGGATCCGGTCGGCGATGTCGGCCGGATCCCGCCGCGGCCCGGCGCCGGCCCCCACCTCCGCGGGCCCGGCGGAGCCGGCCCGCACCGCCGCCAACACGGCCGCGGCGAACGGCAACGACTCGTGCACCGGCCCGTACCCCAGCCCGAACACGACAGCGGCGGGATCATGATCCGGCTGACGTGCCTGCTCACCGGAGACATCACGCCGCAGCAACCGCAGATACCCCTCGAACACCTCCGGCGACCGCCACTCGACCCCACTCAGCGCACTCACCGGAAAACTCTGGTCCCCGGCCTTCCACTTCGCCGAGGACGCCCCCGTCCAGGACCACCTGAACGACACCGACCGCCCGTCGAAGGACGCCTTCCCGTCGTACGCCTTGAACTGCAACGGCACCTCGGGAGCGTCCACCAGGAACCGCTCCGCCGGCTCCGACCCGGTCAACCGCGCCCGCAGCTCGTCGGCGTAGTACTCCGCGAGCGTCTCCCGTTCGGCCGGCAGCACCAGCCGGTACGGGTCGGAGCCCTCCTTGAGCTGGTCCGCCGCCGCCTCCATCAGCGGATCGGCGCCCGGTCGCGGCACGGCACGCAGTACGACGGTGCCCCGCTTCCCCGGCGTCAGCGTCACGTCCGCGATCGCTTCCAGGGGGATGCGCCGCTCGCCGAGCGCGGCGAACAGCTTCGGCGTGCGAATCCCCCGTTCGAAGCGGATGAGCACGGAGTCGGACTCGAACTCCCAGGCGGCATGAAATCCGGCCAGTACGTCACCCATGCGGCTCATCGTATGCGCGTGACGCGGCGAAGTCCCGACCGAGGTGAACCGCACTTTTACCCTCCTCTACGCGCGTCAGGCCGCAGCGCTGTCGGACAGACCCGCCAGACACACGTCGTCCTGTCGCGCACACCGCACCGACTCGTACGCGCCGATGCCGATTTCGGCGAAGTTGTACAGGCTCTCGGTCCCCGGCTCGAAGTAGCCGCTGTGCCCCCGGGCGTCGGCCGCCGACAGGATGCGCGCCCCGAACTCCGCGGAGACCGGGTCGGTGCCGTGGCCGAGCCCACCGACCTCCAGGTAGGGCACGTCCTGGACCCAGTCGTCGGCGTCCCGCATGGCCCACACCCGGGCCGACGTACGCAGTTGACCGACCGTCTCCGCGCGCATGCCGGGGCTGCCCGCCACCGCGATGTCGGTGACCCGCGACGGCAGCGACGACGCGGCGACCCCGCACACCACGGAGCCGTAGCTGTGGCAGACCAGCGCGACCGTGGAGCTGCCGGGCAGGCTCCGCACCAGCGCGTTCAGCCGGACCGAGCCCTGTTCGGCGCGGAGCGCGGTGGCCGAGTCGAGGCCGAGGCCGTCGGGCGCGGTGTAGTCGGCCCAGGCGATCACGGCCGTACGCGTCCCGGGGCTCGCCGCGCGCTCCGCCCTGTAGAGCGACTTGGCCATGCCGACGGGCGCCGTGTACCGGCGGTTGGTGCGCTGGAACGTGAGGACGTTGGTGTCGACGCCGGGGACGACGACCGAGACGCGCTCTGCCTTGTTCAGGCTGCCGAAGACCTCGGCGACCCGGCCGGAGCCCTGGGGGTCGAAGGCGAGGATCTGCCGTCTGTCGCCGGCCAGCATGTCGAAGCGGTGCATCCGGCGGCCGGCCTCGTGCCGGCCGGTCTTGGAGAGCCGCTGGTCGTGCATGCGTGCGCGTTCGCGCTTGCTCTGCTGCTTCAGCGCGATGCGGTTGGCCCGGTAGCGCAGCTTGACGGGGGCGCCGTTCATGTTGCCGACCGCGAGTGGATAGCGGTGGGCGAGCCGGGTGCGCTGGTGTGCGGTGAGCGAGGCGAAGAACGCGGCCAGGCGGTGCGGAGACGATTCGGCGTCCGGCAGGTCACGGCCGCCGAGGTGTCCGCGCTGCCATGCGGAGAGCGACGCCTGCAGCGGCGACTCCTCGCGATGGCTGCGGATCGCGGTCCAGCCGGTGGTCGCCAGCATCACGAAAACCACGGCCAGCGCCAGCAGTGCGCGCCAGACGTTCAGTTGCGGGGAGGAGTCGAAGGAAGTCACTGAAAGGACACACTAAGAGAACGGAAGGGTCTCGCGTTAACCAAGTGAGGGGGATCACGTTTCGATCACGCCCGTTCCGTGCAGTGCGCAGAGAAGGTCCCGAAGATGCCGTTCGCTATGCGTTTCGGCCAGTACGCCACTTCTCGGCCAGCGACGGCCGAAGAGCGTCCAGGTGCGCGGCGGTCAGCTCGCGCATCGCCTCCATGCTGAGGTCGCCGCCCAGGGCCCACAGTCGTTCGGTGACCCGCATGACTCCGGCGAACACCGCCACCGCCACGCGCGGCCGGGGGTCGCTGTCCACGTCGAGTCCCTCGCGCTCGGCGATGATCCGCTCGATCTCCCGCGCCACCTCGTCGGAGCGGCGCAGATGCGCGGCCAGCAGTGCGGGCGTCGACTCGACCATGCCGTACGCGCGGAGATAGAGGTCGACGGGAACGACCTGCTCGACGGCCTCCCCGATGGCGTCCCAGCCCTCCAGGAGGGCGTTGCGCATCGCCTCCAGCGGGGCCTCGTGCGTCGGCCGGGTGCGCACCGCCGCCAGGAAGTGCTCGTTCGTGAGGCCCATGACCGCGAGGGCGGCTTCCTCCTTGCCCGCGAAGTAGCGGAAGAAGGTGCGCTGGGAGACCTCGACGGCCTCGGCGATCTCGTCGACCGTCGTCGCCTCGTACCCCTGGGTCGTGAACAGCTCCAGGGCCGCCCGCAGCAGCGCGTCGTGGGTGCGCTGCTTCTTCCGTTCGCGCAGGCCGGGCCGCTCCTCCTCGACCTCCGCCGTCGTGGCCGCCGTCTCCATGAACCCTCGTCTCCACCCGCCCCTGTGGCGAGTGACGTGACAGTTACCGACTTGTGAACTGGTTTGTCAACTGTCAGTCGCTGTCATTAGCCTCGCACGCATGACTAGTCAGACCACTGTCGACAAGACGGGACCGGGGGACAAGGCGCCAGTCGTCCCGTCGGACCCGACGAAGAACCAGGGCCGGGGCCTGCGCGGCCATCCCTGGTTCACCCTCCTCACCGTGGCCGTCGGCGTCATGATGGTCGCCCTCGACGGCACCATCGTGGCGATCGCCAACCCGGCCATCGCCAAGGATCTCGGCGCCACCTGGGCCGATGTCCAGTGGATCACCAACGCGTACTTCCTCGCCCTCGCCGTCACCCTCATCACCGCCGGCAAGCTGGGCGACCGCTTCGGCCACCGGCAGACCTTCCTCATAGGCGTGGTCGGCTTCGCCGCCGCCTCCGGGGCCATCGGCCTGTCGAACTCGGTCGCCTTCGTGGTGACCTTCCGTGTCTTCCAGGGCCTGTTCGGCGCGCTGCTGATGCCGGCCGCGCTCGGCCTGCTCCGTGCCACCTTCCCCGCCGAGAAGCTGAACATGGCCATCGGTATCTGGGGCATGGTCATCGGCGCCTCCACCGCGGGCGGCCCGATCCTCGGCGGCTTCCTCGTGGAGAACGTCAGCTGGCAGTCCGTGTTCTGGATCAACGTCCCGGTCGGCGTCCTTGCCGTGGCCCTGGGCGCCTGGATCCTGTTGGACCACCGCGCGGAGAACGCCCCGCGCTCCTTCGACATCCTCGGCATCACCCTGCTCTCGGGTGCCATGTTCTGCCTGGTCTGGGCGCTCATCAAGGCTCCCGAGTGGGGCTGGGGCGACGGCCAGACGTGGGCCTTCCTGGTCGCCTCCGTCGTCGGCTTCGGCCTCTTCGCCTTCTGGGAGACGAAGGTGAAGGAGCCGCTGATCCCGCTGGCGCTCTTCCGTTCCGTACCCCTGTCCGCGGGTGTCGTCCTGATGGTCCTGATGGCCATCGCCTTCATGGGCGGCCTGTTCTTCGTGACGTTCTACTTGCAGAACGTGCACGGTATGAGCCCCATCGACGCGGGTCTGCACCTCCTCCCGCTCACCGGCATGATGATCGTCGGCTCGCCGCTCGCCGGCGCGCTGATCACCAAGGCCGGGCCGCGCATCCCGCTGGCCGGCGGCATGGCGTTCACCGCGGTCGCCATGTACGGCATGTCGACGCTTCAGACCGACACCGGCAGCGCCGTGATGTCCCTCTGGTTCGCCCTCCTCGGTCTCGGCCTCGCCCCGGTGATGGTCGGCGCCACCGAGGTCATCGTCGGCAACGCGCCCCTGGAGCTGTCCGGTGTCGCCGGCGGTCTCCAGCAGGCCGCGATGCAGATCGGCGGCAGCCTCGGTACGGCCGTGCTGGGCGCCGTGATGACCTCCAAGGTCGACAGCGACTTCGCGGGCAACTGGGCGGACGCGGGTCTCCCGCCGCTCGACGAGGTCCAGCTCGCCCAGGCCAAGCAGGCCGTCCAGCAGGGTGCCGCGCCGGTGGCCGAGGGAACCCCGGCGGAGATCGCCGCGAAGATCACCACGGTCGCGCACGACACGTTCATCTCGGGCATGAGCCTGGCGTCCCTCGTGGCCGCCGGTGTGGCCGCGGTCGCCGTCCTCGTGGCGTTCCTCACCAAGCGCGGCGAGAACGCCGAGGCGGGCGCCGGAGCGGCGCACATCTGACAGCCCCGCCCCTGCCTCACGCGCGGGTTTCCGCCCGCGTTCGCCTATCCGGGTGACAACGCCGAAGATCGCTTCCACCCGGCACGCGCCGCAGGTCACAGTAAGTCAAGTCCTCCGTACGGCATGGTCGTTCGACGCGGAGTGACCTGGGGTTCTGCGGCGCGCTGCCGGAGGGGGGCAGCGCGCGCAGACGAATCCGCCAACTCTCCCCGGTTTCAACCACACCGTCGGGGTACTCGCCGTTCTGTACTCGAACTGACCGCGAGGTTCAGGGAGTTGTTGACGATGGCGGGTTTCGGACACAGTTCGCGCAGGCACCCCCGCTCACGTGGCCGGACGTGGTCACGGACCGGGCCGGATCGCGCGACCCTCGGGATCATCGGAGTCATCTGCGCGATCGCGGGATTCTTCGTCCTGGGCATCATTCTCGGCCCCGTAGCGATCCTGTGCGGGTGGCTGGCGATGAACCGCACCTGGTCCGGCGCCCGCCCCGTCCCCGCGATCATCGCGGTCGTTCTGGGTGCCATCGACACCGTCCTGGCCATCATCTGGCTGGCGGGCACGGCCACTCCAGGGACCGGATTCTTCTGACCCGGTCGGAGTGAGGGAAAAGGGCAGGGCCCCTCGGCAGCGCATGCCGAGGGGCCCTTTTCCGCGTACGTGCATGAAAAGCACAGGGCGCGGCCCTGCCCTCAACGGCGCTGTTTCCCCAGTCCCACAGGGGCACTTCGCAACTCCGCGACCTCCGCACGCAACAACCGAACCTCCTCCGCCAGTTCGGCTATCACCGCGGTCTGCCGCCGTTCCTCCGCGTCGTCCTTCTCGAACCGCGCTATGAACCACGCCGCGATGTTCGCCGTCACCACACCCAGCAACGCGATCCCGGACAGCATCAGCCCGACCGCCAACACCCGCCCCAGCCCGGTCGTCGGCGCGTGGTCCCCGTACCCCACCGTCGTCATCGTCGTGAACGACCACCACACCGCGTCGTCCAGCGTGTCGATGTTCCCGCCGGGAGCGTCCCGCTCCACCGACAGCACCGCCAGCGACCCGAACATCAACAGCCCGATCACCGCCCCGCCGACGTACGTGGTGAGCCTTATCTGCGACGCCATCCGCGCCCGCTGGCCGACCAGCAGCAGCGTCGCCACCACCCGCAGCAGCCGCAGCGGCTGGATCATCGGCAACACCACGGCCGCCAGGTCCAGCCACCGGGTCCGCACGAAATCCCACCGCCGCTCGGCGAGGAGGAGCCGGATGAGGTAGTCGAGCGCGAACGCGCCCCACACCCCCCACTCGGCGACCTCGCACCACCACTTCACGTCCGCGCTCGCGTCCGGCCGGACGATCGGCACGGCGTACGCGACGGCGAACACCGCGGCCAGGCCGAACAACGGCCGCTGTGTGTGCTGTTCCCAACGGGCCTGCGCCGAGACCGCTCGCTGCTTCATGGCCGCATCGTAGAAAACGTGAAGGGGTGGTGAACCCGCGGGTTCACCACCCCTTGCGCCGGACCGTGGGCTATGCGTCGCCGCCCGCAGCCCCGGGGTCGGCCGCCGCCACGTCGAGCAGCTGGTACCGGTCGATCGCCTGCTTGAGCACCGAGCGGTCGACCTTGCCCTCACGGGCCAGCTCGGTCAGCACCGCGACCACGATCGACTGGGCGTCGATGTGGAAGTAGCGCCGGGCCGCGCCCCGCGTGTCCGCGAAGCCGAACCCGTCCGCGCCCAGCGACTGGTACGTGCCCGGCACCCACCGCGCGATCTGGTCCGGCACCGACCGCATCCAGTCGGAGACGGCCACGAACGGCCCCTCGGCGCCGCTCAGCTTCCGCGTGACGTAGGGGACCTGCTGCTCCTCCTCGGGGTGCAGCAGGTTGTGCCGCTCCACCTCGACCGCCTCGCGGCGCAGCTCGTTCCAGGAGGTCGCCGACCAGACGTCCGCCTTCACGTTCCAGTCGGCGGCGAGGATCTGCTGCGCCTCGACCGCCCACGGCACCGCGACACCCGAGGCGATGATCTGCGCGGGGATCGAGCCCGACTCGCCTGCCTTGTAGCGGTGGATGCCCTGGAGGATGCCCTCGACATCGACGTCCGCCGGCTCGGCCGGGTGCTGGATCGGCTCGTTGTAGACGGTGAGGTAGTAGAAGACGTCCTCGCCCGGCTTGCCGTCGGCGGTCTCGCCGTACATCCGGCGCAGACCGTCCTTCACGATGTGCGCGATCTCGTAACCGAACGCCGGGTCGTACGCTACACAGCCCGGGTTCGTCGAGGCGAGCAGCTGCGAGTGCCCGTCCGCGTGCTGCAGACCCTCACCGGTCAGGGTCGTACGACCGGCGGTCGCACCCAGTACGAAGCCGCGCGCCAGCTGGTCGGACATCTGCCAGAACTGGTCGCCGGTGCGCTGGAAACCGAACATCGAGTAGAAGACGTAGACCGGGATGAGCGGCTCGCCGTGGGTCGCGTACGCCGAACCGGCCGCGATCAGCGAGGCCGTGCAGCCCGCCTCGGAGATGCCGTCGTGCAGCATCTGCCCGGTCGGCGACTCCTTGTAGGCGAGCAGCAGATCACGGTCGACCGCCTCGTACTGCTGGCCGAGCGGGTTGTAGATCTTCGCGCTCGGGAAGAACGAGTCCATGCCGAAGGTGCGGTACTCGTCGGGCGCGATCAGCACGAACCGCTTGCCGATCTCCTTGTCCCGCATGAGGTCCTTCAGCAGTCGGACGAACGCCATGGTCGTGGCGATCGACTGCTGACCGGAGCCCTTCTTCACGGTCGCGTACGTCTTGTCGTCCGGCAGGGCGAGCGGCTTCGACCGCACGACACGCGTCGGGACGTACCCGCCGAGCCCCTTGCGGCGGTCGTGCATGTACTGGATCTCCTCCGAGTCCCGCCCCGGGTGGTAGTACGGCGGCACGCCGGACTCCAGCTCCTTGTCGGAGATGGGCAGGTGGAGGCGGTCGCGGAAGCCCTTGAGGTCGGCGACCGTCAGCTTCTTCATCTGGTGCGTGGCGTTGCGGCCCTCGAAGTTCGGACCCAGCGTCCAGCCCTTGATCGTCTTGGCCAGGATGACCGTCGGCTGGCCCTTGTGCTCGTGGGCCGCCTTGTACGCCGCGTAGATCTTCCGGTGGTCGTGACCGCCGCGGCCCAGGTGCAGGATCTGGTCGTCGGTCATGTTCTCGACCATCGCGCGCAGCCGGTGGTCGTCACCGAAGAAGTGGTCGCGGATGTACGCGCCGGTCTCGGTGGCGTACGTCTGGTACTGGCCGTCCGGCGTGGTGTTCATGCGGTTGACCAGCACACCGTCGCGGTCCTGCGCGAGCAGCGGGTCCCAGGAGCGGTCCCACACCAGTTTGATCACGTTCCAGCCGGCGCCCCGGAAGACCGACTCCAGCTCCTGGATGACCTTGCCGTTGCCGCGCACCGGGCCGTCGAGGCGCTGCAGGTTGCAGTTCACCACGAAGGTCAGGTTGTCGAGGCCCTCGCGGGCGGCGAGCGTGAGCTGGCCGAGCGACTCCGGCTCGTCCATCTCGCCGTCGCCGAGAAACGCCCAGACATGGGACTTGGAGGTGTCCGCGATACCGCGCGCCTCCATGTACCGGTTCATCCGCGCCTGGAAGATCGCGCCCAGCGGGCCGAGACCCATGGAGACGGTCGGGAACTCCCAGAAGTCCGGCATGAGGCGCGGGTGCGGGTAGCTGGACAGCCCGTACGGCGCCTTCGACTTCTCCTGGCGGAAGGCGTCCAGCTGCTGGTCGCCGAGCCGGTCCAGCAGATACGCGCGGGCGTAGATGCCGGGGGAGGCGTGACCCTGGAAGAAGATCTGGTCGCCGCCGTCGCCCTCGTCCTTGCCCCGGAAGAAGTGGTTGAAGCCCACGTCGTAGAGGGAGGCGGAGGACGCGAACGTCGCGATGTGGCCACCGACGCCGATGCCGGGCCGCTGGGCGCGCGACACCATCACGGCGGCGTTCCACCGGGTCGCGTTGAGGATCTTCCGCTCGATCTCCTCGTTGCCCGGGAAGAACGGCTCGCTCTTGGTCGGGATGGTATTGATGTAGTCCGTGCTGCGCATCTCGGGCACGGCCACGCGCTTCTCGCGGGCCCGCTCGATGAGCCGGAGCATCAGGTAGCGCGCGCGCTCACGGCCGCGCTGGTCCACCGCGGCGTCGAGCGAGTCGAGCCACTCCTGGGTCTCCTCGGGATCGAAGTCAGGGACCTGACTCGGAAGGCCGCCAATGATGATCGGATTGCGATCGGATCCGGAAGCCACGCTGTTCCTTAGCTGTCAGAGGGCCGCTCTTCTTGGGTTTCTCTAGGTGCCTGCACCGTCCCCCATCGTGTACCTCGGGGACGCAAACGTCATCTCTACCGAGAGGTAACCAAGGCGCTTACCTGCTCGACAAAGGTAGTAAAGGTATTCGATGCTCGTACCCCCGGATGGTTGCCGAATGCGCAAAACGGGCAGAACGGTGTGGCGTGCGTCACGTGAGGCTGGGAATCCGCGCAGGGAGTTGCGGTGACACGGCCCGGATCGTCACCGTTTCGGCGGTCTAGAAGGCTGGGTACTTGCGCGATCCGTCCCGCCCGTGTGGACTACGGCCAACGCTTCGCGCACGCGCGTGGCTGAACTTCCCCGGGGGCAACCCCAACCGAACATGATCAGGAGGCAACCCGTGAGCGCGACCGCGGACCACGCGGAGGAGCGGACGAACCCTGCCGCGAGGCTGGGGTTCCAGCCCGAGCAGGTGGTCCAGGAGATCGGCTACGACGACGATGTCGACCAGGAGCTCCGCGAGTCCATCGAGGAAGTCGTAGGCAGTGAGCTCGTCGACGAGGACTATGACGACGTGGCCGATGCCGTCGTGCTGTGGTTCCGCGACGACGACGGCGACCTGACCGACGTACTGGTGGACGCCACCACGTACATCGAGGAGGGTGGCTCGATCCTGCTGCTGACGCCCAAGACCGGGCGGGACGGCTATGTGGAGCCCAGCGACATCTCCGAAGCCGCGACGACCGCGGGGCTGTCCGCGTCGAAGAGCGTCAGCGTCGGCAAGGACTGGAGTGGGAGCCGGTTGGTGACGCCTAAGACGGCGAAGTCCGGCAAGAAGTAACGCTTGAGAGCTCGGGGGTTCTGCGCGTCGGCGGCCACGGCTTCGTCGTGGC